>NZ_SSXS01000012.1:38140-62371 GCF_004832235.1 Methylophaga sp. SB9B
CGTGAGTCAGATTTATTACCGGTGATGAATCAAATCGTAAATGATTATCCACAATTGAAATTATCCAGCCTGCCGCATCTGGGTGATCCACCACATATTGAATTTAGTTTGCGTGGTGAAGCTGCTGAGGTTGAACAAGCCATGCAGTTAATTAAACAAGCCATCGACCAAGCTGGTTTTGTCTGGACGAATCAACTGATCCAGTAAAACCAAAGCGGCAAACTCGCCATGCTCAGCAAAGTGGTTAATGTCACTGCTGCGGCATAAAGCGACGTATCCAAACCATAACGTTCACAAATCACAATTCCAAATACCATTGTTGGCATGGCCGCCGATAAAATCACCGTGGTCATGATTTCGGTTGGTAGATTCAGCATCTGAGTCACCAACCACACTCCCGCCGGAGCAATAAACAGGGTAATAATCACCACCGGCAATAACAGTGGTAACAGATTCAAACGCAGACTATGCCAACGAATACTCATGCCCAAAGCAATTAACATGAGCGGGACTACCCCACCTGACAATGTTTGCAACGCGGAATGAATAATTTCCGGACGTTGTACATCGAGTAAATTTAATATTACGGCGATGGTCACTGCCCAAAGCGGCGGAATTTTAGCCAGGCTTTTTAAAGCGTGTGACGATTGATCATGACTGCCGTAATAACCTGCCATCAACATTCCGACCGTCATCAACACCGGGGTACAGGCAAATAAATCATATTGCAGAATAATCGCATTCGACCAACTGCCAAGCACTTGATCCAATACCGGTAAGCCCAGATAAGTCACATTGGGAAATGTCGCGGCCAAAATCAATGCGCCTTTTTGGGCGTTGCTCACTGGAATCGTTTTTAGCACTAACCAGATTGCTAACGCCGCTGTCGCCAAACCACTCATCGCCAATAACGAAATCTTTATTGAGCTTATATCAAGCGGGGTTTGCCAGATCACGTCAATAACCATAGCCGGTAGCAGAATGTAAAACACCAGATCGGTTAGCGCCCGACGATGTGCCAGCGCCGGAATATGTTTAGGTGCCAATGCCTGCCAAAGCGTGCCACAAGCAATTAATATGGCCATTTGCGCCATTACAACGAACATCAGAAGGCTACCTTCAAGAGAGGATGCAAGATCGTATCAATGCAATGCCAAAAACAAAAGCACAATCCCCCTGAATTTGCCGAATAACACAGGATTTAACTTGCCTGACGCTTGATGCACAGGTAATGTTAGCCCGATTACTGGATGATGCTGCAAAACGCCTGTCTCATGCTGATTCCAGCCTGATGATGCCTTTCATATTGAGGTTGTATCTTATGTCTTTATCAAAACAATTACTTATCTTGCTAACGCTGATTTTTCTGATTGTGTTCTCAGTAAATTTTGTCATGAGCATGGACAATATCCGTAGTTATCTGCAAGGTGAATCGGAAGTGCATGTACAAGACACCGCAACCTCTCTCGGTCTATCACTCAGCCCGCATATGGCAGATGAGAACGATCCTATTCTGCGAACCATGATGAACGCGATTTTTGATACCGGCTACTACAAGGAAATGCGGTTATTGGATGTCGATGATAATGAGCTGGTTCGGCTGACCAATCCAGATGAAGTCAAAGGTGTGCCAAGTTGGCTAATCAATATCTTACCGATTGAAACAGTTACCGCAACCAGTGAAATCAGTACCGGTTGGAATATTGCCGGCACATTGCAGGTCACCAGTAATCCAGGTTATGGTTACCTGAAACTTTATGAACAATTTAAATCCACACTGAAGTTTTCCTTGTTGATTCTGCTAGGCGCTATTTTGCTGTTGTTAATTGTTTTAAGAATGACGCTTCGTCCATTAAAAGCCATTACCGAACAAGCAGATGATATTTCTGCCGGTAAATTTACCGTTATCGAAGATTTACCCTGGACCAAAGAAGTGCGTTCAGTCGCCAAATCAATGAATAGCATGTCGAGCAAAATCGGCAAAACCATTTATCACTTAAATACCCGCCTCGATAAGCTGAACGACAATCTCAACCGTGACCCGTTAACTCATTTATTAAATCAACAAACCTTTAATGTAGACGTCAAACAGTCATTGTCGATTGGCGAATTCGGCCACGTTATCTACATTAAATTCGATGATTTGAGTGCCATTGTGAAAAATCATGGCAAGCAAGCGGTAGATGAATTACTGCAAACTTTCGCCTCGCAGTTAGAGCAATTACCGTTTGCTCATTTACGCTGTTACCGTTGGTATGGTTCTGAGTTTGCTGTGCTGACAACTGACAGCAATATTGATGACATCACTTTGGTTGCAGAACAGATTCAAGCCCTGGCTAACACCATAGGTCAGCATTATGAACACGCTGATTTGCTGCATATGGGTATTGTTTCTTTTGAGCGCAGCAGTGAATTTGAACGAATGATCCCGGCGCTGGTTGAAGCCTATGAACAGGCACGTTTGATTGAAGCCAATGCGTTTTATCTGAAAGAAAATACACTCAGTTCGATGACTGAAATGAGCTGGAAAGCGACCATCGAACAAGTGATTAAAACCGATGCAGCTGTTATCACCTTTACCAACCAAGCTTATAACTACAGTGATACCGCCAAACCGACATTGGTCATGCGTGAAGCCTTTACCGAAGTTCGCGATGCAAACGGTGATTTGCTGCCAATCGGCACATTTTTCTCTATGGCTGAAGCATTTGATCTGGTCGAAACGCTGGATAAACATCTGGTACAGAAAGTGTTAAAACTGATGTCTGCAGAAACAGATCCAGCCCCCGTTACCGTCAATCTTTCTTTGACTTCGATTGCCTCACTCGATTTCCGTCAATGGCTTGCTAGAGAAGTCATTCAGTCAGGTATTTCCCCTGCCCTGTTAGCCTTCAGCGTGACAGCATATGCCGCAGCCAAAGATCTGGAAACCTTTACTAACTTCAGTATTTTTGTCAGACAGTTAGGTGCTCATAGTCTGCTGAAACGTTATAGCAGTGATGTCATTCCGGTCAATCTGCTTAAAGATCTGCATATTGATTACATTCGTCTGGCCCGTGATTTAACCACCGAAATTCGTAGCAATACCAGTAAACCTGACCTGCTGGATATTATTCAAGAAATTGCCCGTTTAATTGAAGTGCGTGTATTGGCCGAAGGCGTTCAAGACGAAGAAGACTTCCTGTGGTTACAGCAAGCGGCTTTATTCGGGATCAGTCGTTAATCAATGTTACATCGGCTAAAGCCCATTGTTATAGCTGCCATGCTTGCATGGTTGCTGCCATTTTCAGTCCCGCTTTTAGCCGAATTACTGATTTCAGATGCGTTACTGCAAAAGATTGAAAGAGACTTTGATAGCGATGCCAGACAGCGAGTTGAAGCATGGCAAACATTAATGCTGGAAGGTAAAGATTTGCCGGAGCTGGAGAAACTGACTGCGGTTAATGATTTTTTCAACAATAACGTTATGTTTGTCGATGATATTGTGTTGTGGAATCAAGAAGATTACTGGGCTACACCGATTGAAATGCTGTCATTAGGCGCTGGTGATTGTGAAGATTATTCCATTGCCAAATATTTCACCCTGAAACAACTCGGTGTGAATGAAGATAAACTGCGTATCACCTATGTTAAAGCCGTAAATCTAAATCAGGCACACATGGTATTGACCTATTTTGAAAATAGACGGGCGATCCCGCTGGTTTTGGATAATCTAATTAGTGAAATCCAACCAGCCAATCGCCGCCAGGATTTGATCCCAGTTTATAGCTTTAACGGTACAGGCTTATGGTTAGCCAAATCACGTGGTGAGGGACAACGGGTCGGTGATGCTTCAAGATTATCGTTATGGGAAGATCTGACTGCCAGAATGCGAGTCGAAATGGGAACCAGCAGATAATTGTGTAAAAAAGATGGTTACAGTGTTCGACCCGCTATCTGATTAATCTGTGCAATTTGCTGCTGAATCTCAATTTGTAATTGCAGCAGTTGATGTCGATGGGTGTTGGTGACCTCCTGACTGCGTAACAATGTCGTTAAATCAATACCGCCCATATCAAAACTGCGTTGCTGCATCGAAACATATTGCTGACTGACATCAAACTGCTGTTTCAACATCTCTTGTCGTTGTTGCAAACTGTTCAGTCTATCCATAGCTGCAAGTAAAGCAGCTTCCAATTGCCGAAGCTGCTGTTGCTGGGCAATTTGCAAATCGGCCAATTGGCGACTTGCAGCAGCAATAGCCGGTTGCTGATATCGGGCATCATTCAAAGCAAAACTCACTCCGACACCGATACTGTTGTTGTAAGGATCGGCGTGTTCATCACGTTCCCGTTTAATGCCAACAGATAAACTTGGATGGCGCGCATTATCATAACGGGCATTGGCGACTTCACTGCGCTGTCTGGCGATTTGTTGCTCAAGTTCTGCCAATAATGGGTGATCACGATGAATTTCCGTGGATTCAGGCAGACTTTCTTCAATTTCGTCTGGTAACACTTGCTGCCCGGTCAGGTATTGGTATTGGTTTAGGCTTTGTTGCAAATCCAGTTTGGCCGAGGCAAGTTGTGACTGCATTTCCAGATAATGCGTTTGGGCCAGTAAAGCTTCGGAATCAGCTAAATCACCACCCTCAACTCGACTTTTTACGTCTTTCAGTAAATTCTCTGAGTTTTCCTGCAACACTTCGGCATGACGAACTTTAGCTGCAGAGAGCATCACCTGCCAGACATGTTCTCTCACCTGAGCCGACGCATCTAAACGGATACGTTGCTGATAATACGGAACTTCTGCAGCAAGATGACGTGACAGATTTTGTTGCTGGCGTTTCTCTCCAGGCAGCCAGATGGGCATCTCTATCGCACTTTCCCATTCCTGTAATCCATCGCCACTGCCAATCACATCATTAAAATGATTCACCGATAAACTTAACGGCTCAGCAAATAGTTGCCCTGCCAAGGCTAAACGACTCTCGGCCAACGCATCCATACTGGCTTCTGCCTGGCGTGCCGGATGATGAGTAAACACATAATCTGTCAGCGTTTTCAACGTGACCGCAGCAGCCTCATCAGCCACACTGACACTACCCACAGCAAGCCAAATCATTAAACCAACAACATGTCGCTTCATCACACTATCCTTATTCTGGTTGTGGTTTGCCGGAACGAAGATTAGCCATATAGTCAGCAATACTCTCATGAAAAGACAATAAGGCCGGAATTACCAGCAACACTAATATAGTGGCAAACATTAGGCCGAATGAAATAGAGACGGCCATTGGAATTAAAAACTGTGCCTGCGGTGAGGTTTCAAATAATAAAGGTGTTAAACCACCGATCGTGGTAAGTGATGTCAGTAGCACCGCTCTCAACCGTAATACCGAAGCTTCGATAATGGCGTTTTGCGTATCAAGGCCTTTTTGACGTAAATTTTTGAAAAAGGTGACCAGGATAATCGCATTGTTTACCACAATGCCCGACAGACCAAAAATGCCAAATAACGACAATATGGTCAGATCGATGCCTAATAACCAATGACCTACCAACGCACCGATCAAACCAAAAGGTATCGCAGTCATCACCACCAGTGGCCAACCATAGGAAGCAAATACCCAGGCGAGAATAATGTAGATCAATGCAAATGCCAGCAACACACCTTGTTTCATATCACCAATGGTATCGGCCTGCTCTTCCGCCCTGCCCTCAAACACAACCTGAATGCCATAACGAGAGGTCAGATCAGGTAAAAACTCCGATTGTAAATCAGCCAAAATCGTATTGTTGTTGGTGACCAGACTATCAACGGTAGCCGTCACATGCACTGCCAAACGAGTATCGGTATGACGCAACACATCAAAGCCGCGCCTTGCATCAAAATGCACTACCGATTCAAGTGGCACACTACCACCATCGGGTAAACGGATCATAAAGGCATCCAGTGATGCCTGAGTGTTTCGTTGAATATCCGGTAACATCACCCGCACTTCAACTTCATCATCACCGTCCTGGAAGATCTGCACCAGTCGTCCGTCATAAGCTGCTCTTAGCTGACGACCGACATCTTCAACGGTTAATCCCAACACCTTCCCCTGATCCTTCAGTCGGTAAATCAACTGCGACTGTCCATAAGGCAGATCATCTTCAATGGCACTGACGCCCGGATAACGTTGCAAGGCTTCAATCACCTCTTTGGCAGCAGCTTTGAGCACATCGGTATTACCTCCCGTCAAACGGATATCGATATCACTTCCCGGCGGTCCGCCACGACGTTCAGAAATGGTAAACGTCTCGATACCGGCTGGCAGCACAATCTTCTCGCGCCAGGCATTAATAAAGGTTTGATTACGCACATCACGCTGATCGGGAGAAGTCAGCTCTACCTGCATTGAAGCAAATCGATCATCAATCTGCGATTCGGACATGCCTCCTGCTGTTCCCGCAGCACCTAACTTACTGGTCGCTACATCGACTAATGGCTGTTCCCATTGCTGATCGGTCTGCTCTAATGTGGCGGAAATATGTTGCAGAAATTTATCGACTTCACTGCGCGGTGTGCCAGCGACAAATCGCGCATTGGCTAACACCGTGGTGCCTTCTGGTGACGGGAAAAAATTAAAGGCAATGCGACCGCCGGCTAATAGACCAAAACTGATTATCAACAAGGCCATCGCCACACTGACGGTTAAACCGCGGTTTTTCACCGCCTGCGTCACCAATGGTCGGAATAAATCATCGCGCAGATAATTAAAGGCATTGTCTAATCGGGCGCGAATTGCCGACGGTTTAGCGTGATGAATATTGTGAAAACTATGGCGTAAGTGTCCGGGAAGAATCAGAAAACACTCAATCAACGAAGCAATAATCACGCAGATCACTACAAACGGAATATCGAACAGAATATTGCCTATCACCCCACTTATCAGCATCAATGGAATAAATGATGAAATGGTGGTCAACGAAGATGACAGAATCGGTGCCAACATACGCCTGGCTCCACCCTCTGACGCTGTGAGAGAAGGCTCGCCACCCTGATAATGGGCAAACGCGTCCTCACCGACCACGATCGCATCGTCAACGATAATGCCCAGCGACATAATCAGCCCGAACAAGCTAATCATATTAATACTGCCGCCCAACGCATATAACACGGCTAAAGCCGCCATAAACGACACCGGAATACCAACCGCTACCCAGAATGCCACCCGGCCATGCAAAAACAAAAACAGAATTCCCAAAACCAGAAACAAACCGCCCAGACCGTTTTTCAAAAGCAGATTGATGCGTTCTTTGATGAGCTGCCAACTGGCATCATAGACTTTCAGCTTTACGCCTTCAGGCAAACTACCGGCTTTTTCGTCCAGCCATTTTTCAAGAATACGGGCGCTTTTTAACGAATCGGCATTTTCAGTGCGTTGCAATTCCAGCTCAATAGCGGGTTGTCCCTGGTAGAACAGGCTCATCTGTTTACGTAATGGCCTTCGTTCAATGGTTGCCACATCTTCCAGTTTGACTAAGCCACTGGCAAAGTCTGACTGCAAGGCAAAATCGGCAAATGCCTGCACACCTCGTCCTTGATCCAGACTACGGATCTGCCGTGTGCTTTCATCATTACCAATCTCACCGGCGGGCAGATCCTGACTTAGTTGAGCGATACGATCAGCAACCTGATCCAGATCCAGCCCTAATGCCTCTAATTTGGATTTATCCAGTTGAATAGCAATTTCTTCCAGCGGCAACCCGCTGATATTAATTCGGGAAATGCCGCGATCCAGCAGTTCATGCTCGATATCATGAGCAAGGTAACGCAGTGAAGCTAAGTCACCTGTTTCACTGGTAATCAGGATTCGCGCCACACTTTCATAATTGGTAACCAGGGAGACTTCAGGTTCTTCACTATCGGTAGGTAAATTACGGATCTGAGCGATACGGTCTTTCACCTGATCCAGTGCCTGACCCATATCACTTTTTTCAATAAATTCAATGGTGACCAGCGACATGCCGTAAGAGGAGGTTGAGGTCATTTTCTTTACATAATCGACGCTACGTAATTCCTGTTCTACCTGCCGGGTTATTGACTCGGCCACGTCTTCGGCACTGGCACCACGCCATTCGATACGCACGGTGATGATATCCAAGGCAAAAGTCGGGAAAAACTGCGTGTTAATACGATTTAATGACAAGATCCCGGCAAGCACCATTACTAACATCAGCAAATTCGCAGCGACACGATGTTGAGCAAAGATGCCGATAAAGTCGCGTCGCACCGTATTATTCACCTTTGACACTCACCGCTAAACCATTGATGGCATTAGGTAATTGAGTGGTAATAATGACATCGTCCTGTTGCAAATCCTGGCTTTGAATAAGCAGGCGGCTTTTACCATCCTGATCCGAATAATCACCTATTTTGCTGACCTGAACGGCTTCAAGACGATTATCACGAACCCGATAAACCCTATCCAGACCATACAAGGCACTGTAAGGAATTGCGATGCTGTTAACCCGTGGCGGTAAAGTAAGTTGTACGCTGACAAATTCACCCACGGCTAATGGACCAGGCTGACCTTTAAGGCGAAACAGTCCATCACGTCCAGCAGCATTGGCATTCACTTCGCCAGCAAGTCGTTGTAATTCAAATTGGTATTGTTGTCCGGCAATTTGCGCCGTCGCATTCAAACTTTGTTTTTCCAGCACCGGGTAAATATCCACCAGATAGCGCTGTGAAATGGAGGCGCGTAATTCCAATTGCTGCATATCATAAAGTGTCATCAAGGCATCACCGATCTGCACCCTATCGCCTTTGGCAATCTGTCGACTGCTGATTCGACCATCGAACGGTGCGGTGATAACTGTACGGCTGAGATCCAGTTCAGCACGATTTAATTGTGCTTGCGCTTGCTGACGTCGGGCATTGAGCTCAGCAATACGGATCGGATGATCCTGAATATCAAATTGACGTTGTTTAAGAGTGAGATTTTGCTGCTGTTGCAGCGAGATGGATTCATCTAATAAAGCCTGCGAACTTAACTGGCTTTGTTGTAATTTTTCCGCACGGCTCACGGCAGCTTTTGCTAAATCCACCAACTGCTGCTGTGTGCTTAATAAGGCTTCATTACGTTTAAGTTGAGACTGTTCAGCAGCAATCTGGGCATCAATCAATGCCAGCTCTGCTGCTGCTTGATCTAATGCTAATTGAGCTTCTTGAGGATCCAATTCAATTAACACATCACCTTGTTTGACCTGTTGCCCATCAAATACATGCACTTCAAGCACATCTGCAGTAACTGCCGCTCGAAGATTAGCCATCTGCGGCGCTTCGAGACGGCCATAGAGAGTTAAGGTCGGCGATAGATCTGCAAAATCTATTCGCTGGGTGTCCACCAATACCGCTTGAGACGGACGATCCTGAGTAGGAGCTTGCGGGCGGGTACTGATTAAGGTGCTGAATATCACGATGGCTAATGCCACTACCAGCAAGGGTGGTAACAAACGTTTAATCAAAACCCTACTCCGAAGTAATTATCACCCGTGACTTTGGCAGATCACTCCGCTTCTGTCACGATGATCAGACGTAACGCATCCAATTTTAACTCAGCATGTTGAAGAAACTGTTGCAGTTGCTGCTGTTGGGCCTGCATCGCTTCAATTTCTGCTGGTTTGATGTGACTATTTTTTTCAGCAAGATGTTGCAGTCGCTGTATTTCATTATTGGTCAACTGCGTCATGCTACCAATCGCTTGTTCAATCAAATGTTTTTGGTGTTTGACGGCTACTTTTTTGCTTGAATCAATCAGCGAATCAATACGTTCGCGGGCCACTTGAACCATTTGTTGCGCGGTGTGTTTGGGGATCCGGCCAGCCATTTGGTTCATATCCTGTTCGGCCAACTGGTCTTCCAATTGTCGCCCTTTCTCATCTATGACGAGCCGCAGATAAGATTCAGGTATAAAGCGGGTGATATTAAACTGTTTTGGTGCCGGACAGTGCATAACAAAGGCCACTTCCAACAACAGGCTGCCGGCTGGCACCAGATTACTTTTCAGCTGACAAAATGCGGTATTACCCAGATCTGAACTGATAACCGCATCCATCGCCGATAACACTAAAGGATGTTCCCAGCTCAAAAAGGCCATATCTTCACGGGATAATGCTCGGGCGCGTTGATAGTTGCCGTCAGACCGTCTTCCGGCAGATCAATTTCATCACTACGCAATTCATCACCGCGTTGCAGAATAATGCTGTCAGCGCTGTGGGCCTGCTGTTCAACACCGTAAGCATCAAAGAAATCATCCATAAAATCTGCCAGTTCAAGTGGACTGCTGGCTTCATCAACCTGCATCAGAATTTCTTTTGCAGCAGATTCATCATAAGAATTCATGGTCAACAGTCGATCGCGGCCCTGGCTGAGATTTTCACGCAATTGCTGTTCTGCTTGTTGGGTATCTTTTAATAGTTTGGCAAAGGCTTTTTTATCGGCTGGGTCTTGCAGACATTGTTCAAGTCGCTCGGCAAATTGCTCACGTAATGCACTGCCGGTTTTGCATACCGATTCAAACGCATTTAAACCTTGGTGATACCAGTCCAGTAACAGTTGCTGAGCAGTATTTTGATAAAACGGCAGTACGATATTAACGATATTACGTTGACCAATACGATCCAGACGGCCGATGCGTTGTTCCAACAGATCCGGATTCAATGGCAGATCAAACAACACTAAATACGAACAGAACTGAAAGTTTCGGCCTTCACTGCCAATTTCCGAGCAGATCAGGATCTGTGCACCCTCTTCATCATCGGCGAAAAATGCCGCAGCGCGATCGCGGTTAATCAAAGTCATGTGTTCATGAAAAACACTGCTACGCACGCCATGTTGCAAACGCAGATGTAATTCCAGCTGCTGTGCGGTTTCAGCATTGGCAGTGATTAATAAGGTTTTTTCACCGCGATGTTGTTTCAACCAATCAATGAGCCAATCTACTCGTGGATCCAGTTCCAGCCAGTTTTCGCCTAATAGCGTTTCTGGTTGTACCAGATGAGTAAGTTCGCTGTTGTTTTCCGGTGAAAACGACTCTGGAGCATCCAGGGGAAAAGTTGTTAACTGACGCTCGGGAAAACCTTTCACAGTATCGCGGGTATTACGGAATAAAATCCGTCCGGTGCCGAATTGATCGAGAAATTGTTGTTTGGCTTGTTCACGTGATGCTTCAAATTCGTCTGCAGAACTGAGCGCTTTCAGCAGCGTTTTATCCAGATAGCCTGCCAAGTCTTTGTTTAAGCTTTTGTTAGCAGCAAACTCACTGGCGGATTCAACTGCCATCAGTTGATCCAGCAACAGGCTTATCTGTTGATATTTCTGCTGTTCCTCGCGAAACAGACCCAAATCGTAATAGCGATCCGGATCCAGCAGTCGCAGCCGGGCAAAGTGGCTATCCATGCCCAATTGTTCAGGCGTGGCGGTTAACAACAATACCGAAGCAATCTGCCCAGCCATTTTTTCAACCAGTTGATAACCTTCACTGCTCTGTTCAACATGCCACTGCAGATGATGCGCCTCATCCACTACCAACATATCCCAACTCGCCTGCAATACATCGTGTTGCATTGCTGGATGCGCTTCCAGCGTCTGTAAATCGGTTAATACTAATTGGGCGCTATCAAACGCATTGCCTTCGTCCAATTCAACCAGCGCTTCATAACGCTCTGCATCGATTACCGTAAACGCCAGATTAAAGCGGCGCAGCATTTCCACCAACCACTGATGCACCAGTGCCGATGGCACTATAACCAATACCCGACTGGCACGACCCTGCAGGATTTGCTGATGCATAATCAAACCGGCTTCAATGGTTTTTCCCAAACCCACTTCATCGGCCAATAACACACGAGTCGAAATACGATTGGCCATTTGTGATGCGATATAAAACTGATGTGGCAGACATTGTACTCTGGCACCCAACAGACCAAATACCGGCGATTGATGTAAACGATGGGAAAACTGATGGGTGCGAAGGCGCAATTGAAACTGACGGTTTTTATCTATTTGGCCAGCAAATAAACGATCTGTGGCCTGACTAAACTGCACATAACTGTCCAGATCCATTTCATGAATGCTGATAGCTTCACCGCTAGCGCTTTCACCCTGATAGATCACACAGCCATTTAAAGGATGTTTTTCACTGATGGTGAACTGTTGTCCGTTACGCGTTTTAACTTGTTCACCAACGGAATAATCGACTCGACTTAAAGGCGCATTATTTGCTGCATAACTGCGCTGTTCATCAGCTGCCGGAAAGGCAATTTCGATACGTCTACCGGTGACTTCGGTGATGATACCCAGACCTAACTCGGCCTCGCTGTTACTAACCCAACGTTGCCAACTGCAAAACTTAATTCTGACAAACTGTATTACCTGATGATTGATTGAACGGTGAATGAAACGTTGCTCTGCATAGCACGCGAGCAAAAGATGGCGATATGGTAAATTGTCGGGCTGTATTTTCCTATAGCAAATAAAATGTCCAGCCAATTTTTTGTTCTACGCACGGCGTCCAATGTCGAATCGGAAATTAAGAAATCGCGGTTTGTAGGTGTTGCCATGTCTTGTGACAGCGAACAATCTGCGTTAAAACAACTGCGACAATTGGCAGCACAACATCCATCAGCCAATCATCTGGCTTTTGCCTGGCGGATCCGCGCAGCAGAAGGTTTTATTACAGAACGTTTTTTTGATGCCGGTGAACCGTCCGGTACAGCAGGCCGACCGATTTTGGCGCCATTACAAGGCGAGGATTTGATAAACACGGTGGTCGCCGTTATTCGTTATTTTGGCGGTGTGAAATTAGGTACTGGTGGCTTAACCCGTGCTTATGGCAATGCAGCCAAACAAGCGATTGATGCCGCCGGAAAACTACCATGGGTAGAAATGGCGCAGCTTTGCCTGCAGATTGATTACAGCCAACTACAGATGCTGGAATATCAACTGAAACAGATTCACGGCCGCATCGTCGATCAGCAATTTACCGATACGGTTACCGTCGTAATCGAATTACCAGCACAACATTTAACCGCTGTACGCGAACAATTTAGTTAATAAAAGTAATTAATCTTTGATTAGCTTCAACTGAACTAAAACCAAATTGTTTCTGAATGAAATGCAAACTGTCGTGATGATAGAAAAACACATGGGTGATATCGTTTTTGTAGTGCCACCTGGCAAAATCGACGCTGTTCTCAAATAGTTGAGTCATGCAAAACAATTTTCCGCCGGGATTTAACAACGATTTAAGCCGGGCGAACTCCAATGCCGGTTGATGAAAATGTTCAATAACTTCGCAGCAGATAATAAAATCATATTGTTCGGCTAACACGCTGTTATCCGGATGAAAAACCGGGTCATAAAGCTTTGTTTGATAGCCTTTTTCGCTGATAATTTTGCTGATAACGGGCCCAGGACCTGCACCAAAATCCAAACCTATTTTGTCTGGCGGTATTTGGCTTAGGATGGCTTCAGTTATTGGTGATACAAACTGTTGATAACGCGGATCGTTAACATCATTTTCATGGGTCAGATACAACGCTGTTTCGCTTTCACGATCCGGCAGATGCTGTATATCCATCTGCACAGCATGACACTCATTGCATTGCCAGTAATCGCGACCGCGCCAGTGTTGATAAAAATCTACTGGCGCGGCACATAAGCGGCAATTATTCTCGGCCCAGGGTTTCACAACGGTAAAAAGCTGGTCAGCAATCCTATCAAACCACCAAACACACCACCCCAGACAACCAGCCAGCCCAGATGCTGACGGATCAAATCCTGAATCATTTGCTTGACCATTTGTGGCGTCAGCTCATCCAGTCGACTGTGCACGATGGCATAGATCTGCCGATATAAATCATCACTGACTGGTCCACTGCTGAGTTTGTCACGCAGGTGCTGCTGAAAATGTTCGCTATGGGCAATATCGTTGAGTGACTGCTGCATTTTGCGAATAAAAGGCTCTTTTAATGGTTTAAGTGCTTTGGCTCCCCCCACCATCGACAGCATGCTGCCAAAGGAGGATTCCATAATGGTGGCGACCAGATTATCAAATACCGGATTCAGATCGGTTTGATCGATGATTTCAGAAAAATCCAGTTGATTTTCACGTTTGTCATCCAGCATTTCACTGACAAAACGATCCAGATTTTGCTGATTGAAAAACTGCTCCATAACCAATTTTTCAATCGCCGTGCGAAACTCAGCAAAGCGCGCGGTAATCACCCCTGAACCATACAAGCCCGGCACTTTTTCAAATAACATATGAATCGCCAGCCAGTTGGTTATGCCCCCGGCAAGTGCAAACATACCCGTAGCTAACACTGGCTCACGCCAAGGTGAATCAAGCATTAAACCTACGCCAACCAATACGGCGGCGCAGAGATTGGTCAATAAACTCTTATTCATAGGCGGCTTTTTCTAGTTAATCTTTGGTCCATTGGGTTAACGCTTCAATGATTTGTTGCGCCTGATCACGGCTTGAAATATTGAATTTTGAACGTTGGCCATATTCGCCATTACGTTTTTGATAGCGACGAATTGTATATTTGTCTGGACCAAACTCACCAGTTTTACGATCCAGATCCTGATAACGAAACATCACCGTTGCCCAAGCACCTTTGGTCAGCACAACTTTATCCAATTCTTTAACTGTGGTGACATCGCCCTCTTGATAGTCACCGTTAACTCATCAACTGTTTCTGACATAAGCTTTATATTCCTTTGATTTAATTAAAAAACTGTTTAAGCGCGCTGTATAAGTACCAGGTATCCCGGCTACCTGCGAGCTCGCGAATTGAATGCATGGCAAAGGTTGGCACACCGATATCCAGCGTTTTTACGCCTATACTGCTGGCAGTGATTGGACCAATGGTGCTGCCACAAGCCATATCGGTACGAACCACGAAATCCTGTAGCGGCACTTCAGCCAGTTCGCAAACCTGTCGAAACCGGGCACTGGTTTCGCTATTAGTGGCATAACGCTGATTCACATTGCTTTTGATGACTGGGCCATTGTTCAAAATTGGTCCATGTTGCGCATCATGTCGATCTGCATAATTTGGATGAATGCCGTGTGCATTATCAGCGGAGATCAACAGTGACTGTTGAATCATTCGTTGAAAGCTTTCGTTGTCCTGTGCCAATCGCTGCAGCACTGAAGGCAGAAATGTACCCTGCGCGCCACTGGTCGACACACTACCGACTTCTTCATGATCGGTACACACCAATAAAGTCGGTTTGTCTTTCGAGCCAGCTAACAATGCCTGTAAACCGATATAACAGCTAAGTAAATTATCCAGTCGCGCGGCACTGATAAAGTCTTCATTAAGACCCACTAATGCAGCGGGCTGGGTATCGTAAAAGCAGATTTCATAATCCAGAACTTTACCGACAACCTCATCACCGTGCTCTGATCTGAGCTGTTGCTCTAGTAACGCGCGAAAATCTGGCTTATCACCCTCTTCGGTCTGCAACACAATCGGCGGTAAATGCAGTTGTGGATTGATACTGCGGTTTTGATTCACTTCCCGATCCAGATGAATCGCCAGACTGGGAATAATCGCTACAGGCTTAACGAAATTAATCAGGCTATGGCGTAACTGATTATCAGCATCGACATAACTTACCCGGCCAGCCATTGATAAATCACGGTCAAACCACGGATTTAGTAACGCCCCACCGTATACTTCAACTCCCAGCTGCCAGAATGAATGTTTCACAGTCTCAGGTTGCGGTTTCACTTTTAAACACGGGCTATCGGTATGCGCCCCGACCATTTGAAATCCTGCTTCTGAGATAGCTTGTTCAGGCAGATTAAACGCAATGATTGATGAGTCATTGCGGGTAACAAAATAACAACCTGCCGCTAGCTTTCCCCAACTGTCTTTTTCATCAAGCGACTGATAACCCGCGGCGATTAAAGCCGATTGCATATTCGCTACCGCATGATACGGCGTCGGTGATGCGTCAATAAAATCAAGTAAACCTCGATTGAGATTTTGGGGAGATAGGCTGCTCATGATGAATTCCGGAGTCTGTAACGTGGCGATATGTTAACGATTTTGGCGCAGTCAATGTGACAAATTCGTGGGATAAATTCAATCTTCAATGATCTGACCGCGATAGATGCGTTTACTTTTGCTTTTTTTCGGTGGTGTATCAGCTGATGATTCAATAACGGGTTTTACCGGTTTTGGTCGTGTTTCCTCGGGATCTTGTTCAACGATAAGATGACCGCGATACATTCGTGGGGTTTTTGTTGCAATGTGAGGTGCTTCGATTGCTGCAGTCTGCTGACGTCGCAAACCCAAGGCAGCGAAGATATCCGCCTGGTCTTCAATATTGGCGCGTTCGCTCAGTGGCATTCTGAGTGTGCTGTTAAAGCTGGTGCGTTCTATCAATAATCTGGGTAATAAATTAGCGACAGCTATGCCTTTGACCGAACCAAACGCCATCGCTTCAATACGTCCCTGTTCGAAAATGATATGACAGGCTTTGTTATCAGCTGTTGTTAAAAATAAGGTGCCGCTTTTTTGCTCGTTACACAGTGTTAGTAATCTGTTCAGAATTTCCGTTGTCTCAAGCATAAGTCCCTCATTCTGTATCGTCCTCTTTTTTAGAACGAATGATGCGTCTGGCATTGCCGCCGTGAAGACGGCATCGATCTGCCAAAGCACCCAATGACCATGCTTCAGGTTGGCGTATAGCCACTGAACGTTTGCACTTTTTGCCTCCTGGCAGCCGTGCACCACATGGCGGACGATAACGTTTAATTTTTTCCCAGCCTTCCAAGGTTTGGGTCGCTTTACGAATCACTTTAACTTCACGGGGCGACAAACTGTTTTGATCGACCGGTCGCGTTTTTTCGTCAGTTTGACGCCACCAATAACGTACTACCGGCAATGGCAGTCCGAATCGACGGGCCAGATCATCAGGTTTTCGGTAAATTTCCATTTCAAGCAGCGTCAATGCAGCTTGTTCAAGACGGGCGGTAAAGTCGCGACTTTCTTCAGGTGTCATGCGGATAAACGGGTGGCTGCAGAGCTATAACCTCTTCGGTTAAATCAATATCGTCGGATTCGCTGATAGCCACATGACGCACTGAAATACCGGCATCAATCACAGATTGGGGATCACCGGTAATCAATGGATGCCAATCAGGTAAGGGTTCACCTTCGGCAAGTAATCGATACGCACAGGTATCGGGCAACCAATCAAAAAAGTGTGCCTGCTCGACGCTGAGTTGAATACAGTCCGGCACCGTCTTTTGACGATTAGCATAATCCTTACAGCGACAAGTTGAAATGTCCAGCAATTCACAGGCAACGCGGGTGTAATACATCCGGCCATCGGCATCATCTTCAAGTTTATGCAGACAACAGCGCCCACAGCCATCGCAAAGGCTTTCCCACTCGGTATGTGTCATCTGTCCGAGACGCTTGTGTTTCCAGAATTCGGTAGATGTTTTATGCTGGTCAGTCATGAATCAATCAGTCTTATTGTCTTCGCTGCTCAGCACGCTGATACAGCAATTTAAACCGCAATCAATTTTAGTTGCGGGAGATGCGGCCAGGTCGTGCCTGAACGAAAGCCAAGATACCAGATCCCAGTCGCTGACAACACCATTTGAACAATCACAATTACAGCATATTCATAGTGTTGATCTGGCGGTTATCAGCGATTTAACGGAAACATTACCGTTGCAGGCGGGACAACAATGGTTAGGCTATTTACGTAATTTGCATGCCCCGCATATCATTTTGATCACCGATCCTGCGCAAGCTCAGCAACAAGGTTGGCAATTTCGAGATTATCTGGCGATGGGACTACATCATATTGCAGGTACCAACGATGGATTGCAGTTGTTCAGTTATGCTATTGAAAACTACCAGCCTAAACGTGATTGGCTTAATAGCCGCTTTTGGGCTAATCCGGAAAACTATGACAAATATCGCTGGTAAACTGTCATCAGATTGTCATCAAATCCCTCTAGTTTGCTTGGGGATTATTGAGTGACTCGAGTATCACTCAAAAACTGCAGCAATTATGCGTAAGCGTAGCGTTTATTAACTTTCAATAAGCCATCAAAATGGAAAACATGGAAACACAAATTGACTTGAATAGCTCCGAGCTTTACCTGAATCGTGAGCTGAGTTTGCTGGAATTTAATTGGCGCGTATTACAACAAGCCCTGGATCCCAGTGTTCCATTATTGGAAAGACTGAATTATTTGTGTATATCCAGCACCAATCTGGATGAGTTTTTTGAAGTACGTGTTGCTGGTCTGATTCAACAAATCGAAATTGGCGACCCTTATCTTGAAGCTGATCAAATCAGTGCTCAAGAAGCATTGAGATTGATTAGTGCTCGGGCCCATGAATTGGTTGATGAGCAATATAGCGTTCTCAATAACGAATTGTTGCCCCTATTAGAACAGGAAGGTATTAAGGTGCTTGCACGGCCAATGTGGAATGCTGAGCACAGTGCATGGTTGGAACAATATTTTCGTGATGAAATTCAGCCAATCCTAAGTCCAATCGGATTGGATTCATCCCATCCCTTCCCCCGACTACTCAATAAAAGTTTAAATTTCATTGTATCGATGGATGGCAAAGATGCCTTTGGCCGCAATATTGGTTATGCCATTTTACAGGCACCTCGAGCTTTACCGCGTGTCATTCAATTGCCCGCCGAATTTTGTGAACCGGGGCAATATCACTTTGTGTTTTTGTCATCGATCATTCACGCGTTTGCCGATGATTTATTCTTCGGCATGAAAATCAAAGGCTGCTATCAATTCCGGGTAACGCGTAACAGTGATCTGGCCATTGATACCGAAGAAACCAGTGACTTGCTAGCAACCATTGCTGATGAATTGACGCATCGTAATTATGGTGACGAAGTACGGCTTGAGATCGCCCATAACTGTCCAGAAGAAATGGTTACTTTTTTGCGTGACCAATGTGCTATGCAACAGGAAAACGTTTATTTAGTGAATGGCCCTGTGAATTTAAGTCGGTTGCAAGCTCTGCATTCGATAGTGGAACGTTCCGATCTGAAATTCAAACCATTTACCCAAGGGCGTCCCAACGGTTTGACGTCCGAGGTCGAAATCTTCGGCTTGTTAAAACAAAAGGACGTGCTTTTACATCACCCTTTTCAATCATTTACCCCTGTCATTGATCTGATCAAACAAGCGGCTACTGATCCCAATGTATTGGCAATTAAACAAACGCTATACCGCACCGGTGCTATTTCACCGATTGTCGATGCTTTGGTCTCAGCCGCACATGCCGGAAAAGAAGTTACCGTGGTTATTGAATTACGGGCACGTTTTGATGAAGCCGCCAACGTGGCCCTGGCCGCTAAATTACAACAAGCTGGGGCACATGTAGTGTATGGCATCGTCGGTTATAAAACCCATGCCAAAATGTTGCTGATTTTACGTCGTGAAAACAACAAATTACGTCGTTATGTTCACCTTGGCACCGGAAACTATCACCGCAATACTTCACGCATTTATACCGATTATGGTTTGTTGACATCAGACAAGCAGATCGGTGAAGACGTGAACAATCTGTTTATCCAACTGACGAGCCTTGGCAAAATTCCCAAAATGCACAAATTGATGCATGCGCCTTTCAATCTGCATCAGGGTTTACTGGATAAAATTGATCGCGAAATTGCTCACGCTGAAGCAGGCAAAAAAGCGCATATCATAATCAAGGTCAATGCCTTGGTTGAGCCAGAAATGATTAATGCTTTCTATCGCGCATCAATTGCCGGCGTTAAAGTGGATTTGATTGTCCGCGGTATCTGCACGCTAAAACCGGGCGTTCCAGGCGTTTCAGAAAATATTCAGGTACGCGGCATCATTGGCCGTTTTCTGGAACATACCCGGGTATTTTATTTTGAAAATGGCGGCGAAGTTGAAGTTTGGGCCGGCAGTGCCGATTTGATGAAACGTAACCTATTGCGCCGTGTAGAAACCTGCTTTCCGATTGAATCCAAACGTTTGCAAAAGCGTGTTATCGAAGATTTAAACCTATACCTTGCTGACAATACACAAGCATGGATTTTATCTGCTGATGGTCGTTACCAGCGTGCTGAACGCAAAGAAGGTGATGAAATAATCAGTGCACAAACGGCTCTACTTGATGAGCTGGCGAAAATAAATTAATCATGCAAATCATCGCATTTTTTAATCTCAAAGGCGGCGTGGGTAAAACTACCTCCGCGGTTAATATTGCCTGGCAGGCAGCCAATCAAGGCATTCCCACCCTACTATGGGATTTAGACCCACAAGGTGCTGCCAGCTGGTTATTACAGCGTAAAAGCAAACCCAAAGCAGAAGCCAAAAAATTGTTGTCAGGCAAAACGCCGATTGGGGAGTTAGTCAAAAACACCGATTATCCATCGCTGGATATTATTCCTGCCGACTTTTCATTTCGCCAAATGGATTTGGATCTGGCTAAAGCTGGCGATAACAAAAATCAATTAGCTAAATTGTTAGCGCCATTTGGTGAAAGTTATTCGTTAATCGTGTTGGATTGTCCGCCCAGTTTTTCTGAACTGACCGAACAAATGTTTGCTGCCGCAGATGCGATTTATGTGCCGATTATTCCCAGCCATTTATCGATGCGTACCTTTGAACAGACCCGCGATTTTTTCAAAGAAAACAACCTTAAACCCAAACGTCTGCATGCTTTTTTCACGATGGCCGATCGCCGTCGCAGTCTGCATCGGGTGATGCTGGCCCATCCACCCAAAGTACTGAAACATGGCCTGCAAACAGCTATTCCCTATGCCGCCGTGGTGGAAAAAATGGGTGAAGTCAGAGCACCTTTAGCGGCTTTTGCAGCGAATTCTGCTGTCAATAAAGCCTATGCAGCATTATGGGAAGAAATTAAACTCACCCTCGATAGTTCAAGCTGATTTTTGTATTTTCCAGCAATAATGAATCTTTGAATTTCGTTCAAAATCAATTGGCAACGTTGCTTTGCTAATGTCTTTTATATCCAACCCTTTCAAGGCTGATGCATCTAATTTGAAATCACGACGGTTGGTAGAAAAGAAGATTTCACCACCGGGATTGAGCATTCCAGCAACTTTGTAGAGCATCTCGATATAGTCCCGCTGAATATCAAATACTCCTTCCATTTTATTGGAATTGGAAAAGGTCGGCGGATCGACAAAAATCAAATCAAAGCGAAGTTCTTTTGTGGCTGGATCATTTAGCCATGCTAATACGTCAGCACGAATAAATTGATGCTGGTCACCGACAAAATTATTCAACTGCATATTATCTTTGGCCCAACCCAGATAGGTATTGGACATATCAACCGTGGTGGTAGATTTTGCACCGCCTGCAGCAGCATAAACCGTCGCACTGCCAGTGTATGCAAACAGATTTAAAAATGCCTTACCTCTGCTGGTTTCTGCCAGCATTTGTCGGGTAATACGGTGATCCAAGAACAAGCCGGTATCCAGATAATCGGTCAGATTAATCCAGAATCGCAGATCATTTTCCCGCACTTCAAAACGCTGACGTAATGCCGCCTGAGATTCGTATTGATTGGAACCACGCTGTTTCTGACGTAGCTTCAAGGCCACTTTATCTTTATTCACACCCAAAACAGCAGGAATAATTTGCATCACTTCATCCAGCCGTTCGCTGGCTTTTAAAGGATCAATATCGGCTGGTGGAGCATATTCCTGCACATGTACGTAGTCGCCATAGATATCAATGGCCACGGCATAATCCGGTAAATCGGCATCATAAACACGGTAACAATCGAGTTGGTTTTTGCGTGCCCATTTCGCCAAATGGCGAACATTCTTTTTCAATCGATTGGCAAACATTTCAGCTTGTGGGGACACATTTTCCACTACATCACTACTAGCAACTGGTTTTGGTTTGCTCTTGGGTGTTTTGTCCCATGGTGACGGGGAAGCAGCCATTTCCTGCTGCACTGGCTTGGCATCACGACGTAATGGTTTGGGGGCGCGGTAGGACAACACTTCACAGGCAATTGGCCCGTTATCAAAAGGCTTGCTGTCAAACATGGTCAAACCGGTAAATTTACCCAGTTGGGCATTATCGGTAATGATAGTGGTCCGCCATGCCGGTAAATGCTGATTAACTAAATCACCGAGGTTTTCATAAATATCGTGCAACGAGTTGGTATCACCAATACGTTGACCGTAAGGTGGATTCGAGACTAACAAGCCAACTTCTGGCAGCGTTTGGGCGACTGTTGCCCAATTTTGCAGATCGCGATGAATTACCTGAATGCGATCACTGAGTCCTGCTGCTTCAATATTTGCCTGCGCGGCTGTGACAGCTGTTTTATCCTGATCGCCGCCCATGATCATCGGCAAACGTGCCAGACCACTTAGGCGTCGTCTTTCAGCGTCGGCTTTTAACTGTTGCCAAGCCGCTTTATCGTGCTGTTTCCAGTAGAGAAAACCAAAATAATCACGTTGCAATCCCGGTGCGATATCCGCAGCCATCAGCGCCGCTTCAATCAAAAATGTACCACTACCGCACATTGGATCCAGCAATGCCCACCCCTCCCGGGCAAGCTTTGGCCATTCCGCTGAAAGTAATATTGCAGCAGCCAGATGTTCTTTTATCGGCGCATTAGTTTGGCTGACGCGATAGCCACGTTTGTGCAGGCTTTCACCGGACAAATCGAGACTAACAATCGCTTGATTATGTTTAAGATAAACGTTGACCCGCAGATCCGGTTGATGCAAATCGACTGAGGGTCTGGTACCGAACAGATCGCGTAATCGATCCACAATGGCATCTTTAACTTTCTGCGCACCAAATTGTGTGTGGTGAATTTTCGAGCGAAAACTGTTGAAATCAATGGCAAGAGTGGTGTCCTCCGCATCGATATGTTCTTCCCAGGCTAGTTCTTTTATACCGTTGTAAAGCTGGTCGGTAGTTTCAGCAGAAAAATGCGCTATGGGCATCAACACCCTGACGGCGACCCGTGACCATAAACAGACTTGATAAGCTTCCTTGAGACTACCGGTAAAACGGATACTACCCGCCTCTGTTTTGAATTGTTTGATACCGATTTGCTTGAGTTCGGCTTCGAGCAGCGGCAACATGCCACGTGCTGCGGTGACGGTGAACTTATGTTTAGTCATGAAACTATCCTGATATAATCACGGCATTTTAATACAGGTAGCACTTCACATGGCAGTCAATGATAAACAACGCCGATATCTGAAAGGTTTGGCCCACCCGCTAAAACCTGTGGTAATGATTGGAAACGCGGGTCTTACTGAAAACGTTTTGGCTGAAATTGAAAACGCGTTGGCTTTTCATGAGCTGATTAAAGTGCGTGTCAGCGGACAGGAAAGAGCGGATCGCAAACAAATGCTGGATGAAATTGCCGAAAAAACCAAAGCGGATCTGGTGATGGTGATTGGTCATATCGGCGGTTTTTATCGTCCGGCTGAAAAACCACGTATCGAATTACCACGTTAATTAAGTCATTTAGCTGTCCAGGAATTCTGCATGATTCAAAAACCAGCAGAAACAGAACAAAAACTCGCTTCGATTATTGCTGAGCGTTGGAGTGGCAAGTCATTCGATGCTTCCCAACCAGTAAGTGACGAGACCATTACTGCACTCTGTGAAGCAGCTTTATGGGCACCATCTTGTTATGGCGAAGCCCCTTGGCGTTATGTCATCTGTAATAAATTTGATGATGCAGCAAGTTGGCAACAGACTCTGGAATGCTTATCTCCGGGTAATCAGACCTGGGCGGTTAATGCACCATTATTAATCGTTACTGCCTCACAAGCTAAATTCACCCACAACGGTCTTGAAAACCGCTGGAATGGTTACGATACCGGCGCAGCCAGCCTGAATTTATGTTTGCAAGCTACTGCAGTGGGATTAATGTCTCATCAAATGGGTGGCTTTGATGCCGATAAATTGCGTAAGTCTTTATCCATTCCCAGTGAAATAAACCTTTGGTCAGTCATTGCTATTGGCTACCCTGCTGCACTTGATACATTGACAGCAGAACAGTTAGAACAGGAACTAAAGGCCAGACAACGGCGTCCATTAAGCGAACATTTTTTCATCAATCGTTGGTCTGATTAACGCGTTATTCTTGAAATTGAGGAAAGTACAATGAAATCAATGGTGATTATCACAATCCTGAGTTTTTC
>NZ_SSXS01000012.1:62466-125647 GCF_004832235.1 Methylophaga sp. SB9B
CTAAAAGGCCAGACAACGGCGTCCATTAAGCGAACATTTTTTCATCAATCGTTGGTCTGATTAACGCGTTATTCTTGAAATTGAGGAAAGTACAATGAAATCAATGGTGATTATCACAATCCTGAGTTTTTTCAGTACATCTGCTTATGCTTACAACAAGATTTATCTGAAAAGATTACTCGAACAGAACCAATGTCATCATTGCGATTTAAGTGAAGCACCGTTAGAAGATCATGATCTGAAAGCTGCCGATATGAGCGAATCCAATCTCAAAGGCATCAACCTTAAAAATGCCAATGCCAAAGGTGCCTGGTTTACTCACTCCCGCATGCATGGTGCCCAACTTGAAGGTGCCAATCTCAGTAATTCGTTAATGGATTACAGCCAGTTGATAGATGCCAATCTTAAAAATGCCACCCTTGACGGTGCACACCTGATTTTCTCAGATATGACGGGAGCTGATTTGACCGGCGCATCAATGGAGGGAGCCCATGTCCGGGGCATTAAATATTGTAATACCACTATGCCTGATGGCAGCATAAACAATGATGGTTGTTAGAACCGGTAATATTTCCCGAGATTTAAAGATAAATTCCCGACAAGTTACCACTGACATTTGATTCAGTTGTAGATAGTATATGGCAGAGAAAATCTGCCATAGGAATTAGTTTTGTTGCTGAAAAAATTTTTATTTGTCTGTTTGTTGGCTCCTGTTTTGTCTTACGCTGCTCCCGTTACATTGGTTTTAACCAATGGTGATCGTCTTCAAGGCGATTTATTAGAGCGCAATCAGGAATCTCTTACGATTAAACATCAACTGCTCGGTGAAATGACCATCAGTACCAATACGGTCTCAGAGATCAAGACCGATTATGAAGCCCTAGCGCAGCAAACTCCCACCACTGAGCAGTCAACTCCTCAACCCTATGTCGAACCAGCAGGCCTGGTAGCAGCAGCTGAGCCAGAAGACTCTGGTTTATTTGGCACTGGTTGGTTATCTGACTGGGAAAGACGTTTTGATTTAGGTCTGACCGGCAGCAGAGGCAAATCTGATAACAGTAAAGTAAACGTAGCATTTAACGCCGACCTGGCCACTGAAAGAACCCGTATCAATAGTAGAACTGCTTATTTTTATGCTAAATCAGAAGATGAAACCTCTGATAACAGCTTTTTTACTTCCATTAACCGTGACTGGTTGAAGCCAACAACTCCTTGGTTCATGTTTGCCGGTGGTCGCTTTGATATCGATAAATTCAAAGATTACGATTACCGGGTAAATGCTAACAGCGGTTTTGGTTATGAATTTGCAAACTCCGAAGACTTTTTATTCGTTGGTCGTTCAGGTGTGGGTTTTAATAAAACTTTTGGCGGAGAACGCCAAGAATTCACTCCTGAGGGTTTATTAGGTCTTGAATCTCGCTGGCGGATTAATGCAGCTCAACGTCTGGCACTGGCCAATACGTTCTATCCAAGTTTTGATTCCTTTGATGCTTATCGTAACGTGACTACTTTTGATTGGATCCTGGATCTCGACGAACGTGCCGGCGTAGCCTTAAAAGTGGGTATGACCAACGAATATGATTCAGAAACTGAAGATAACATCAGTAAAAATGATTTCAAATATATGTTGTCACTGTCTTGGAGTCTGTAAAGACGTCTAATCTCACATAGCATCGATGCTAAATGTATGATTCAGCCCTCAGGGCCATTGCATGCGTCCGGGTAAATTGAAGATCAGTGAACAACCTACAGCAACAACTAGAATCACAAATACAAAATACAATGATTGCCGACCAGCACAAGCTGCGTCGGCGCTTATTGCAGTTGCAGAATAAATCCGCTAATGAGTCAGAATGGCTGAGCCTGCAACAACAAATTGAACGTTCCTATCAACGTTATCAGTTACGACGAGATAATCTCCCCAAACCATCCTTAAATGCTGATCTTCCGGTTATCGAACGTCGCGAAGATATCGCCAAGGCAATTCAGCAACATCAGGTAATTATTCTTTGCGGCGAAACCGGCTCAGGTAAAACCACTCAGCTTCCGCAGATAT
Organism: Methylophaga sp. SB9B; assembly: GCF_004832235.1. Taxonomy (NCBI): domain Bacteria; kingdom Pseudomonadati; phylum Pseudomonadota; class Gammaproteobacteria; order Thiotrichales; family Piscirickettsiaceae; genus Methylophaga; species Methylophaga sp. SB9B. The sequence goes on from NZ_SSXS01000012.1 coordinate 64,523, forward strand.
GTCTTGATCTGGGTCGAGGCGTCGGTGGGCTGATTGGTCATACTCAACCACGCCGTATTGCGGCCAGAACTGTCGCCACCCGAATAGCCGAAGAACTGAAATCTGAAATTGGTGAATCAGTAGGATATAAAGTCCGATTTCATGACCAGGTGAAGGCCGATAAAAGCTACATCAAGCTGATGACGGACGGCATTCTACTGGCCGAAACGCAGAATGATCCATATCTCAGCCAATATGACACACTGATTATTGATGAAGCCCACGAACGCAGTCTGAATATCGACTTTTTACTGGGCTATCTGAAACAACTGCTGCCTAAACGCCCCGATCTGAAACTGATCATCACCTCAGCCACTATTGATACCCAACGTTTTTCAGAGCATTTCAATAATGCACCGGTGATTGAGGTCAGCGGCCGCACCTACCCTGTGGAAATCCGTTATCGGCCGTTAATGAGCCGTGATGATGACAGTGAAGATCTGGATTTTATTGATGGTATTGTTCAGGCTGTCGATGAATTGTGTCGTGCCGGTCCCGGAGATGTTTTGATTTTTCTTTCTGGTGAGCGCGATATTCGTGATGTTTCTGAAGCCCTGCGTAAACATCATCCGCCCAATACCGAAATTCTGCCGTTATTTGCCAGGCAATCCGCCAGTGAACAGAACCGTGTGTTTAAAACCGGTGGGCCACGGCGCATTATTCTGGCCACCAATGTTGCTGAAACCTCGCTAACGGTACCGGGCATTCGCTACGTGGTAGACCCCGGTCTGGCTCGTATCAGTCGTTACAGTGTGCGCAATAAGGTGCAACGGTTACCGATTGAGAAAATCTCGCAGTCCAGTGCTAATCAACGCTCCGGTCGTTGTGGGCGGGTTGCCGCTGGTATCTGTATTCGTCTGTATGACGAAGAAGATTTTGCCGCCAGACCCGCGTTTACCGATCCGGAAATTCTGCGTACCAACCTGGCCTCAGTCATTTTGCAAATGACGGCGTTAAAACTCGGCGATCCAGCTAAGTTTCCGTTTATCAATCCCCCGCCACCGAAGATGATTAATGATGGTTATCGGTTGCTGGAAGAACTAAATGCCGTTAATGACAAACGACAAATCACTGAAATCGGCCGACAGCTGGCGAAACTACCGATTGATCCCCGTATTGCCCGAATGATTCTGGCAGCAAATGATCAGAATAGCCTCAATGAAGTTTTGGTGATCGCCAGTGCTCTGAGTATTCAGGATCCGCGTGAACGGCCAATGGATAAACAACAGGCTGCTGATGAAGCGCACAGTAAATACAAAGATGAACGCTCGGATTTTTTGGCCTTCCTCAAACTGTGGGATCTGTATCACGACCGGCAAAAACATTTAAGCCAAAACAAGTTTCGCAAATACTGCAAAGAAAATTTCCTGTCATTTCTGCGCTTACGCGAATGGCATGATATTTATCAGCAGCTGCATGTTCAAACCACTCAAATGGGCTTTAAGCCAAATCAACAACCGGCAGAGTATCAAGCCATTCATCAAGCCCTGCTCAGTGGTCTGCTCAGCAATGTGGCCATGAAGGCTGATCAGCACAGCTATGCCGGAACACGAAATCTGAAACTGAAAATTTTTCCGGGTTCTGCCCTCCACAAAAAAGGGCCGAAATGGATCATGGCCGCCGAGCTGGTTGAAACCGGACAACTCTATGCACGGATTGTTGCCAAAATCGAACCCGAATGGATCGAGCCGATTGCTGGTGAATTGGTCAAACGCCAATACAGTGATCCCCATTGGGAGAAAAAGCCGGCACAGGTTGTTGCATTCGAAAGTGTCAGTTTATATGGCCTGCCAATTGTTAACCAGCGCAAAATTCACTATGGCCCTCTGGATCGCCCTACGGCTAATGAAATATTTATCCGTGAAGCGCTGGTCAATGGTGAATTCAACTGCAGTGCAGCATTTTTCAAGCATAACCGTGAGTTGATTGATGAAATAGAACTGCTTGAGCAAAAGTCGCGGCGACGTGATGTGCTGGCAGATGAAGACACCTTGTTTGCCTTTTATCAGCAACGCATTCCTGGCGACATTATTAATGGCCATGGCTTTGAAAAATGGCGCAAACAGGGTGAGAAAAAAGACCCGAAATGTCTGTTTATGAGTCGTGAGATTCTGATGCAGCACAACGCCGAACTGGTGACGGTGGATAGTTACCCGGATCAATTGCTGGTAAACCGGGTGCCTTTGCCTTTGGAATATCATTTTGAGCCTGGCAAGCAGCATGATGGGATCACTCAGACTATTCCACTGTCGCTGCTCAATCAAAGTGATGCTGAGCGTTATGAATGGCTGGTGCCTGGGTTACTGCGCGACAAAGTTATCTTTCTGCTGAAAAGCCTGCCTAAATCATTGCGCCGACATTTTATACCGGTACCGGATTATGCCGATCGTTGCCTTAAAGCGCTGACACCATACGAAGGCGCATTATTACCAACATTAAGCGATCAGTTGCGCAAAATGAGCGGTGTGGAAATCAAACCTGATGACTGGCGTCTCGAAGATCTGCCACTGTATTTAAAAATGAATTTCAAACTGGTCGATGAACAAGGCCAGTTATTGGCTGAAAGTCGGGATTTAAATCAGTTAAAACAGGACTGGTCAAAAGAAGCGGCTGCCAGTTTCCGGCAATTACCCGATTCAGAATATGAAAAAACCGGCCTGACTGGCTGGGATTTTGAGGCATTTCCCGAACATATCGTGATGCAGCAAAATGGTCTGGAAATGACCGCCTACCCGGCTTTGGTTGACCGGGTTGAACATGTTGATCTGACCTTGATGGATACCTTGCAACAGGCGAAATCGTTTTCAGCTTTAGGGCTGAGAAGACTGTTTATGCTGGCAGAGAAGGATAAAGTTAAATACCTGCAGAAAAATCTGCCGGATATTCAGAAAATGTGTCTTCACTATGCCAATGTGCCAGCAGCCCCATTTGAAGAAAAAACAACGCAGCAAATCACGCCATGTGAGCAGCTGAAACAGGATTTGATTGCGGTGGCATTTGATCGATGTTTTTTAAAAGATCAAGACTGGCCACGCGACAAACAACAATTTGAACAGCGGCTGCAACAACGCAGTAGTGAACTTATCAATACTGCCAATCAACTTGCCAGACTGATTGCAGAGCCATTGAGTGAGTATCACGCCATTGCCAAACGCCTGTCTGGAAATATCCCATTAGCGGCGATGCATGCGGTCAAGGATATCCGCGAGCAATTAGGTTATCTGCTGTATCAGGGGTTTGTGCATCACACACCGGATGAAGCCTTACAACGTTTACCGGCTTATTTTCGTGCTATCGGTGCACGTTTAGATAAACTCAAGACAGATCCAACCAAGGATCGCCAGCGTCAAATGGAAGTCCAACCACACTGGCAACGTTATCTGAACAATATCAAACGTGCTGACAATGAAGCCATGCAGCAATACCGCTGGATGATTGAAGAGTTGCGTATCTCGGTTTTCGCTCAGGAAATCGGTACTGCTATCCAGTCTCAAGCAAACGACTTGATAAGCAATGGTCCGAGTGCTAAAAATTCATCCTTAAATTTCATAGCCATTCAGTATCAGTTCAGTTAAATATTGCTACCCTGAATTTCATTTCGATGAGTGGGGTTTGCGCCATGCCAAAATACCGCTGCACTATAAGCCAGATCGGCTATGTTTCCCCAACGCCATTCTCTCGAATATTTAACAGTAACTATTCCCAAAATAATATTGTTCTCAACCATGCTGGGTCTGTTCTAGATAATGTCATGCTAAGCTCACCAGATTGTATTTATTTAGATGGTCGATAAGCCGTTATGAATTTACGTTTTACAGTTTTCGTGTTTTTTTGCTGTTTTGGCTTGTGGTTTGAGCCAGCCCAGGCTCAGGCTGGCTATAAAGTCACTGAGGGAAATAAACTGGATCCGCAAACCTATCGTGGATATTTACTTTATCGAAACTGGTGTGCTCGCTGTCATGGCACATTCGCCCAAGGACTTGCAGGACCTAATTTAGCAAATAGCCTGAATCAAGCTTCTAAAGAAGAATTCATGCAGGTTTTGTTTAAAGGAAAAAAAGGCCGGACAGGCATCATGCCCGGCTTTCAAGATAATCCCCAGATCGTCAATGGTCGTGAACAACTCTATAGCTATTTACGTGCACGTGCGGACAACGCCATCGGACCCGTAATGCCAGAACAAGGTCCAAAATAATGCATTCACTGACTGCTCGCAGTTTGTTATTATCCAACCATAACAAGCACAATAAAACTAAGGTTATTACATGAAATTTTCCTGGTATCTGCTAATAATGATTCTCACCTTACCGTTATCAGGGTATAGCGATCACTTACCGCCGGAAGCGGAAGCCGGAACCAGCATTAATGATATCGCTCTACCATTGACTAAAAAAACGGCCGCAGAACTGGCTCAGGTTGAATCGGGTGGCCGGGTTTTATCCGTCGATCAAGAGCAATATCAAAACCATACAATTTTTCGCGTCAAAGTATTGCATCAAAATGGTAAGGTAAAGACCTACCGACTGGATCGGGATACCGGATATCAAATGCAATAATTTATGCGTGTTTTATTAATCGAAGATGAACCCCAACTACGTGAACAGATAGGCCAGCATTTACGTCAACAACAACTTACTGTTGATATGAGTGCGGATGGCGAAGACGGATTATATCTGGGCTCAGAATACCCATATGATGTTGCCGTTATTGATCTTGGCCTGCCAAAACTTTCCGGCATCGAGGTGATAAAAAAACTTCGTGAACAGAATGTTACTTTTCCCATTTTAATTTTGACGGCTCGAGGACGTTGGCAAGACAAGGTTGAAGGTCTGGAAGCCGGTGCAGATGATTATTTGGTCAAACCCTTTCATTTTGAAGAGTTACTCGCTCGGTTAAATGCTTTAGCTCGCCGTGCAGCGGGGTGGACAAACTCAACGATGCGCTGTGGTCCGGTAGAACTGAATCCAGCGTCACAACAAGTCACTGTTCATCAATCCGCAATCGAATTGACCGCATTTGAATACCGGCTACTGCACTATTTGATGCTCCATGCTGGTGAAGTCATTTCTAAAACTGAACTGACCGATCACATTTATGAACAGGATCAGGATCGTGACAGCAATGTCATCGAAGTATTTGTTAAACGGCTGCGTAATAAGTTGGATCCGGATAAATCTTTAAACCCGATTGAAACCCTTCGCGGCCGTGGTTACCGATTAACGTTGCCTCGTGAATAAATTCACTCTGTCACTGACCAATCGGCAGTTAATTGCCGTAACCTTGGTATTAAGTGCTTTTCTGGGAATATCGGCGTTCAGTTTATTTAATGCTTTTGCCGGCAATGCCGAGACGGCGCAGAAACAGCGTTTATTGAACTATGTATACACTCTGCTGACTGCTGCAGAAATGAGTCATGACGGCAAATTAATCATGCAGGATAAGCTGGCAGAACCAAAGTTTTCCATTCCTAATTCCGGTCTTTACGCACAGATTACCAGTGGCGATACCATTGTCTGGCAATCGCCCTCGGTTATCGGATTGTTTCTCGCTCTTCCCTATCACCCCGGCCCATCTGAACAGTTATATAGTCAGATAAATCTTGATAATGGCATGAAATTACAAAATCTGGCCTTCGGTATCGTTTGGGAAAATGACGATGGCGAGCATTTTGATTACACCATAAATGTTTCTGAAGACCAGCACATGCTGGAAGCACAAATTGACGAATTTCAGTTAAATCTTTGGTATTGGTTGGGCGGTACTGGTTTGATGTTACTGATTGCACAATGGTTAATTCTCCGCTGGAGTTTGCAACCACTGCATAAAGCCGCTGCTGATCTACATGCGATTGAATCCGGTAAACAACAGCGTTTGGGGGATGATTATCCTAGCGAACTGCAACAGCTCACCCGCAATATCAACAACCTGCTTGATCACGAGCAATCTCGCCGGCAACGCTACAAAAATTCACTGGCCGATCTGGCTCATAGCCTGAAAACACCTTTAGCATTGTTAAGATCTGAGCTGGAAAGTTGTGATGATGTGGTCGCCTGCAAATTGACGGGCGAAGAGCAATTAGACCGTATCAACGCTTTAGTCGACTATCAACTACAACGTGCAGCCACTGAGGGTAAAAGTAACCTTCTGGCACCAGTATCGATTGGAGAAATCATCAATAAACTGATGAACTCACTGAAAAAAGTCTATCAAAGCAAGAACATTCATACTCAATGTGAAATTGAACGAGATGCCATGTTGCATGCCGATGAAGGCGACATGTACGAACTGCTGGGTAATCTACTGGAAAACGCTTTTAAATACTGTAACCATCAGGTCAACATCGTATTACGTCAGCAAGATCGCAGGATTGTCGTGCGTATCGAGGATGATGGCCCTGGAGTGCCCGCGCATGCCAGCGCTGATATTATCAAACGCGGCAATCGCATAGATACCCAGATTGAAGGTCAGGGATTAGGCTTGGCCATTGCCAGTGATATCGTTGAAGCTTATCAAGGGAAAATCAGTGTACAGCCAAGTTATCTAGGCGGTGCTTGCTTTCTGATTGAGCTAATCGATCATTGATTTTGCTGTAACTGTTGGAGATACTTAAACAGTAAACGAGCCGATTTTGGTGGCTGTTGTTTGGCGGCTTCCTGCTTTGCATTACGCACCAGCTGCCTCACATGTTGGTTATCAAAATCTTCAAATTGCTCGCGTAACTCCGCCATGACCGTATCGTCTTCAACCAACAAACGATCACGCCATTTTTCCAATTGGTGAAATTTGTCGGTTTGTGCCTGCAGTGGTTGCTTTAGCTGATCCAGCTTCTGCTGAATTTCTTCATGATCCAGTCGAGCAATGATGCCGCCGATATAACCTTTCTGACGTTTTAAAGCGCCTTTGCTCATGGATTGGGCGTTGATCACAGCTTCAGTTAAATCTTCGTCCAGTTCCAGCTTTAATAAATCTTTTTTAGGCAAATCAATTAAGTCCTCGCCTAATTTTTTCAGTTCATCAAGCTCACGTTTAATACGTGATTTACTCTTGGGAATCGAAGACCAATCAAATTCCTCATCAAGGTGATCCTGTTCAAATTCTTCATTCATTATTATTCACCTTGTACTGTAATAATTACCCGACGCTGCTGGCGGTGAGTGCGATGTTCCCATAAATAAATGCCCTGCCAGATACCCAGTGCGCATTTGCCATTACTGACAGGGACTACTAAGTCCGGATTGGTCAACACGGTACGGATATGAGCACTCATATCATCCGGGCCTTCATCCTGATGCAAAAACATAGCATCACCATCTGGAACGATGTGCTGCATAAAGGTTTCTAGATCCCTTCTAACGTCGGGATCAGCATTTTCACATATCATCAAAGACGCGCTGGTATGTTGCACAAACACATGGCATGTACCCGTAGTGATTCCTGACGCAGCAACAATTTTTGCGACTTCATCAGTGATATTGAGAGTACTGCGACCTTTCAATTCAAATTGTAATTGCTGTTGCAGAATCATCATTTTTTACCTTGTTCAAAAACAGCAAAAGCTTTACCAGAATCCAGAACATTTCTGACCGCATCACCTGCTGCCATTTGATCTTTAACTAAACCACAATGCCATAAGGCCATGGCCGTGCCATAGACCAGTAAATCATAGGCCACGCCTTTTTCCCCTTGCAGGGCAGCCAGACCACGCTGTGCCGATTCAGATGCTGTGAGTTGTTCTTGATCAGGCATCACTCCGCGGGTTTGTTGACTGACACCGAAAGCCTGCGGATCCAATGAACATGGTTTTAACGCACCATCTATCAATAAAAAATTATCCGAAGCTTCCCGCAAGGTCGGCACAATACCACCTTCCAGCCCACGCACGATCAATGCACTATCAAAACCACTTTGTTTAGCCAGATAAGCCAGCACAGGTGGATAAGCTTTATGCACAAAGCCAATTTGCAGATGGGTCTTTTTAGCTTTAACTGGCATCACCAGTTTTTCCAATGTCGCCAAGCTTGGGCGTTTAATCATCAAACGGCGCAAATCCTGCAGAGCAAACAAACTCGGTGTAGTAATAGCCTGATCCAGATAAGCCCAGCCGATATCGGCATTGTTTAAATGCTCAACGGCTTCAGGAACACTCATTCGAACATTCACCCCTGCGGCTTCTAGAACCTGGGCGTGAGTAACACCAAATTTCGGTGCCATTTCATACACACCCTGAGATAAAGCCGGTAATCCACAGGCTGCCATAACTGCTGGCAAAAATGCTGCGATCGGACAATGACGACTAAACCCGTTAAAAGGATCTGACAGCAACATGACGTTTTCAACATTCAGAGTTTGTTGCCCGGTCTTTTCCTGCATGGCTAAAAGCAAGCCCAAATTTTCTTCATCGGTTTCACGTTTCATTCGAAGTGCAATTAACATCACTGCCATTCTTACTGGATCAACTTCACCTGACAGGATCTCTCGCATCGCTTCACGACTTTCTTCCAGACTGAGATCTTTACTCAGATGGGGACCGGTCGCGACTTTTTTGATGGCATCAGCAACTGCACTCATTTAATTAATCCACTGTATTAGGGTCGCTTCATCGACCACATCAATCCCGAGAGATTGGGCTTTATTCAATTTGGAGCCAGCATCTCTGCCAGCTACCACATAATCGGTTTTTGCAGAAACGCTGCCTGCTACTTTGGCACCCAGTGCCAATAACTTTTCCTTGGCTTCACTGCGTGACAGATTTTCTAAGGTTCCGGTCAATACAATTGTTTTGCCGGCTAATTCTGAATCAGCATATACCGGTTTTTCTTCCGGCCAATTTATTCCGGCATCTAACAATCGTTGAATCACATCCAGATTGTGCGTTTGTTGGAAGAAGGTATAGATATGATGCGCAACCACTGGTCCCACATCTTCAATTTCGATTAACTCGTCTTCTTTGGCGGCGATTAATTTATCTAATTCGACAAAGTGTAATGCCAGAGATCGTGCAGTTGCCTCGCCAACTTCTCGAATGCCTAATGCATATAAAAATCGTGCAAAACGGGTGTTTTTGGCCTGCTCTAAAGCATTAACCAGATTTTCGGCAGATTTTTCACCCATACGTTCCAGAGCCGAAAACTGTTCTTTGTTCAGATAAAATAAATCGGCAGGATCTTTAATAAGTTCAGCATCAACCAGTTGTTCGACCAGCTTATCGCCCAAACCATCAATATCCAGTGCTTTACGTGAAGCAAAATGTTTAATTGCTTCTTTACGTTGCGCGCCACAGAACAAACCACCACTGCAACGAGCCACGGCTTCACCTTCAATCCGTTCGACTTCTGCCCCGCAAACCGGGCAGTTAGTGGGCATCACAAACTCAGCTGCACTAGCAGGACGTTTATCTTTGACTACCTGCACCACTTCCGGGATCACATCCCCCGCCCGGCGAATAATCACCGTATCACCGATGCGAACATCCTTACGACGAACTTCATCCTCATTATGCAGCGTGGCATTACTGACCGTGACACCACCAACAAACACTGGTTGTAAGCGTGCTACCGGCGTTAACGCACCGGTACGGCCCACCTGAACTTCAATATCCAAAACCAGCGTGCTTTCTTCCTGAGCCGGAAATTTATAGGCAATGGCCCAACGCGGTGCTCGTGAGACAAAACCCAGACGATCCTGCAATCGACTGTCATCAACCTTGAATACAACACCATCAATGTCATAGGAAAGACTTGCACGCCGCTCACCAAGTTGATGCAGATACTCCAGACATTCATCAACACCTTGTAGCTGTTTGGTGTCGGGACAAACCGCCCCACCCCATTCGCTGATGATCTGCATGGCTTCGGTGTGACTTGCTGGGCGCTCCATTCCCTGAATTTCGCCAAGCCCATAACAGAACAAAGCCAAAGGACGGCTGGCAGTTACAGAAGAATCGAGTTGTCTTAATGAGCCTGCAGCGGCATTACGTGGATTAACAAACAGTTTTTCGTTATTGGCCAAACGCTGTTGATTGAGCTTCTCGAAACCCGCTTTTGGTATATAGATTTCACCACGGATTTCAACCACTTGCGGAACATTATTACCGTGGAGTTTCAATGGAATATTACGAATGGTCCGGACATTTTCAGTGACATCTTCTCCTACTGCGCCATCCCCACGAGTAGCAGCCTGCACTAATAAACCGTTTTCATAACGAATACTGATCGCCAGACCATCGAGTTTGGGTTCTGCAGCATAGGTAATTACGGCATCGGTATTGAGCCGATCCAGAACACGTTGATTAAACGCAGTCAATTCGGCTTCATCAAACACGTTATCCAGCGATAACATCGGCATTGCATGTGTCACCTGGGTGAACTTGTCTAGCGGTGCAGCTCCGACTCGTTGTGTAGGTGAATCAGCTGTCGCCAGTTCAGGGTAATCTGCTTCAAGCTGTTTTAATTCGGCAAACAAGCGGTCATATTCCGCGTCGGTCACTTCTGGTTCATCAGCGCTGTAATAGAGAAAATTATAACGGTTGATTAAATCTCGAAGTTGCGCTGCACGATTGCTGATTTCAGTTGAAATCGTCATCAGATTTATTGCCTGTCTGCAAAGATAAATTTAATTCAAAAATCCGGTTGCGAATGCCTTCCAGATGTTTATCGGTTATCGGTTCACGTTTTTCATCACACAATATGCCGCCCAGATAAGCAGTCAATTGCTGTGCAGTATCCAGCATGGAATCAAATACAGTGAGGCCATTTATAGGGCCCGGAAGTTTTGCGAATAATAATAATCCCGGTGTTTTCATCGAGATCAGCTGATCCGGTAATAAGGTGCCCGGGTCTAGAATATTGGCAACGCTGAATAAGGTTTGACGACGATTGTTAACGGTATAACGATGATAAATCTGCATATCGCCAAAATGCATTTCTTGCTGATCAAGGGCTGATTTTATAGCGCGCCCGGTAAACATTTGTGATTCTGGCGCCATAATCGTCAGCGCAATCACCATTTCCCAATCGGGAGCTTCTTCGAGCTCTTCGTCTTCGAAATCTTCGTCGAGTTCTAGCTCGTCAAATTCATCGTCAATATCTGATTCATCTGAATTCAAACGTACTCGCGGTCCATCCGATAATTCAACCGTATCCTGCGCAAAAACCGAATCAAACCGCGCATGAAAATCGCTATTGTCCGTTTCATCAAAACGATCCAGTTCACGCTCGAACTCTTGCGCACGCTGCTGCTGCCGCGAATGGGTATACCAGCCGCCGATCACCAGCACTACTAAAACAATTACAGACAGAAGAATGATTTCAAACACTTAATTAAATCTACCAACTCAGGGATAATAACGGTTTTGTTAACTGTTAGAGATTACCTATGTCTACGCTACCAAGCAAACAACTGGAAACCTTCGATAACGCTGTTCCGGAGCGGGATTATACCATCCACATCGAAACACCTGAATTTACTTGCCTGTGTCCCAAAACCGGTCAACCGGATTTTGCCACGATTAAAATTGATTATGTACCCGATCTAAAATGCGTTGAACTGAAATCTCTGAAACTGTATTTCTGGTCATATCGTGAAGAAGGCGGTTTTCATGAAAAACTGACCAACCAAATTCTTACCGATTTAGTAGCAGCAACTGAACCACGCTTTATGCGTGTCACTGGTATCTTTAATGTGCGTGGTGGTGTCTACACCAATGTCGTTGCTGAATACCGTAAAGAAGGTTGGGTTGCCCCGACACCTGTTCATCTTCCATAAAACATGCGCGACAGCACATGGATTGGCATTGATTTCGGCACCTCCGGGTGCCGGGTCTGCGCCATTGATAAATCGGCCAATATTATTGCCCAAACCGAACAAAGCTTCCCCGCCTCGTCAAAATCCTATCCATCGCCCCAACAACAGTCCCAATTTCTTTTCAACACGTTAAAAACTTTGCTAAGCCAACTGTCTGAGTTGGATATTGACTCCATCAGCATTGATGCCACTTCCGGATCAGTGATGTTGTGTGATTTTGATGGACATCCATTAAGTGAGATGCTGATGTATAACGATCAGCAAGCCATTGAGGCTAGCGAAGATATTGCTAAACTTGCTCCGGCAGAATCCGCCGCAAATGGGCCCAGCTGTGGCCTTGCCAAACTAGTCTATTTGCAACGCTCATTGGCATTGCCAGCAAACTATTTTCTATTGCATCAGGCAGACTGGTTGGCCATTCAATTAGGTGCCAAACCTGGTTTTACCGATTACAACAATGCACTTAAATCAGGCTTTGATGTAACCAACAATTGTTGGCCTGATTGGTTAAGCGCACTAACGCCATTACATGTTTTACCGCAAGTGGTAACCCCAAGCACGGTGATTGGCGAATTATCAACATCAGTCATAAAAACTCTCGGACTCAAACAATCTACACCTCCTCTTATCAAAGCAGGAACAACCGATAGCCTCGCTGCTTTTATCGCAACCGGTGCGAATAAGATAGGTGATGCAGTCACCTCACTCGGCTCAACGCTGGTATTAAAGCTTGTCTGTCAGAATCCGGTGTTTGATGCCAAACGTGGCATATACAGTCACAAGCTTGGCAATCACTGGTTATGTGGTGGTGCGTCAAATTCTGGTGGTGTGGTGTTAAGGCACTATTTCAGTGATGAGCAATTAGTCGCTTTGAGTCAGAAAATTGATTTGCAAATGCCAGTCGAAGATTATTATCCATTGCTAAAACCCGGTGAACGTTTCCCAATAGCGGATCAGGATTTTCCCCCGCGCATGCATCCACGCCCGGCAGAGGACCAACAGTTTTTATATGGTTTACTATCAGGAATTGCCCGTATTGAAAAAGCCGGATATGAATGTCTGCAACAATTAAGCAAGACGCCATTAACCTCAATACGCAGTGTCGGGGGCGGTGCAAAAAATGCTGTGTGGACTCAACTTCGCCAATCATTGATAGACGTGTCTTTCAAACCAGTAGAACATACTGATGCTGCCTACGGCAGTGCATTACTTGCAAAAGATGGTCTTAAGTTATTTCAATAAGGTATTGATATATGGGTGATTTTATCCAAGGCTCACGCTATTTATTAAGCGGATTCAAACTTATCAATCAACCTGGTGTGCGGCGTTTCGCCTTCATACCTATTGTGATAAATACCCTGCTGTTTGCCGGAGCCATCTGGTTTGGCATCAGTCAGTTTGATTACTGGATGACCCAGTTAACACCGACCTGGTTACCAGAGTGGTTGTCCAATGCCTTGATGTGGATTCTCTGGCCATTGTTTGCGATTTTGATTGTGTTAATTGTGTTTTTTACCTTTTCCATTCTCGCCAATATAGTCGCTGCACCATTTAATGGATTATTAGCTGAAGCAGTTGAAAAACGCCTTTCCAATCAACCTCCACCAGAACAAACCTTTTGGCAATTAATTGCTGATACGCCACGGATGATTTTTAACGAATTACGCAAATTAGCCTATCTGCTGAAATGGATGATTCCGCTATTTATCCTGTCATGGATTCCAGGTATTAATCTTATAGCACCGTTGTTATGGCTGTTCTTTTCCAGCTGGACATTAGCGCTTGATTATCATGATTATCCACTTGGAAATCATCTGATGGGTTTTAAACAACAACGAGAGTTGCTCAGAAAAAAACGCTCATTAGCTTTGGGTTTTGGCATGACCACTTTGGGCGCGACCATGATCCCTATCCTGAATTTTTTGATTATCCCGGTGGCAGTTGCCGGTGCGACGGCTCTTTATGTCGGTCGTTTGCAAAACCTGACTGAACTAGTGTCAACAGAAAATTAACTTTCCGCCTGGATGCTTAATTAGGTTATGACACTTCCTTTTTGAGTAGTGTACTGGCTTGTTATTCATCATAAATTCTGTTTTTAAAACCTATCCAATATTCCTATCATTTCTTTTCAGCGTCTTAATACATTTTTCTTCGGCCTATTTTCAAATATCAGATCAAGCCTGAGTTCTTCTCCATATATATCCTCGTAGCACAATTCATACACTGTGGAACTAATACAATAATTAACTGTTGCGCCTACAAATAAGAAGCATTATCATTACGTTACTCAAAAGCAGAACGATACGTTTCAATATTAAAAACCATAGGGATAGAAGGAAAAAAAATGAGATTAAAACCACTTTATGTGATGCAGGCATTGGCAATTGCTAGTATTTCAATGTCAGCTAATGCGGAAACACAAACTACCACCCAATTTAAAATGCCTGCATTGCAAGTAGTCGGCACTGAAGGTTCTAAAGAAGAGCGTATTTCGCGCCAGACAGGTGCTGTAGTCCTCATCGATCGTGAAGAAATTGAGCGCATCCAACCAACCTCCACAGAAGACGTTTTACGCCGAGTTCCTGGGATTAACGCTAAAACTGAAGAAGAATCATCGGTAGTTAGCAATATTGGTATTCGAGGCCTTTCCGCAAGTGAATCTAAATCTTTGATTTTGGAAGACGGTGTCCCTGTTGCACCTGGTTTATTTATTGGTAATGACCGCTATTTCAATCCGCGCATTCAGCGCATGGAAGGTATTGAAATATTAAAAGGTTCTTCATCTTTACGTTATGGGCCATCCACTATCGGTGGGGTTATTAACTACCAAACAAAAACACCAGATGATGGTGTACATGTTTCTACTCGTTTTGGTTCTTTCAATACACGTGAAGCAACGTTAGAAGCTGGCGGTCGTACAGAATCCGGTGATAGCTTCGCGGGTATCGTTGCCACCCGCGCCCTAAGCGATGGCTTTATGGACAAAGATTACCGCATGAGTGACATCATGGTTAAAGCCGGGACTAAGTTGAATGAAAATCACAGCTTGGGCATAAAGCTTTCTTACTATGAGAATGAAGCTAACATCTCTTACCGAGGCATGTTCCTGAATGATTACAAAGCAGGCAGAACTTACAACCCTGCTCCAGATGATTATTTCTTAACTGATCGCAAGGCTATAGATGTAAACCATGAGTGGCATTTAAGTGATAACGTCACGCTGACCACCTTGGCCTATTGGAGTGAAATGTCCCGTGACTACTGGCGCTATGGTGTTAACACTGGTGCTTCAAATGCATCCGGGCGTTGGGTTTACACTGATAGTCTAAATGGTAATAACCGAAGCTTTGAGCGTTATGGCGTTGAATCTCGTTTAGCAATTGATCATAACCTGTTCGGCATAACCAATGAAACCGAGTTTGGTATTCGTTACATGCAGGAAGAATCTGACGATAAAACTATCGGTGCGACACGAGCTAATGATCGAAGCGGAAGGTTGAACAACCATCTTCGTGATAAAGCTGACAGTATTGCTGGTTATGTACAAAACCGCTTTGAAATCACTGATCGTCTAGCTGTAACGCCTGGATTACGAGTTGAATCCTACGAACAGAAACGTAATACCATTTTAGTTCGAAACGCTAGTGGAGTTCTGCTTCCTGCAGCTACTGGTTCAGAAAAAACTAACAATACTGAAGTACTGCCAGGTATTGGTGCAACCTATCAGTTAATACCAGAAGCTCAGTTGTATGGCGGTGTGTATAAGGCTTTCTCTCCAGCTTCAAACAATGTTGCACTGGAGGGGCTGACAGACCAAAAACTGGATGGTCAACGCTCAGTAAACTATGAACTAGGAATACGTGGCGCTGTTGATCGTATGTCGTACGAGCTTACAGGCTTCTATATGGATTTCGATAATCTGGTTGTTACTGGAAACTCCGATCCAAACTTATCTCAATCTAATGCAGGTGAGAGCAAACATTACGGCCTGGAAGCTGCTTTGGGTTACGAATTAGGTGGTGGTTTCAGTGTTGATACAAACCTAACATGGGTTCCCTACTCTAGGTTTGAAGCGGGCGAAAATAGCGGTAATCGTCTACCGTATTCTCCTAAATTCCTTGCAAACGTAGCATTGAACTATACTCAAGGTAAATTCTCCAGTTCATTAACGGCGCATCACCGTGGTGAGCAATATGGGCTTGAAACAAATGAAGAGAACATTCCTACTGGTGCCGGTGGTGGTATCTGGGGTGGGTTAATGCCTTCATATACTGTCTACGATCTTTATGCCCAGTATCAAGTTAGTGAGCAGTTCCGTGTGCGCGGTGCAGTTAAGAACCTGACAGACAAACTCTACATTACTGGTTTACGCCAAGGTATTTATGTTGGCCCTGAACGTTCGTTCGAAGTTGGTTTTGACTACAGCTTCTAAGCTGAAAACAAATGAGGTGCGACAGCTCTGTCGCACCTCCTTTTTCAACATTTGTCTTTTCTATTTAAAAACCAATTCATCCAGCAATAATTCGATCTCGTGATCACAGGAACCACATCCTGAAATTGCGCCGGTTTTTCGTGAGATGGTATCCGTGTCTACAATGCCCTGCTCTACCAGGCTAATAATCTTTCCCCGCGTAGTACCACTGCAATCACAAATTACTTCATCAATATTTTCAGTCATGTCATTTTTGTTATCCATCGTGATTACCTGACAAAAAAATAATAGTGGAGAAGAATTTTCCGGTTTGGTTTAGCATATTAAATAGCGTTAGTTATGATTAACTCAAGTTATTGTGACGTCATGCCCAAACTGAAATAGTAGCTAATGATTAATTGTTCTTGGTCAGACAAGAGCCTTCCCGAGATCTATCCCATTTTGATTCCGTATTTAAAGGATTTAGCTGCATGTTGAGTAAATTATCTCTACAGCAAAATTTCGCGTTACCACAATCACTAATGAGCTTTTCCAGACTCATTATCGTTATATTTACCAGTCTTTTTTTTAGTACCACTTTTGCTGAAACATCTAACGAACAGGTCGACGGCACAGCATTTTCACATGACACAGTTATTGAATATGCTCGCAAGCTTGCTGAAGAACCGTTTAAACAACCAAAAACTGCTCCAGAAGAATTAAAAAAGCTGGATTATTCCACCTATCGGCAAATCAATTTTCTGGAAAATGCGGCGATTTGGGGGGGTACTCCAACTAAATTTTCGGTGCAATTATTTGCCCCCGGATTTCTATACCAGGATTTAATTGATATTGATGTGGTTGAATCAGGAAAGTCTTTTCCGCTTGAGCTCTCTGAAAATTCATTTCGTGTACCGAATGAAATCATCGGCAAAAAACTGACTGAAGTAGGTAAATATGCGGGTTTGCGCCTCCACTATCCTCTGAATAATGCTGATTATCAGGATGAATTTATTGTGTTCCAAGGGGCCAGTTATTTCCGCGTTGTCTCCAAGGGTCAGCTTTATGGAATTTCTGCGCGTGGCTTGGCGATTGATGTCGGACAACCAAAAGGTGAAGAGTTTCCAATTTTTAAACGTTTCTGGATTGAACGGCCATCCTCAAAACAGAATGCCATCGTGGTCCATGCCTTACTGGATAGTAAAAGTGTCACCGGAGCCTATCGCTTTGGAATACATCCTGGCTCCCCCAGCAAGGTGGATGTTCAGGCCATTCTGTTTCCTCGCACAGATGTCAAACACGTCGGCCTTGCGCCATTAACATCAATGTTTATGCATGGCGGCATGGATCGCCCTGATCAACTGGATTATCGCCCGGCAGTGCATGACTCAGAAGGTTTGCAAATGCGAAATGGCCAAGGTGAACGAATCTGGCGTCCGTTGAACAATCCGCAGACGTTGCAGATAAGTGCATTTATAGATGAGAACCCGAAGGGATTTGGGTTGATTCAGCGTAATCGTGATTTTGCTTATTATCAGGATCTTGAAGCCAATTATCATCAGCGTCCTTCAGCATGGATAGAACCGGTGGGTGACTGGGGCAAAGGTCAGGTTGAACTGGTTGAGATACCATCAGCCTCGGAAGAAAATGACAATATTGTTGCCTACTGGAAACCAGAAAATGGCCTGAAAAAAGGCGAACCGTTTGAGTTTGCTTATACCTTAACATCTCCTGATGATGTGCCTACCAATAAAAATAGACCCCGTATTGTCGGCAGCGCTAGTGGATTGAAATTATTCGATAAAAACAAAGAAATATTGATTGATTACAGCAACATCAACAGCGATGACATTGAAAATATTGACGTTATTGCCAGTATTAGTCAGGGCAAGATCTTAGAAAGTCGGATCGAAGCAAACCCTCATATTAACGGTGCACGAGTAGTGATAACGTTTGATTCTCAAGATGCTGATGTTGCAGAGTTACGAGTGCAACTTAATAAAGGTGATAAACAAGCTGCACCAACCTGGCTTTACAGATGGTTAAGCAGAGACTGGAACAATTCTTTATGAGCGTTGAGTTATTGACTGACAATAATGAAAAGAGCATCGCTTATGAACGTGCTCTGCCCCCTGAGTCGCCATTATCCATGCCTCGGCATGGCGTATACGAACAGGTTTGTCGATGCGTCATAATCAACGGACATTCTTTTATATCCTAAGAACCTTAGTTTCCAGATTATTCGTACTCGCCGTGATGCTGGGATTATCGTATTACGGTATTACCGAAATATATGGTGTTTTAAGTACCACCAATAACGTTACTTACCTACAGTGGTTGTTCTTAATTCTGTTCAGTATTAACTTTCTCTGGGTATCGTTTGCTTTTGCACAAGCCTTGTTGGGTTTTTTACTTCATCTCAAACCAAGGCTGATAAGACAAGCTGAGCGAGAAGCTGATTTTACCACCGCGATTTTGTTGCCCATCTATAACGAAGATCCGATAAGAATTAAAGCTGCGCTTAAAGTTATGCGCGAAGATATATTAAACAAAGCGCCCGGTAAGTTTGCCTTTTTTATCCTGAGCGACACCAATAAAGCAGATGCCTGGATTGCCGAAGAACAGGCTTTTCTGGATCTAGTCAACAAAGACGAATCCGGCTGCCCGGTCTACTATCGTCGCCGTCAGAATAATTCTGAACGTAAAGCCGGCAATATCGGTGATTGGGTGCAACGCTGGGGCGGCGCTTATGAAGCAATGATTGTTTTAGATGCCGATAGTGTGATGAGCGGTGAGTGCATGCTTAAATTGTCCCAACGGATGGCGGCGTCTCCTGGGGTAGGTTTAATTCAGACGTTACCAACTATCATCAGAGCAAACACGTTGTATGGGCGTTTACAGCAATTTGCTAACCATTGTTTTGGCCCAATTTACGCTGAAGGCTTATCTGCCTGGCATGGTTTGTCTTCCAATTTTTGGGGGCATAACGCCATCATTCGCACCCGAGCATTCGCCGAGTCATCTCATCTGCCGATTTTGCCCGGTAAACCACCATTCGGTGGGCATGTATTAAGCCACGATTTTATTGAAGCGGCCTTATTACGTCGTGCAGGTTGGGGCGTTCGCTTTGACACTGATATTCAAGCAACTTTTGAGGAATCTCCACCGTCGTTGATTGATGTGATGATTCGAGATCGCCGTTGGTGTCAGGGAAACCTGCAACATACGCCGTTTATGTTCGCTCAGGGGTTTGTTCTGCCTACTCGTTTGCATATATTTTCGGGACTAATGTCGTATTTAAGTGCGGTTTTCTGGTTATCGTTAATTGTTGTCGGTTTAGCTATCGCTGTACAGGCAACCTATGTTCGGCCTGAATATTTTGCTAACCCGTCACTGTTCCCTACCTGGCCGGTATTTGACTCGGAACGGGCTTTAAACTTATTTATTGTTTCGATGGCTATTGTTATTGCACCAAAAGTATTTGGCTGGTTTGCAGCACTAATCAATATTCCTCGTTGTATGCAATTTGGTGGTCCAATTCTGTTGACCTTGAGTACCCTGCTGGAAATGATCATGTCGGCTTTATACGCACCCATTCTGATGGTGCATCAATTTGGCGTGGTGGTTGGCATTTTTCGTGGTAAAGACAGTGGCTGGATGCCTCAATCACGCGATGATGGTGCCTTAAACTGGGCATCGGTTGCCCGTGCTCATATTGGTCATACTATCTTTGGTATTATTCTCGCTGTTATCTCGTTAGTACTCAGTAAAGAATTATTTTATTGGTTGTTACCGATTACCGGAGGGTTGATGTTATCCATCCCGTTATCCTGGATAAGCGGCGGCGCCCGGCGCAGCAAGTTAATCAAATGGTTAGGTCTGTTACGGGCACCCGAAGAGAAACATCCAGCACCGATTATCAAAGCATTGGAAGCACAGCTGTCTCAACTTTCTGATCAGCCCAAGCAACATGCCTTTATCCGCTTGCTAAATGATCCACAGCTTTGTAAATGGCATATCGCCCAGCTGCCGGACGATGCTGGACAACGCCCGGTATTTCACCCGCCCCGTATTCTGGCGGAATGGAAAGTGCGTCATGCCGAGAGTATGCAGCAACTTGAGACTTGGCTGGAACCAGCAGAATCAATGGCATTTTTAAGTCAACGAGATTGTTTGCAACAACTGAAAAGTCTTGAACACTCGTTTCTTAAACAAGTTGTTTAATTGTTAAATCCAGTACATCGAGCCAATTTAATTCTGTTTAGTTAAGTTAATAAACTAAGTTTAAGCAGTTGGCTCGTCTCTTTTCTGCACAATCAAATAGAGATGTAATTCGGGATATTGATCATATTCAAGATGCCTACATACCGCGCCGGCTTTATCAATCAGTCTAAGTGTGTCGGGGATGCCTAACACGTTGTAATACATCGGTGGCCCCATTACTGAATCAGTTTTCTCAGAGGCTGTATCCATCGCACCAGTGGTAAAAATCAAAACGCCACCGGGTGTCAAAGCATCAATCAACTTGTTCAAAACCGGTTGCTGCTGATTTAACGGTAAATGCCAAATGCTATCCCAGGCTGAAATAAAATCGTATTGCTGAGTAAACTGCCATTCACAGATATCAGCATGATGAAAAATCGTTTGCGGATGTCTTTTACGAGCAAATTCCAGCATCTTTTCTGATATATCCAGCCCTTCCACATCAAATCCGTAACTCATCAACAAATCTAGAATACGTCCACTAGCACCACAGCCAATGTCGAATGCTTTAGATTTATTTTTTACAAATGCAATTGCCCGTTTGTGTTGTTTGATTCCATTGTCGCGGTTAAAGCTGTCGCTGTTCCACACATCAGCAATCTGATCATAACTTTCGGCGACTTGTTTTGGTTTCATCTGTGGTTTATCACACTATAATTTATTCAACGCAGCATGAATCCGTTCGACAGCCTGAATTAAACGAGCTTCATCTGTGGTATAGGCAAATCGCACATGTTGATCGGCAAGATGTAAACCGAAGTCATTACCTGGCGTAATCGCCACCCCTGCTTCGCTGAGAAGATATTTAGATAACGCCATGCCATTTGGGATTTTGTCATTCAATAATTTGCTACAGTCTGCATAAATATAAAACGCGCCTTGCGGTTTCACCGGAATGGAAAAGCCCAATGATTGCAATGCCGGTAACAATATATCTCGGCGTTTTTCAAATGCTTGGCGGCGTTGTTCGAGAATCGCCAGACTCTCCTGTTCAAATGCAGTCAATGCAGCATGTTGAGCGGTTGTTGGTGCGGCCAGAAAAAGATTTTGTGCCAAGCGATCCATCACTGGTTCGAGACTTTCCGGCACCACTAGCCAACCCAATCGCCAGCCAGTCATGCCAAAGAATTTGGAAAAACTATTGATGACAATCGCTTCATCATCGACTTCAAGGATGGAAGGCAAATGTACGCCATCGTAATTCAGTCCATGATAAATCTCATCAACAACTAATAGTCCCCGCTTTGCGTTAACGGCCTCTGAGAGGGCTTTTAAGCCGTCTTTATCAATAATGGTTCCGGTAGGGTTAGAAGGTGTAGCAACCAGGGCTATTTGCGTGTCCTGATTCCAGTATTTTTCAATATGTTCTGGAGATAATTGGTAAGCCGTATCGGCACCCACCGGCACAGAAACGGCAGAGGCTTCTACAAAACGGGCGAAATGTCGGTTACAGGGATAACCCGGATCGGTCATTAATAAATGCTTGCCTGCTTCTAATAGTGCTCCCATCACTAGAAGTAAGGCGCCTGAAGCGCCAGGGGTAATGACAATTCGTCGTGGTGAAATGACAAGCCCGTATTGCTGTTGATACCAGTCGGCTATTTTTTCGCGTAATGCCATCAAGCCTAATGATGGTGTGTAAAACGTATCACCGTTTTTTAATGAAGCAATTGCAGCATCAATAATAGGCTGCGGCGTTTGAAAATCCGGCTCCCCAATTTCCAGGTGAATAATATCCCTGCCCTGAGCTTGCAGCACCTTACCTTGCGATAAAATATCCATCACCTGAAACGGTTTAATATCCAGCGCGCGTTGAGTTATGTTAATTGGCTTTGGCATGTAAATCCTGAATGGTTTGAGCAGTGATATAACTCGTATTGATCGGTGAGCCAGCGATTATTTTGCAGGGAGAATCAGCTTCGCCAAGCTGATCCACAACACACACTGCCTGGTTGAAATCCTCTTCGGCGGTATAGGAATTAATAGTTACCAATGTGCTTATGCCTGCTCCAACAGCGGCCTGCAAACCATTGGCTGAATCTTCTATTGCCAAACACTCTTTGGCATCCAAGTGCAATTGTTGCAGGCAATAGTGATAAATATCTGGGGCAGGCTTTTTCATGGGCACAATATCACCCGCTGCAATGCAATCAAACCAGTCTAAAGCACCTTCCCCCATCGTTGCTTTAATTAAACCTGTTACATTCTCTGGAGTTGATGTGGTGGAAATAGCCAGTCTGATTCCAGCAGCTCGTAATTCCTCTATCAATCTTTTCACACCAGGACGTAGCTGAATTGTCTGGCTTTCCAGCAAGCCAACATAGTGCCTGTTTTTATCAGCGTGTAATTTAGTAATCATGTCACGATGATCACCGGCAAAACCACACTGCAAATGAAAATTTTCCAGATAGTACTGGATACGTTCTTTACCGCCCGTTATCGCCAATAATTGTCCATAAAACTGTTCATCCCAATACCAATCCAGACTCGCCTCGGCAAATGCGCGATTGAACGCAATTCGGTGACCACTACGCTCGGTTTCAGCAAGGGTTCCATCTACGTCGAATATAACGGCTTTTAATTGATTCATTAGTCTCTTATTTTTTTCAAAATGGGTTAAAATAGCTCAATTATTTTGCACATGCCCGAAGCTTCTGGTATAGATGCGCCCTTGTTTTTAGAAAGTATGAGGTTTGCCAACATGGACCCGAACCAAGATGATGTAAGTTTCACCCCGTATCAACCGGGTAGTGATGAAGAATACATGAGCAAAGATATGGTAAAACATTTTCGGGGTATTCTCGAAAAATGGCGTTCGCAACTTATGGAAGAAGTTGACCGCACTGTTCACCATATGCAGGACGAAGCAGCAAACTTCCCGGATCCAAACGATCGCGCTACGCAGGAAGAAGAATTTACCCTTGAATTACGTACTCGTGATCGCGAACGCAAACTGATCAAAAAAATTGAAGAATCATTGATTGATATGGATAAAGGTGATTACGGATATTGTGAATCATGTGGTGTTGATATCGGTATCCGCCGTTTAGAAGCGCGTCCGACAGCAACATTGTGTATCGATTGCAAAACATTGGATGAAATTCGCGAAAAGAACCGCGCCTGATTTCACCCAGACTCACCTCATACTTGAGTAAAAGGTAGGTCAAAAAAGCCCTGTATTTATACAGGGCTTTTTTTATCGTTCGTAGATATACAACAAGTCCACGCCGCTATGTGTCCCTGACTCCGCTTGCAACGTCCAAATCTTGCTTAAGGTATAGCGTAATTGCACGGTGCTCACCGGCTCAAAGATACCAATGCCGTAACCCAAATAAAGTTTGGGTGACAGGTATTTGCCGATTTGCACTGCAGCCGTCTCTGGACTTTCACCTGTAAACTCGACCGAATCCAAACCAAAAGTGTTGGCAATTTGCTCACTTATCGCATTACCGTTGGAAATACCGAGGTTGGTTGCAGCTGAAGCCAACATCGCAGCATCAGCTGCGCTGGCTTGTCCTAATGGCCGTCCTAGAACAATATAAGACAGAATGTCTTCCTGGCTCATTGATGGCACTGAAAATAACGTTGCCTGGGGATTATTAGCAGGTCCGGTAATATGAATACCCGCCTGATAATTTGTGCCTTTACGAATTGCTTTTATATCTAGATCGGGGTTATCAATAGCTGCACCAGAAAACAACACTCTGCCATTATTTACGGTTAATTCGCGCCCATAAGCGGCATAACTGCCATCATTCACTGTGATTTGGCCATTGCCCAGCAAAAGCTCTCCTGCATCACCATATATGCGTAGATTTCCGCCCAGACGACCACGAAAACCTAATGCCCGTATCATCACATTGTCACCCAACTGCACAGTGACATCGACATCCGTTGCCAGACGCATTTTTTCATCATCCATTTCCTGACCGACAATCACCACATCCTGACTAGCTGAAACCGTGGTGTTGAAATCCATCGGTGCTAATTCTGCTGTAGGAATCGCAACTGTGCCACTCACTTTGGCTGTCTGCGGAGAAACCATCAGTTTTAAATCTGGCGAAGCAATCACATAAGCTTCCGGCAGATTCATCACTTCCAGCTGGTCACCTTTAATGGTGGCATTCAGCAACCAATCAGCATCGGTCATGCTGAAATCACCAGCAATTTCCAACTGGCCCTCGGCGGACTGTGCCTGCAATAACATCTTCACGCCAGATAAAGGATCGCCTTTGATATCGCCATTAATCGCCGATAAGGTTATCCCCATATCTACTAAAAATATTTGCCCATCACGCAAGCTGATTGCTGTGGATAATTCCGGTTGATTAACTGTGCCCTGCATATCAACATGCAACTCAAGTTTGCCGGCTAATTCATCAAATGCCAGTGTTTCCAGATTTAACGCAGCGAGATCTTCAACCGAAGTCTGCAATTGCAAGGTAAGCGGTGTGTCCTTCGGTGCTTCCATGACGGTTTTAATCGCGGCAGATTGCAATCTTGCTTCGATGGGCTGCATACCAGCGACATCGGGAGCAATAGTTATAGCCAGCATGCTGTCTTCAGCGGTGAGCTGATAAAGCAATTCAACCGACTCAAATTCAATCGGTTCTTGCTGGCGGAGGCCTTCCGATTCAAGTTTTAAAACAGCTTCGTCCAACGATAAATTGCCAGTGCCAGTAATATCCCCTTCCGCTGCCATAGCCAGTTGCAATTTGCCGTTAATAAACCCGGATAATTTTGCGTATTCCTCAATCCAGGGTCTGAACAGTTCCATTGAAAGTTGATTGATGTCTACTTGAGCCTGAGCACCTTGCACCGCATTTTCACCTTGCAGACACAGTTCTGCCTGCTGAGCAGATTGCCAGCAATGTTGCGTCATGATCTGTTTATCCGCTGATAACTGGATATCACCGGCTTCACGTAGTTGCCAGCTGCCCGCCATATCATTATCAATGTCCATTGACTGTAACCGGCCGTCCATTGATTTTCTGCATTTAAGCTACCTTGTAATAGACTGGATAAGGTCACAATGTCAGACTGGATCTGCAGACCAAGCTGGTGTTGATCGCGTTTACCACTCAAACTTAAGTCAACTGAATCGATGGTTTGTTGAGCAACTACGATCTGCGTTGACTTAACATTAAGTTTGCTTTGTTGATTGTCAGTAAGGTCTATTTGGGCATTGGCATTAAAAGAGCCGATAGTTAGTTCATCGGCCCAGTGAATAGCGCTGCCGTCCAGTTTGGCATTCAGTTTTAATCTGGCCAGTTCGCCGAACAATTGCCCCTGCCCGTTTAAACTACCGGATAAATCAGGATGAAAATCCTGCAGATTGGGTGAAGCTAATTGCCAACTTAAATCCAGCTGCTTCTCAACCTTACCATTTAACGATAGTTGTGAATCGCCTAGTTTGAGCAGCAAATCTTCAATATTTACATCGGTATTAATTGCTTGCAGATTACTATCCAGCGAAAAGTTACGTTCTCTCAACATGCCGTTTAAATGCAATTGCTGCACACTGGCTTGGAAATTACCCTCACCTTTATCCTGAAATTGTAATTGTGCCTGACCACTTATCCTGCCCGGCCATTCAGTGTCAAAAGCCGCGGGATCCAGCTGTCTTAAGGTGAGTTTTCCTTCAACCAACAGATTTTCTTTCCAATTGACTTTGCCGCTAAAACCGGCACCACCATCTGCGATTTTAGTATCAGCCCGTATCTCGGTTATTCCGGCTTCCGGGCTGCTGGCCAGTAAATTTACTATCAAGGGGATGTCATCAATAATAAAATCTGAATCTAGTTTTAAATCAAATAGTTCTTTCTCACCTTTAAGGTTGAATAAACCCGAATAGCTTTCAACCGTGACGCCACTTAAACTTGCCGGTAGCTGCAGATTTTTCCATCCACCTTCCAATTGATAACGTAACTCAGGATCCCAACCGACATCACCACTAACAGCAAGCTCAGCGAGCGCCGATTGGATTTCTAGTGAATTAATTGTCGCGTGCTGCAGATCACCGCTTAAATTTGTATTAATCGTCCAGTTTTGCTCCAGTGCTGATAGCGAACTGCTCAGTACCAAACGATAATCCTGCAGGTTCCCATCCAAAGAAAGTTGTCCTGAGGCATCGCCAACTAATAATTCGGTATCGGGTTGCCAAGGCCATTTTAGCTTCGACCAGCTTGCCTCAATTGAAAAGCCGCTCTCCAGCGGATCTTCAGTAACTTGTATGTCGCCATGCAGCTCGGCAAAACTGTTTTGACTGATAGCGGCCATTAAATCAACACGCCAGTTGCTTAAATCATTCGAACTCAAACTTACACTTGCCGACAATGGTGGGTGTATTTCTTCAAATTCATCCAGTTGAAAATCAAGTTCTAACTTAGCGCTGTTCAAGGTGCCTTTGGCATCTAAATCGATTGCGGTGATATTGCCAAGGTCAGTTTTAAGAATTTTCCCCAAGGGCAACTCTTCACTTTCAATGCTGAGACGCCAATCTAAATCACCTAGCAGATTACGCACCATGATGGTTTGTTCAGATGCAAATGGTGCCCCCAATTGCTGTCGTAATGTCATTTGTTGAAGATCACCGGTAATCGTTCCGGTTGCAGAAATAAGGCCCCATTCAGGATCGTTCAGTCTGGCACCATAATTTAAATTGGTGGTGTAGGGTTCGTTTAACTGCACATTGCCCACTAAGGTAAAAGCAAACACATCACGATTCAGCCTTAATGAAGAGACAATCAACCGGTCGTAATTCAACCTTAGTGATGTATCGAAACGATCAAATAAAGACGTTGCAACACCTTGATTATCAATCAATTCCGCTCTCGTTATGCGCAATGATCTGACATGTATTGCAAGGGGGATGCGTATTTCCGGGAGGCTGAAGCTATCTTCATCATCAACCTCGATGACCGTTTCGGCCTGTTTGATTTGCAGCTTATTTAAATGGACTTGATTGATAATAAATCGGCTGGAAAGTAGCGACCATAACTGCCAACGGGCATCAATAGTATCGACATAAATCGCATCGCCATCTTCAGGTTCATAGGCAATACCTTTTAAAAATATGCCATCGTAAAGCCGACCACGTGCTTCGTTAATAGTGAGTTCTGGTATGGTTTTCTGAGTAAAATTTAATGCTGTTTCAAAACCAGACTTTGTCATTAATAACCAATATAAGCCTGCCGGCAAAACCAGCAACAGTGTAATAGCGATTATCCATAATGCGCGCTTTATCACAAATCAGGCCCTATCATGATATGTAAACCAAAGGGTTTGTCTTCATCCGAAATACCACTGGCTACATCCACTCGTATCAAGCCAACCGGTGAACGCCAGCGAATACCGACACCTACACTATACTCTATTGGATCAGACCAACTATTGAATGCGTTACCAAAATCAGTAAACACCGCACCACCCCAATTCTGCAAAAACATATGTTCATATTCGACACTGCCAACAGCCGTATAACGACCACCAGTCACCTCATCAAGATCATTTTTTGGACCAAGTGATTGATAATTAAATCCACGAATACTGTTATCGCCACCGGCAAAAAAACGTAAGGAACTGGGTAATTGTGAAAAGTCACTGACTTCAGTGGCACCAACGGTTGCTCTGGTAATAACTCTGCTGGAACCACCAATGCTTTTGATGTATTTACCACGCAAGACTATTTGGCTGAAACTGATATCTGACAGAAAACCTTCAGCCGCACCACTCAGCTCTACGCTGACTCGACCACCATGTCGGGTATAAATAGTGTCATCAGCCCAGGTTCTGGCGTAAGCAATTCCGGGAATTAATAAAGTGGTTGATGCAGAATCGTCTGACACGTCAAAGTTTTCGTTAAGAAACTTGATGCTACCGGTTTCTTCCCAGCCCCAACGCATGCGGTTGTAATAACTTCCGACCGCAACGGATTGGCTTTCACTGGTATCGGTATCTTCTTGCTTTAATTCTGTATTAAAACCAACTGTATCAATGTTTTCACTCCAGAACGGCATCTGGTAATCGGCACCAATCCGGTTGGCAATTTGCGATAAACGACTTTCTACCGAAAGTCTATGACCACGATCGTTTACGTAGCGGTTTTGCCACCCCAGACTCATCCTGGCACCGGTATCAGTACCATAGCCCACCCCTGCGCTATAACGATGCTTCAGATTTTCATCCAATGAAACCTCTATAGGGACTTCATCGTTTTCCCGAGCAGACGTCATCGCTTGAGTAGAAACAGAAGCAAAATAGCCGCTGTTTTGTAAGTTATTGCGTAATGTCAGTAACTTGCTTGAAGTGAAGGGTTCACCTGTTTCGATAGGTGACATCGCTTCAAGCAATTCATCATTTACCACGGTATCTGGAAAAGAAATCGTACCGAATCGATAGCGCTGTTTGCCGTCATACACCAGACAAATGTCGGCAGCATTAGCCTCTATATCTACACTGACCCGATTACAGGTAAAAGCACCATCAAAGTATCCACGCTCAGCAGAAATTCTGAGCATAGACTTTTTGGCATTTTCATAATTGTCATGTTTAAAGTGGTCTCCCACTTTAAGCGGCATAGTCTTTACCAATGTAGTAAAGACCGGATCAGTCTTAGCATCACCCTCAACAGCGATATTGATTTTACGAATAGTGACAGGTTGGCCCAACGCAATTTGATAACTGGCCTGCCAGTTATTTTCGTCAGTCTCAATTAATTCAGCAGTAATTTCAGGGGAATAATAACCATATACCGTAAGCATATGTTTCAATTCATCGGTCGCTTGATCGTGTAAACGGCCAACGCTGCGAGACTCCAGCCGCGGGCTATTCTTTTGTCTATTGATGCTCAGACCATTCAACAAAGTTTCAGTTAATTCTTCATCTGCCCTGTTATTTGAATATCGATATTCTTTTCTGAATCTGCCATGACCAAATGGGATGGCAAAAAACTCAAAATTAATAACAGGATGACCCTGTTGAAAAAATAGTATTGGCATAACGGCATAGAATTTCTGTCATTACTGAAGGGGTATTTTTGAGAGGTGAAGCAAATTTAACTGTCACAATTATGACAGCTTGAAGCCTTCGACGTTCTTAATAAACGAAATTAAATGACTAGTTATAGCGATTAATCAGGCAGATTTACTTTCCGAAAAGCGCTGGGTGAACAGCCAAAAAACTGACTGAAACGTCGGCTGAAATGGCTTAAGTCATTGAATCCATAACCATAACAAGCTTCAGTGACACTTTGGCCGTCACGAATCGCATCAGCAGCAGATTTCAGTCTGAGTTGTTGGTGAAATTCACCTGGTGTACAACCTAACTGTTTTTTAAATTCAACATACAATCGGCTGCGACTCATACAAGCCTGCCGACATAATTGATCGATATCCAAAGGTTCACGAAGGTTTTGTTCCAACGTGTGAATAACCGTTGTTATGCCACTGGCATCGGGCACACGTTTGCAATAACTTAATAACACTTCGCGACCCTGCTCACGAAGTAATCTAATTACCAGTTCTGATACGCCTAAATCCACCATCAATTCTTTATCTGGATCATTTCGCACATAAAACGAAACCATTCTTTCCAGTAATTGCTGGGTATCACGAGTGTGATGTTTGTGAATAATGCGGGGCTGATATTCCCAGTGATGTTCTGGGGCTTCTATTTTCACTAAATCTCGCATACGTTTTGAAATTGCTTCAATACGTTCTTTGGAGATCTCAATGGTCAGGCAAGTTGTAGGTTGTTGCTCATTGGCATCGGGAAAATCAATTTCAACATGTTCGCCAGGTGGCATCACATATGATTCATGTGGCACAAACAGCTCACCCGAAACATTGTAATGGTTATGCATGACTTTTCGGCCACTAACCATGCCGCAATACAATAAGTGATCAGCTTCAAGTGCGACGCCTGATGAATTACGATAAGTATCGTAAATACTTAATTCCGTTTCTGGACCGTTGAATGTCACTTTATTTTCTATTAGCAACTGACGGTTTTCGCGACGGCTAATTGGTGGCAATGTGTTCAGGCTCATAATATGACCTTAATAAACGTTGATTGATCATGTGTCCGTTTCCGAGCATAAGTCAAGTCATAGTATTTACGACTAAAGACTTCTTTCCAATCACAAAAGATGTGAAAATTTCATAGCTAAAAATAGCAACTCTATCGAACGATGTGTTAACTTTTTTGTCACTTCTGGACTATCAGTCAAGTGAACAGGATTTTCAGTCAAGTATTTTATCCGCCACAGCATTTATGCTGGGCTTTTTAAAACATAACAATATAAGAGAGAGAATTATGATTTACGCAAAACCAGGCACACCAGATTCGGTGATCTCATTTAAATCACGTTATGAAAACTTTATTGGCGGTGAATGGGTCGCCCCTGTAAAAGGCGAATACTTTAATAATATTACCCCGGTAACCGGTGAAGTCATTTGTGAAATCCCCCGCTCCGGCGAAGCTGATATTGAATTAGCGCTTGATGCAGCTCATAAAGCACGTGATTCGTGGGGCAAAACTTCAGTTCAAGATCGAAGCAATATTCTGCTGAAAATTGCTGATCGCATCGAAGCAAATCTTGAAAAACTGGCCGTAGCCGAAACCTGGGATAACGGCAAAGCTGTGCGTGAAACGCTCAACGCCGATATTCCATTAGCCGCTGATCACTTCCGTTATTTTGCCGGGTGTTTGCGTGCTCAAGAAGGCACCATGGGTGAAATCGACGAAAATACTGTCGCGTATCATTTCCATGAACCACTTGGTGTTGTTGGTCAGATTATTCCGTGGAACTTCCCGCTTTTAATGGCGGCATGGAAACTTGCTCCAGCGTTAGCTGCAGGCAACTGTGTTGTCATGAAACCAGCTGAACAAACACCTGTATCGATTCTGATTCTGGCCGAACTAATCGCCGATTTATTACCCGCAGGAACATTAAATATCGTTAACGGTTTTGGTCGCGAAGCGGGTCAGGCGCTAGGAACCAGCAAACGTATAGCCAAAATCGCATTTACCGGTTCAACTCCTGTCGGCTCGTTAATCATGAAATACGCCGCCGAAAACATCATTCCATCTACTGTTGAACTTGGTGGTAAATCACCGAATATCTTCTTTGAAGACATCATGCAGCAAGAACAGGACTACATTAATAAATGTGCCGAAGGCATGGTCCTAGCGTTCTTTAACCAAGGTGAAGTTTGTACCTGCCCTTCTCGCGCAGTCATTCAAGAAAGCATCTATGACGAGTTTATTGCAGTTGTCATGGAACGCGCCAAACTGATCAAACGTGGTAATCCACTTGATACCGAAACGCAAGTCGGTGCTCAGGCTTCACAAGAACAGTTCGATAAAATCCTCAGCTATGTTGAAATCGGTAAACAAGAAGGCGCCCAATTATTAATGGGTGGAGGTATCGAACAACTAGGTGCTGAATTCAATAATGGTTTCTATATCGAACCGACATTGATGAAAGGTCATAACAAAATGCGTATTTTCCAGGAAGAAATTTTTGGACCTGTGGTATCAGTCACAACTTTCAAAGACGAAGCCGAAGCTCTGGAAATTGCTAACGACACCGAATTTGGTCTGGGTGCAGGTTTATGGACCCGTGATATGAATCTGGCTTATCGTATGGGCCGTGCTATTCAGGCTGGTCGTGTTTGGACAAACTGCTACCATCATTATCCAGCTCATGCCGCCTTTGGTGGATATAAAAAATCTGGCGTGGGCCGTGAAACCCATAAGATTGCTCTGGAACATTACCAACAAACGAAAAACTTGTTGGTCAGTTACAGCACCAGCCCGCTCGGTTTCTTCTAAACACTACCATTAGCTTAAACTGACTCTCCCCTAAGCATTCTTGCTTTCGGGAGAGTTTTTTATTGGAAGCTGACTACATTTAAGCTGGCAGCGGGCTATACTCAAAACAGAGAGAATAATAAGGTAAGGTATCTATGGCTCAGAATAATATTGAATCTACCCTTCATGAAAACCGGCATTTCGCCCCCTGCGAAAGTTTTTATAAAAGCTCTGCGCTAAACCCTAAAAATCTTGATGCACTTTATGCCAGGGCGGCTGAGGACCATGAAGCTTTTTGGGGCGAATTAGCTAAGCAGGAACTTGATTGGATAACCCCTTTCACTAAAGTATTAGACGACAGCAACGCCCCGTTTTATAAATGGTTTGCCGATGGTCAATTGAATGTTTCCTATAATTGCCTTGATAGACAATTAAAAGAAAATGCCGAAAAAACGGCCATCATCTTTGAAGGCGAACCCGGTGATGTGCAACATATCACCTATCGAATGTTGCATCAGAAAGTCTGCACATTTGCCAATGCATTAAAAAATCAAGGTATCACAAAAGGCGATCGGGTCATCATCTATATGCCGATGATTACCGAAGCCGTTGTGGCCATGCAGGCTTGCGCTCGCATTGGTGCCATACATTCAGTCGTGTTTGGTGGATTCTCTGCTGAAGCATTAAAAGATCGTGTCGAAGACACCCAGGCCAAACTTGTCATCACAGCAGATGGCGGACATCGTGGTGGCAAAATCATTGGGCTGAAAAACACAGCTGATCAGGCCTTAAGCAAAGGCTGCAAAAGTGTCGAAACGGTGATTGTTTTTAAACGTTGCGGCAATGACATCAACATGCAAGATGGTCGTGATATCTGGTGGCATGATGCTGAGCAAGATCAGTCATCGGAGTGTGAACCTGAACCGATGAATGCCTGCGATCCATTGTTTTTACTATACACATCGGGTTCTACCGGCAAGCCAAAAGGTATCCAACATTCATCAGCCGGTTATTTACTGAACGCCATTACCACTATGCGCTGGGTATTTGATATTCAGGCAAAAGACGTATTCTGGTGTACTGCCGATGTTGGTTGGATTACCGGTCATACCTACGTCGCTTATGGTCCGCTTGCAGTCGGCGCAACAATGATTATTTATGAAGGTGTACCAACCATTCCCGATGCAGGACGTTTCTGGGATGTATGTGCGCGTCATCATGTCAGCATTTTCTACACAGCTCCCACAGCAATCCGGGCTTTGATGAAAGCAGGCGATGATATTCCACAACGGTACGATCTCTCCCACTTGCGCTTATTAGGTACAGTGGGTGAACCGATCAATCCGGAAGCATGGATGTGGTATCACCGCGTGATTGGCCAGGAACGCTGCCCTATCGTTGATACCTGGTGGCAGACTGAAACCGGTGCACATATGATTGCTCCGGTACCGGCCGTCACAGTAACTAAACCAGGTTCATGTACCCGAGCTCTGCCCGGTATTGATGCGGCAGTCGTCAATGAACAAGGTGAAGCGCTTGGTCCAAATCAAGGTGGTTTTCTGGTGATTCGTAAGCCTTGGCCGTCAATGATTCAAACCATCTGGGGTGATGACCAGCGTTATAAAGACACCTATTGGCCATATTTCGATGGCAAATATTATCTGGCTGGTGACAGCGCCCGTCAGGATCAAGAAGGTTATTTCTGGATCATGGGGCGCATTGATGATGTGCTTAATGTATCCGGTCATCGTCTGGGTACCATGGAAATCGAATCAGCTTTGGTTGCCCATGAAGCCGTTGCCGAAGCAGCGGTTGTTGGTAAACCGCATGATGTAAAAGGCGAATCGGTTTTTGCCTATGTGGTTTTAAAAGGCAATCGCCCTGAAGGCGGTGTTGATGAAGAAATGACCAACGTATTACGCGCCTGGGTCGCTGATCAGATTGGACCTATCGCCAAGCCTGATGAGATTCGTTATTCCGATAATTTACCAAAAACCCGCAGCGGAAAAATCATGCGTCGGTTATTGCGTACCATTGCCAAAGGTGAAGAGATTACCCAAGACACCTCTACACTTGAAAACGAAGGTATTTTATTGCAATTACAAGGTAAAGCTTGATGGCGAAAGCCGAAACCGAAAGTCAGGAAAATCAACGACTGGATAAGTGGCTCTGGGCTGCGCGGTTTTATAAAACCCGCAGCCTTGCTGTTGAAGCAATAAATGGCGGCAAGGTTCATGCAAACGGTCAACGCGCTAAACCCAGCCGTACTATTCGTCCAGGCGATCAATTAGCTATTTCGCTGCCACCTTATGAATATGTTATTGATGTATTAGGTCTGCAAAAACAGCGTCGTCCAGCCAGTGAAGCCCAGTTGCTTTATCAGGAAACGCCGGAAAGTCGTGAAAAACGCGAATTATTACGTGAACAAATCAAAAACGAGCCATTAGGCTTTCGTGATCAAAAAGGTCGGCCAAGTAAACGTGATCGCAGACATATTATTA
This sequence comes from Methylophaga sp. SB9B, assembly GCF_004832235.1. Classification (NCBI taxonomy): domain Bacteria; kingdom Pseudomonadati; phylum Pseudomonadota; class Gammaproteobacteria; order Thiotrichales; family Piscirickettsiaceae; genus Methylophaga; species Methylophaga sp. SB9B. Next base: position 99,353 of record NZ_SSXS01000012.1, read on the forward strand.
AATTTACCCGTGGCGACTAATGGCTAAAACTTCCCTGCTTAATGCTGCCGATAAACAGCTTCCATCGCTTCGTTACGCGGTCGAATTGCAGAAATCTGCTGCCAGTGTTGGATTTGACTGGCCGCATATCGATGGTGTGATTGCCAAAATTCACGAAGAGCTCGACGAGGTTGCCGCAGAACTGGATGATGCCAACCCAAACAAATTACAGGAAGAAATTGGTGATTTGCTGTTTGCCATTACTAATCTTGCCAGACACTTAAAGGTTGATCCTGAACAAGCTATCGAGCAATGTAATCAGAAGTTTTTGCGTCGCTTTCAGTACATTGAAATGCAGATAAGTCAGCAGGGAAAATCAATGCAAACAGCATCATTAGATGAGCTTGATGCATTGTGGGACGAAGCAAAAATTAATGAGAAAAACGATTAAGTTTGTATTGTAACTATCTGTTATTAAACTTCTAAAAACAAACGATATGCTTGCATGGAAGACTCTGTGAACCCATGTTGTTGATAAAAATGATGTGCCGCTTCATTGTCATTATCGGTAAGCAAAGTAATACGTTTGCAACCTTTTTGTTTGGCAAAATCAATAGCATGTTTCAACAATGCAGAACCGACACCCAGACCACGATGTTGCGGTGCAATAACCATATCTTCGAGAATCGCTACCCTACTGCCTAATGCTGTAGATACGGTGTAGAGTAAATTCACCATGCCGATAATTTGCCCGGATTGTTTTGCTACCAGAATATCGCCAATGCCATCACCTTCAATGATCGCCCCTAATCCAAGCGCCTGTAATTGACTGTCCGGTTTAAACTCGGCTTCCTGACTGAACAAGGTGTCGAGTAACAAACATAATTGTGGGATATCAGCACCAACGGCCGTTTGTATTTCCATATTTTATCCAGCAGAGCTCAATGAAGTATTCGTTTGAAATTGATCTTGGCCTGTATACACCAGAAAGTGTTTACCTTTAGCGCGAGCGACCATGCCAATACCAATATTTTGGGCAATATTTAAGCCCATTTCAGTCACCCCACTTCGGGATAACAGCAGTGGTACTTGCATCTGAGCAACTTTGATGACCATTTCAGAGGTCAGACGGCCAGTGGTATAAAACACCTTGTCATCGCCTTTCACATCGTTAAGCCACATCCAGCCGGAAATCGCATCAACGGCATTATGTCGGCCAACATCTTCAACGAAAAACAACACATCGTTCTGCTGACACAATGCACAGCCATGCACCGCCCCGGCCTGTTTATACATTTCGTTGTACTCGTTTAATGCGTGCAGTACATCATAAATAGACTGGGCACTGAACGCAGGACACTGCAGTTTCATTTCAGACAACGAATCCATCACATGACCAAACATGGTGCCCTGCCCACAACCACTGGTGGCAATACGCCTGGACATAAGGGAATCGAGGTTGTTTTTCTGTTGATGCGTGGTCACCGCTACCGCATCGACATCCCAATCCACCTGAATGGATTTGATATGAGTAAGTTCATCAACCAACCCCTGATTTCGCAGATAACCCAGGGTGAGTAATTCAGGCTGACCGCCCAAAGTCATCAAAGTCACAATCTCACGATTATCGAGATAAATTGTGAGAGGTCTTTCGCCGGTTAACGACACTTCACGGGCTTCGCCAAACTCATCTAATACGGTGGTGGTATGCAGGCGATTAATGCCTTGATTGGTCATTTCCGGCTGATATCTAGCCACCGGTGACACTCATATGACGGAAAATAATTGGCTGTTCTTTGATATTAAAGTCATGGCCTTTCGGTTTGATATCCATCGACTGGATAATGGCTTGTTTGAGTTGTTCAATATCACCTGGATGACGGCGAATAATATCGCGTAAATCCATTGAATGTTCCTGGCCCAGACATAACAGTAAACGGCCTTCAGTTGTTACCCGAACCCGATTACAGCTTTCGCAGAAATTATGACTATGCGGTGAGATAAAACCGATTTTGCTCTTGGTACCAGCTACTTGGTAATAACGTGATGGTCCGCCGGTGTTGGCGATACTAGTTTGCAAATCAAAATGCTTTTGTAATGTGGCCAGCACTTCATCACTACTGCAATAGCTTTCATTACGACTGTGCGTCACTTGGCCTAATGGCATCTCTTCGATATAAGAAATATCCAACTCATTATCAATCGCAAATTGAGCCAGATCGACAATCTCATCGTCGTTACGGCCTTTCATAATCACCGCATTCAATTTAATGCGTTTGAAGCCAGCCTGTTTGGCGGCCTCAATCCCGTCCAACACCTGAGTTAATTCACCGGTACGGGTTAATTCACGAAAGCGATCGGCATTCAACGAGTCCAGGCTGATATTAATGCGATCCATACCGGCTGCAGCAAGCTTTTCAGCGTACTTGGGTAACTGCGACCCGTTGGTGGTTAAGTTCAGTTCTTTAAGCGACGTAGTGTGCTTTAACGCGCCAATTTGCTCTATCAGCCAATCAACGTTACGACGCACTAATGGTTCACCACCGGTAATACGCACTTTTTCAACGCCTAACTCGCAAAAGGCTCTGACCAGAAAAGCAATCTCTTCCAATGTCAGCAAACGTTCGCGCGGCATGAACGTCATTTCCTCATCCATGCAATACACACAACGAAAATCACAGCGATCAGTGATCGATATGCGGACATACGACACGCGTCGTCCAAAGTTATCGATTAATTGTGTTTGGTTATTCGTCATGATGTTTATTATGCGCTAGCTACGCTCTTTATGAGAAATGTCACAGGAATCATTTGCAGTAGAAAAGCCAAACAAGGCATAACCACCACAGCGACCACTTAAACCATTAATCAGCAGCCCCAAACCCAACAAGGCCCACCAACTCTGGTAATACAAAGCAACCGCTATTATAAACAGACCGATTATGATGCGTAACGTTCTATCGGTTTTGCCCAGATTCTTTTTCATGGCAATGCTCCAGAAACAAACAAGCCCCTAGAAAGGGGCTTGAATGAATAACATTTAAACTCTCGCAAATTAATCGCTGCTTGAGAAAGCGCCGATCAAATGCAACAGGCTGGTAAACAGGTTGTAGATACTGACATACAAGGTCACAGTCGCCATGATGTAGTTTGTTTCACCGCCGTGAATGATGTTGCTGGTTTCATACAGAATCAAACCAGACATCAGCAGTACAAACATCGCTGAAACAGCTAATGACAGACCAGGCATGTTAAAGAAGAACGCTGCCAGACCCGCCAGGAAAGCAACCAGGATACCGACAAACAGGAAGCCGCCCATGAAGCTGAAATCTTTTTCAGATTTAATCGCATAAGCAGACAAGCCTAAAAACACAATGCCGGTCGCACCCAAGGCTTGCATAACGATTTGCGGACCATTTGGTAAACCTAAATAAGCGTTAACGATTGGTCCCAATGTCAGGCCCATAAACCCTGTTAAAGCAAATACAGAAGCGATACCCCAGACACTGTTGCGCAATTTAGCTGTCAGGAACAACAGACCGAAGTAACCGATCAAAGTGATGATAATGCCGGGATGCGGCAGGTTGAAAACCATTGAAACACCAGCTGTAACGGCACTAAAGCCGAGCGTCATTGCCAGTAGTACATAGGTGTTACGCAATAACTTGTTGGTTTGCAGCGCAGACTCGCGCGAGCGTACAACTGTTGATTGTGTATCGTAGTTCATCAGTTTATTTCTCCATTACTCAGTAAAGTATTGATGATTGGTGGTTCATCCAATGGACATCATCCTACCGGATAAGTTCTAAATGGCAATAGCAATATAAATTTTGTTTTCACTGTTGTCAGAACAAGTCATTCCTAGTAATATGCCGCGTCTTGGAGGGATGGCAGAGCGGTTGAATGCACCGGTCTTGAAAACCGGCGTGGGTTTATAGCCTACCCAGGGTTCGAATCCCTGTCCCTCCGCCAAACAAACTAACGGACTTCGGTCCGTTTTTTTGTATCTGGGGTTTGGAAATTGTGATTTTAGCTGTTCTATATTTAAAGATTATTTCAGGCCATATCGTCGTATCTGAATATATCCTTTTACTACTGACATTATCCGTCGTTTCTGTCTCCGCCATCCCATGCACATCGTTGTACCCCCTCCTTCGCCATTACGTTCGAATCTGCTTAAAGCCGACCATGTATTTAGATATGTGGCCAGTAAGCCAGACGCGACATTAATGCCAACTGCTTAGCCCAAGTCAGAGCGATGTACGGTGACGCACAGACGGGCGGATCATAGCTGGCTAACATCAGAAACAAAGTCTCTAACTAAATTAGTCAGCATGGAAGTGAACAAGCTGTTCTCGGTACCAGGTCAATTCGAAGAACACGGTGGAGAGCAACTTGTAAGTGGCTTACGTCGAAGATGTAGAGAGATGTTTTAGGGCATTTTGTCTGACGATGCGCTATGTATCAGCATCATCTTCCTCCATTCTCCCAACAAGGCTGGCGAAAATGCCGGCGTCCTCTATAGGTCTCAATCACTGGGAGATCGTGCTGCTCCCCAACCGAGAGTCCTTATACAAAAGGAAGAATTATGGACAAACCTCTTTTACCATTAATATCGATGATTGACTCATACGTTTCACGAAACACAGGAACGCTAGTCATATTTTTATCTACAGATTTTTATCAACGACTTTTTCAATCAAACAGAACCTCGTTCAATTTAGCTTATGATCCCCCCAAATTGTTGGGACATATTTTTTCTGTGCGGGATGATATTGATACTAAGGAGAAATAATTTTTTGTTACTAGTGAAGCTGCATCCATGTAAGTATTGTTGATGCATCATTTACTGTTAACTCTACTGCGGCACCGCACGCGTATCCCGGTAACCCTTTTCAGTCATGCAGGCATGCCATGCTTTGCGCAGACGCATCTCCGTCTGCCGATCTGTTTCTTCGGGTCGTTGGGCGGCTTTAATTGCGTTGGAACCGAATTGTATGGACTCGTTTGGGGGACCACCGCATTCCGCAGAGTCCTGTCGCCGAGTTTCCGACGTCCAGCCCAGTTTTTCATAGTATTGCAGGTGAGGTATACTCTCACCTACGCTGGTAGCAACCAGAATCGTCGTATTGCACCCTGTCAGCAACAAAACTATGCAGGGCACAGTCCACTTTGGCCGACTCATTTCGTTGCACCAAACATAATCGAAAAAACCTTCCTCACTGTTCCGTCATGGCAAAGGGGGCTGATGACCATATCTTGTAGAGTCAGATTCCATAGATTTAGCCGTCATAATTATTGTTCTCGAATTTGTAAATTAATTATGTTCAGGGGTAACGACATCGGTCATCGCAGTACTCTAAATAAACATATCCTTTATCTCGCATACATTCAGCCCACTCATGAGTGAGTCTTCCCATTGCTTTTATATCATTAGGATCGTCAGGTTGTTTGGCGGCCTGGATTTCATGAGGAAGGAAATTGACACTTTCATTACCCTTGGCTCCGCAAGCTGCAATATCTTCTCGTCGACTCTCTTTCGTCATTCCTTCCTTGATCCAGTGAGCGCCGTAAGGTTTTACATTTACCCCAACCCTTGGATCCCCAGTCATCCAGTAACCTCCACTACCACATGCAGCCAGGAAGACAATTAAAACAGCAGTAATAAATAACTTTATGCGAAATATCATTTTGCATTTCTTAATAAAATAGAAATTGCTTGCCAGGCATCGGGCGGTAACCAATGTTGCAGCGGCAAGAGAAAATCAAACAACATGACCCTATTGATTGAACAATTAATCTAAAATCATCGGCTAACTACTGAGTCGATGCATTATTTACTGTTAACTCTGCGGTACAGCACGCGTATCCCGGTAACCCTTTTCAGTCATACAGGCATGCCATGCTTTACGCAGACACATCATTGTCTGCCGATCTGTTTCTTCGGGTCGTTGGGCAGCTTTAATTGCGTTGGAACCGAATTGTATGGACTCGTTTGGGGGACCACCGCATTCCGCAGAGTCTTGTCGCCGAGTTTCCGACGTCCAGCCCAGTTTTTCGTAGTATTCCAGGTGGTGTTTTGAATCATCTACAAGCACCAGACCAGTCATCGAATACCCTCCTATTCCACAACCGGTTTGAAGCAAGACAGTCAACTGGATTGTCAGACATAATATTTTGAATTTAAATCTTATTTTCCGGCCTAAGAACATTCTCAAGGCGATCCACAAAGAGGTCGTGATTGCATATATTTGCTTGAACAATCTCCCGTGTAACGATAACCGCTGCTTATCATGCAACGTTGAAATTCATCGCGTTGTCGCCTTGAGCTTTGCTCATCACTTTCTCCTGGAAATTGCTCCATCACTTTCCAAGAGAAAGTACCATTCCCATTTCCACCGCACACCAGCCAATCCTCTAATCGGCCTTCATTCGTCATTCCCGCTTTTTCCCAGTAAGCGATGTAGGGTTTGATATCAGATTTGTAGAAGGGTCACCAGTCATCCAGTGACCTCCTATCCCACAACCTGTTTGAAGTAAGGCGATTGTTAGGATTGTCATACGAGATATTTTGGATTTCACTCTCATTTCGAAGCCCCCAAATAGATTGAAATGGCCTTCCACACCTCTGGCGGTAATAACGTTGCCGCTCCAAAGGGAGCCGAAGGAACAAGGGCGACAGCAGTCCATGCTTCATTTACTACCTTTTCGGACGTGCTACGCCCTCTAGGAGCATTACCCTCATCGTCATAAAAACCCGCACCCTGACCACCAATAAAATCATGCGGTCCGCCAAAGGCCTCGATAAGCTTGTCAATAAAACTTCCCGCCTCGTAGGGCACTCCAAACAAAGTACCCTTAACAGCCTGAACTCCCCCGGTTAGGCCGCGCATCTTTTTACCCTCTGGTGTTTCGAGCCATTCGAGGAGGGGTTTTCCATCGGCCTCTTCACGATTCCACTGCACCATTCCATCTTTGAGATCAAGAATCTGATTACCATTCCCATCATCTTTGGTCATGCATCGCTTGTTATCAGCACCACACAATGCATCGAGGTCCACCCTTGTACCACCAGTTTTAGTGGGGTCTAAATCCCATTTCCCACCAACACTTTTACCTGAAAAGTTGGATAGAGTGAATGGTTCGCCATCAACGGATTCGTCAATAACTCCTGGAGATAGCTTTGAGTTTGCAATGGTGATCTTGCGAAGCTCTTCCGAAACAGCCGCAAGGCTTTCGCGAGTGAGTGTCGTACCACCTAAACCTGTCACTGCACCCACAAGTACGTTGAGCACATGGGTTTCAAGACGCAATTTGTCAACCTCGGTCTGCAGCGCCTTCTTTTTCTCTGGATCAGATTCTTCTTCATATTGAATACGTAACTCGTTCATCTGATTTTCCGCATAACTATCGATTACTTGACTTGCCTGTTGGCCAAATTCTTTAGTGATTTTCACCTGAGCTTCAATTTCCTTGGCGACTTTTTCTGCATCAAAGATAGGGGCGATGGTATTAGCGGTTAAATTTCCTTGGCTGTCGACTGCCTCTCCCTGCTCGTTAATCTGCACATCTCGGTTCAGCTGGGCAACCGTGGTGATGGCATCCTCACCGAGGAGTTTTTTCTGGCCGTCGCTATCGGTAATATTCAACGTACCCTGACTGATGGCACTGACCGTTATGCTCTCTGCTTTATCGCTATCTTTTCCTATGCCGGCCCCAGAGAGTTGCGGTAAACCTGCCTGAATACCACCGCCTATAGTCGCCGAGGTGGCCTTGGCATCATATTCCGCTTTGTTATTGATATCCGATACGCTGAGCGTTTCGGTCGTCAGGCTATTCTTATTGTCTAAAATGGCTTGCTCAGTAGAGGCGATGACTGCCCCTTTGAGGTTGGTATTGCCCGCCACGTTGACTTGAAAGCCATCATCCCCGGCGAAGATTCCGACTTGTTCATTGACACTGGCATAATCGCTATTGATCTTGCTTTGACTGGAGCTGATTGAACCGCCAGCCGAGCCAGCACCTATCGGAATACTGACACTAATACCTGCACTTTTCTGTTTGCTATCGTAGGTGCTGGTATCTTGCAAACTGTGGATATCGAGATTGCCCTCGCCCGAAGTGCCGACATCGACCACTACTTGATTACCTCTCACTTGTGCACCAATGAGATTGGTATCGGTACCGCTCTCCAGGCTGACTTTATTGCCCGCCGCTACCATGGTTTCCGTCCAGCTCACATCTGTCCCATTGGCTTTACCTTTTCCTTGAGATGCACTGGCAGTGATAGCGAGCCCATTGGTGCCAATGCTAATACCAACACTGGCACTACTGTTTTTATTTTTGCTGTTAAGTGTGTAGGTATTTTTAGCAGCAATCAGATTGACTTGGTCATCAGCTTTGATTGATACGTTTTCTCCCGCATTGATAGTGCTGCCTATCACGTGGAAATCAGAATCTGCCCCGCCACCAGTAGCACTGATATTGATATCCCCTCCCGCCATAACTTGACTACCTTGAACACTGTTACTGGTTTGAATGGAAGTACTGCTGCTCTTTGAGGTACCGATGGAAAGGCTGAGATTAATGCCGCCTGCTTGATTGGCCGCATCAGTTAAATCATTGCCTGTAGACGATGCAGATAATGCTTGCTGGGTAGAATCATAGGCATTCTTTGCTGCCAGAGCTGTAGCGCCTGCCGCTAAGGCCTTCATACGTCCATCCGAGGTATCGCTGGCTGCTTCACTCATTTGTTGTGCCGTTTGAATGGCAGAGATAACTGGGCTAGTAATGGCAAGCGTTAAGCCACTTTGTTTGAATTTAGTTTCTTGGGTGGTATCACGGCTATTTTCCCCAGCAACGATATTGACCTGTTGAGCACTGATATCGATATTGCCTTGTGGGGCCAGCACATCGCTGGCTTTTTGGGTATAACGCTTGCCTGCCTCAATCGCCACATCACCTTCCACACTGCCCACTGTGCTGCCAGTCTGCTTAGTACTATTGAGGGTCTGTGTTGTATTCAGTGAGCTGGAACCTAGGGTGACGCTGGCACCACTGGTGCTAAGGCCGCTCGTTTTGGTTTTACGCTCATGGTATTCGTAAGCCGTGCTGCTGGCAGCGGTGATATTCACGTCATTTTCTGCGCTTAGCATAGTACCGTTATCACTGATAACATTGCTGCCACGAATGTTCAGATCGTTACCGGCCAGTAACATTACGGTATCACCGCTGAGGTTGCTACTGATGCTGTTATCCGCTTCGAACACATCGCGTTGGGTCTTGGTTTTGCTGCTAAAGGTGCTGCTTCTTTTTACCTTACGCGCAGCGTCGAAGTTACTGGTTTCACGGCCTTCAACGATGTTGATATTTTGTATGGCGGTGACATTGATGGCACCCCCTTCACTGTTGATGCTAGCGGCGGTTGCATTGAAGTCATTACCCGCGTTGAATGCGATATCGCCCGTTGTTTCAATGACGCTGCCAATTTCCTGTGTGCCACCGTGTTTGACATAGTTTTTAGCGTTACGGATGCTGCTGTTCTGTTCGGCAATCTGCAGCGTGCCAAGATTGATGTTTTCTCCGGCATTAACTTGTGTGATGCCACCTTCTCCACCATTGATGATACTGGCAGCCATCAGGTTAACGTCATTACCTGCTGAGGCAACAAGGATAGCGCCGGGGTTGCTGAGATAAAGTCCGGCAACACGATCTATATTAGTACGACTGAAACTGCTGGCCCCCTCTCTTTGTTTACTGCTTTGTGTCGTGCTCAGTAGGTTAATGTAATTGCCAGCCTCCAACAGCATCGCATCTCTGGCAATAACTTGGCCACCGATGTTATTGATATCGTTATTGGCTTTTAATAACGTCGAATCAGCAACTATCTGACCTCCTAGATTATTGATGTTGTCAGCATTCAGTGTCAGTAACTCGCGACCGGCGATGGTACCCTGATTAGTTGCATCAGCAGAGAGATTCATAGTGACCGTATTACCTGCCATCATACCGGTGGTTGGCTTAAAGTCTTCTACTTGCGGCTTGACATAAACTTGCGGCACCAAAGCCTGAGTAACTGTGCCATCAGGTAGCGTGACTGTTTGCTCAACCAGCCAGACAATATCGCTGGTGAGCTGCGCCACCTGCTCCGCAGAAAGCGCAACGCCGGGGACAAGTTGTACGGCATCGACTTGTGTCAGAGCCGAGGTCATTAAAGCCTGATATTGCGCTTCATCAGTAGCATGTCCATCAAGGAATCTACGGCCCGTTAATTGGGCGATTTGTTCACGCACCAGACGTTGCTCGTAGAAGCCATCGCCCAAACGCTTTTGAGTGGTGGCAGGGTCGAATGACAGTTGCTGCATCATGTAGTCAGAGCTTAACCAGCTGCGGTAATTGGCAAAACGTGGATTGGTTTCAATCAAATAAGTGGCAGCGATATCCGGACTGGCCTGAAACAGGCTATTGGTAACAACTGGAACCGTTGCTGAGCTGACAGTGGTGCCACTGCCAGCAGGCAGGGTGTTCTGTGTGACTTCACTGGTTGATAAGTTAAATGTGGTGACAACATCGGCAGGATTGTATGCGCCCAGATAATCAACGTCGTACCTGAACCCACTGCCGCTGCCATCGTAATCATAATAGTAGGCATGGCCTCTGGATCGAACTCTGATTTCACCTTGAGTATTCAGATTTTGCAAGCTGGCACCACTGACATCAAGGGCACCACCTGCAATGATCTGGCTATCGCTATTGGTGATGGACCCGCTAATGACCATATCCCCCCCAGAAAATATCTGCCCGGGAGCGGAATCAATCACATGTGTTTCTCGGGTAACAGTGGTGCCGCGATAACGATGATATTCTCTAAAGGTATAACTACCAGCAGTGCGCCAGGAAATACTCTCGTCACCAATTCGTGCCCCGGGGTAGTCGGCTGCATTTAAAATAACGCTGGTCGATCTTGGGGTAAAACGATCAAAGCTGCCGGAACCGGTCTGCACCAGTTGTGTGACAAGATTGGCATTTAAGTTTTGTAAGTCGACAATGGTCAATGTTACCTGACCCAATGCCTCAATAGTTGCACCGTCATTGATAAGCGAATCTGCTGAGCCGATTGCTTGATTACCGCTACCCAGACTTCCTGCAATCGCCAGATCGCCTGCACTGAACATCAGACTATTATTGCGGTTTTCAATAGTCCCCGCACCTATATCGAGCCGATCTCGGGCTGCGATCAAAGCGCCAGTATCATTGCCAAGATGAGCCACCTGAATGCCAATCTGATCACCAAAGATGCTGCCGGTTTGTTCATTTATCAGCGTATCTGCGTAGATAACCGTTTCTACCCCATCTATCAAACCGTGATTGGTGAGCCTATCCTCAGCCAGCATCTGCGTATTGAGACCTATGATTTCGCCATTAACCGTATTGTCGATGTTGTTGGCGCTAAGGTTTAGCGATTGACTTGCGAGCATGGTCGATTGATTAGTGATATCACCAGTGGTGCGTAAGTCAAGATTACCGCCAGCTTGCAGGTCACCGGTGTGTACGTAATCAGAAGCAAGGTTGATCGTAATGTTGCCCTCTGCTCCAACACTTCCTTCACTTTCCAGCCCGGTGGTAGTCAACTGGATATTGGTTTTAGCACTGATAGTGCCGGTATTTTGTAACATCCCGTCGGCAGTAATAGTCACAGCACCAACGCTTGCACCGATATCACTAGCGTTCCTTACTCCCAAACCAGATTCGGTTCCAACCATGTGAATTTTGCCCGCATACATGCCTCCCAAGGCTGCAACATCCACAGCAAAAGCCGGGGCAGCACTTCCTGCATCAGGAACAATCGGATTTATACTGGTTTGATTGCCGTTGCTGTCGACATTGACTTGGTTCGTACCGGTGGTAATGCTGAGCTCATTCGCCCAAATACCAGCGTTCACATCTACGGCGCGTGCAATTACATCGGTAAAGTTAGTTTGTGAAGTATCGAGTCCATTACCTAAAAAGTTAATGTTACCGCCACCTACACGATAGCCGAGCAGGTTGCCGTTATTGATGATGGGTTTGCCAGTCGTCAGCGTAGCTCGATTGGCATTGATAAACCCACATCCACTACAGCTAATACCTGCCGGATTGGCAATTACTACCTGTGCTCGGGTACCAGCCACTTCAATATAACCGTTCAATAAACTTGGATTGTGGCTGTTGACTTCATTCAGAATGACTTTGGCGGTTCCCCCTGCAAGATGGGGATTACCCTGAACCCAGCCGCCGAGTTGAGTTTGGGTATTGGTGTTGCTGTTGTTGAGAATAGCGCCTTGTGTCTTAACATCGAACTGATGATACGTATTACGCGAGACACCGGCTGCGCTAGGGGTCTGAATATTGACCAGTGGCAGACCATTTGCAGTTTCATTAACAATGGGACGCTGATTAGCAGGTGCGCTCGGGTCGGCAATGATATCTGCTTTGGCAGGGCTGACTGTTATCATCAAACTGCTCATAATCAGAATGGAAATCCACACCGGACGTAACATAATAATTGGTGCAGGGCTGGATGCAGTTGAAACGCTTTGTTTACTTTTGGATGAGTAACTTCCCACGTTTTCAGCCACCACCACCATCAAGCCACGTGCTTTGTTAAATACAACCCTGAATTTATTTTTGTTCATGATTATTCATCCTTGATCACATGAGAATCAAATCCAACGTCAGAAAGTCAGGTTAAAATTGAATCCTGTTGTCGTACTGTCTGTTTCAAATCCTTTTGGTTTTTTAAGTGCTTTGCCGACAAACACGTCATAGCTAAAACTGCTGAAGCCGCCTCTTAATCCCAATACAATCCCTGCGAGTTGCCTACCTAATAAACGGTCGCTGGATTGACCGCTGACTTCGCCATAATCCACGCCACCATAGACAGCCTGCCTTGTGGTACCAAGCGATGCACTGAGTTCATTACGGATAAACCAGCCGTTATCGGCACTTAAAGACAACTGCCCATCAAAGCCACGTACTGTGTAGCGATTACCGATCGCGAATCGATCCTGAGGTGTTAATGGAGTGAAATTGTATTGCCCTCGAATTTGGCTTGAGTAATACAGCGCTTGTTCCCCCCAAGGAGCATTCAAATTGAGTGGATGGTTGAAAGCCATGTCGACGGTGAGTATTTCCATGCGTGAGGTACCTTCATCGAAGGCTTCTTCTGGTGCTTTGAGTGAATTCCTTGCCCCTGTCCCGCGCTTGTAGCCGAGACTGTAATCGAGCAGTGATTGTCCTAAATACCAGGTTTGGTTAAAGCCAAGCTCCCAGCCCGCTGTGCGGCGTCTTTGCACTTCAATCTCTGTATCGTCGATAAAGTTAGAAGATTTTCTGAAGAAGCCTCGCAGTGAAAGGTAGGTTTTATTAATGGCATTACGGAAAATCAGCCGACTCACCTTGATGTCAGAATTCTCGCTCCGACCACTGTAGGTATAGGTTTGATTCACACCAGATACTGCCTGATAGTAGTCATAGCTTGATGTGGTCAAACCGAATAACCAGTATCCAAACGGCAGCGAATAATGAATAGTCTGGCCATCAGATCCACGCTTACCTGATTCGCCACCACCCAAATCATGGTTGTAATTGACGTAGAACAAATCATTAAGCATAAGTAGATTGTCGCCTGACAACGTAATGCCGCCCTGATATTTTCCGGTGGAATCGAACCCGGCATCATCAGCGCTGAGGGTTAGACGAAACGGAAAACGCTGTTCGTATTGGATCACCACATCGCTTTCACCAGGCAAAGATTCGGGCCCTTCTGCCGGTTCTATCTGGATATCGACTTCTGCAGTCGGGATGCGTTTGAGATTTTCCAGTCCCTGCTCAATATCTCGCAAGTTCAGAATGTCTCCTTGTTTAACAGGAATCGCATTCCATTTAGTTGCCCTAATGGTTACCTCGTCTGCAAACTGAATTTTTCTGACTTTACCTGGGATAACAGTCAGTTCCAAAGCGCCAGAATTAAGATCTTGCGGCGCTGCCAATACGCGGGTAGTGACAAATCCCCGGGCAATAATGGCGTTTTGAATACGGCTCATTGCAACATTAATGCCTTGTGCCCCAAGACAACGTCCTATTGCAGAATCGTTGCCATCCGTTACTGCGAGTAAAGCAACCTGAAATTTTTCAGCACTTTCGCCAATAAGCGTAATACTGGAAATAGTGAAACAAGGGGATTCATTATCAGGATAAACGAGGAATTCGGGTGGAGACGTTGGAGCGGGTAAACGTACATCAGGAGAGATTTCTTGCTGATCGCGAAGCTGCCGCTCGCGCTCTTGCTGCAATAGTTGCTCTTGTGCGGCCCGGTCAATAACCGTAGCACCAGCATAAGCTGCTAGAGAAAATAAATTCCATATAACAAACACCACTAACCGAAGATAGGGTGCTCGTCTTCCGTGACGATTATCCATTTTATCCTTCTTGAATTCCTTTCAATTACGAAAAATAGTAATTCAAGATTAAAGGCGCAGGCAACGCTCATGCCGAGCTGTATGGCAAAACTGTGCGCTAGTTAAAATTTTTGATGAATGAACAATTAACTTTGATCCAGATTGATTTCAAAAATCTGCTGATTATCGAGTTCGGGAAAATAATCAGGTCGCTGATGCATCAGCACAATCAACATTTTGTCCTGCCAAAGTGGAGATAAACGCTGCCAAATGCGTTGGGCCATTTCTGCATCAATGCCGTTAAAAGGTTCATCCAACAGGATCAGTTTCGACTCTTTTAATAAAAGTCTTGCCAGACAGAGCCTTCTGGCCTGGCCACCTGATAGTTGGCTACCAGTATCACCCAACCAGCTGTGTAATCCGGCGGGCAGTTGTTTGGCCCAATCATCCAGCTCGACTAAAGTCAGAGCCTGCCAAAGCTGTTGTTCGTCGACTTCATCAAGCCCTAAGGTCAAATTGCTATATAACGTCGCAGCGATGATGCTGTTTTGCTGAGTCAGATAGCCAATCTGCTTATGCCAGGCTTGTGTTTGCTCTGTACGCATTGGAATGCCGTTTATCAGCAACTGATAAGGTGTTGTAAATGAATCCGGGATTTCCAGTCCCGCCAGTATGTTGGCGACTGTGGATTTTCCACTTCCGGATCGACCGGTTACCAGCAGGCATTGTCCGGGGATTAATTCAAATGCCATAGCAGTGTCGATAGTGCTGATCACTTTTGGATGATCGGCCAGCATCATCGACAGGCGTTCAAGCTGTTCCAGCTCCATTTTCTCTGTAGTCTTATGTTCGGCTAAAGGTTGCAGACGTTCTGCTGCATAGCGGGTTCTACCCCACTGCCCTAACTGCCCCGGCAGGTTTTGCAGTAACTCGCCCAAACCAAATACAGCCAATACCAGCATAACCGCAACCGGTCCACTGAAAATAGCATTTTGATAGGCCCACATTGCTGCCAGCGCCACGCCTATCACCAGCAGCCCATGACAGATACTGACTATTAACTGTGCATTGGCAATCTGTTGATTCAGCTTTAAGTGTGCCTTGCCAATTTCACCAAGCGACTGCACCAGTCGCGTTTGATGTGCTTCGTTTAAATGTGCGGCCTGTAACTCCAGCTGGCCTTGTAAATGTTCAATCGTCAGCAATCGCGCTTCGTTAATTTGCTCGGCATAAAAGCGACTGATTTGGGTTGTTTTATGGGTAAACAGGCTGAAATAGAAAATGCTGATATCAGTGTGATAACACCGAATATCACCCCAAGTGTGAGTGAGAAAAAACTCATAAATAAGGCCAGCAATAACAAACTGCCTATTGCTGTCATTGGGGGTAATAACAGTCGTAGTACAAGACTATCGAGATTATCCAGATCGGCGGTTAAACGGCTCAGCCATTCGCTATCCTGGGTGTTTCGCAGTTGTTGAACCGGTAAATCCAGTAATCCGGAAAATAGCGTGCCTCTGAACCCAGCAATAACTCGCAACACTAAATCGTGATTATGCAGACGTTCAAAATAGCGCCCTACCGTTCTGCTTAAGGCAAAAAACCGGATGCCACCACCTGGACGATAAATATCCAACATCACCGCACTGCCCGCCGTAATTGCCAAACCGGTTATGGCTGTTGCGGTGATTAACCAGCCAGACAAGGCCAACAGTCCCATCGCTGAAACAACGGTTAATAACGCCAGAAGCAAACCAATTATTAAGCGTTTTTTCTGATGTTCCAATACTTTTCCAAGCCAGAATCTAATTGGTGAAACTGTATTTGGTCGAGGATTCAACATGATCAGTCATCCCCTTTAAACTTAAAATGGAGCTGCTGATCGGCAAGCGCTAATACCTCAGGATCATGGCTGGATATCACTAAAATACACTGTGATTTTAACTCTGCTAGTACCGCCAAAACATACTGCCGACTCTCGGCATCTAGACTGGCCGTTGGTTCATCCAGCAATATTAAAGGTGCAGGCGAAAGTATGACTCTCGCCAACGCCATTCGTTGTAACTGACCACCGGAAAGCCCTTCACCATGTTCATTAAGTTGACTGTCTAAGCCATTGTCTCTATTTAAAATTAAGGTTTCCAAACCTAACTGAATCAATGCCTTTTGCATTGCTTGTTCAGTGGCTTGTGGTGCCAGCACCGATAGGTTATCGGCCCAGCTGCCGTTAATAATCCAGGGCTTTTGTGGCAGATAACGAATCGCTGTTTTAGTGATTGGCTGGTTATTCAATAGCAGCTCACCGGACACTGATGGCAGATAACCTGCCAGGGTATGCAACAGAGTGGTTTTACCACTGCCGGAAGGGCCGCTAATCACCAGACACTGCCCTGTCGTTAACTCGATATTTAAAGGCCCCTGTATTTTTTCATTGGCGCTATAACCGATAGAGAGATTAGTGGTGATCAACTTGGATATCGCCGAATTAGATTGTTGTTTTGATATGACATCTGCAGGAAGGTTTTTAGTTATGTCTGACTGATCCAGATATGTGGCAATTTGCGTCGCGGCTGCCAAAGCAGCAGCCCGATCATGATAGAACTGGGAAAGATTTCGTAGTGGCTGAAAAAACTCCGGTGCCAGCAGCAAAATAAATAAACCACTGAATAACGTGATATCAGCCGACGGACCCCAGCTAATCGCGCCTAACAGGGAAAAACCAATATAAATAGCGATAGTGGCAATAGCCACGCTGGTAAAAAACTCTAAAACGGCTGAGGATAAAAACGCCAGTTTCAGTGTTTTCATCACCACCTGCCGGTAATCCTCACTGCGTAAATTCACTTCAGTTAATGCGGCAGATTCGGCAGCAAACAGTTTTAATGTGGTGAGATGTTTGACCCGATCCAAAAAATGACCAGCCAGACGCTGGCGTTGGTTGAAGAAACGCTGATTAATGCTTTCAGCGCCCATCCCGACTAAAACCATAAACAATGGAATCAATGGCGCTGCCAGCAATAAAAATATGGCGGCCAGCCAGTTGTAATAAAACACAACAAAAACAATGATTAGTGGTGTAAGTACTGCCAATAATTGCTGTGGCCAGAATCTGGCGAAATAGCCATCCATCGCCTCGACATCTTCAATTAACTGGCTGGCAGCTGAACCGGGAGATCGTTGACTATGTTGCAACGCGCTGATTTGACGCCACTTGAAAAGGATCTGATTTCGTAACGCCTCACGTGCATACAAACTTGCCAGCTGAGCGTAATGTTCCTGAGCCCTGACCAGCACTGATCTTAAAATAAGTGCCAGTACCATCAGGCCAATAATTAGGGATTGTTCAACCAGCGACTGCTGTTGAATGAGTACTGCGTAGGTTAATCGTGCCAGTGCATACCACTGCACAATCATCGCAATCGATGCCATAACGCCCAGCAACACCGCCAGATACAATCGGCTGTGTTGCTGCTGCGTCAGATTTTTGAGTAATAAACGTCCGGCATTGATCAGGGATTTATCATGCATTCGCTAATGATAACCGCCTTTTACCTTGCCGCGGAAAATCCAGTATGACCAGGCGATATAACCCAATACAAATGGAATAACAAACAGGAAACCTAACAACAGGAACAGTTGTGATTCATAGGCCGAAGCCGCATCCCACAATGTGTAATCCGGTGGCACCAGATAAGGCCATTTACTTGCCAGCAATCCCAGATAGGTGAACAGAAACAATCCCATGGTGGCCACAAACGGCAAGCCTTCCTGCTGTTTTTTCACTGAGCTATAAATGAGATAGCACTATAAAGTGCTAAAAGTGGTAAAAACCAAATGATTGAGAAACCATGGAACCACCGCTCCATTACCCCTGCGTCAACAAATGGCGTATAGATACTGATGATGGCAAACACTAATAACACCAACACTAGCAGACGAAGCGTCACCCGATACGCCCATTGCTGAAGTTCACCCTCGGTTTTCATAATTAACCAGGTACTGCCCAATAACGCATAACCCGCCACCAGACCCAAACCGGTAATAATGGTGAAAGGCGTTAACCAGTCAAACGCACCACCAACATAAACAAAGTTGTCAGTTGCAAAACCCTGAACATAGGCACCAACCACCGCGCCCTGAGCAAATGTAGCAACGAATGATCCACCGGCAAACGCCCAGTCCCATATGTATTTAGTGGTATTTGCCTTAAAGCGGAATTCAAATGCCACACCGCGAAAAATCAAACCGGCCAGCATCAGAAACACACCTATATATAAAGCGGGCAGAAATACCGAGTAAACCAACGGGAATGCACCTAACAACCCGGCACCGCCCATTACCAGCCAGGTTTCATTACCATCCCATACCGGCGCTACCGAGTTCATCATAATGTCGCGTGAGTGATCATCCGGCGCGAAGGGATACAGAATGCCCTGCCCCAGATCAAAGCCATCCATCAACACATACATCATCACCGAAAAGCCAATAATCCCGGCCCAGATAATCACTAAATCAAATGGCTGTTCCATCATAGACCTCCGTCTAAATTGGCATTGGCTGCGGATATCGGCCGTTGGGCTTTTTCAACATCAGAATCAGTTTGTTCAGCATTGGCTGTTTCCAATCCACCGCGGAACACACTCATCAGATAAAACACCCCGGCACTGAATACCATGGCATAAACAAGGACGTATCCGATCAAAGTAAACAACGCCATACCACCGGTAAGTGATGGGGTTAAACCTGTGCATGAGTCATTTGTTCGTAGATTAACCAGGGTGCCCTGCCGGTTTCGGTGACAATCCAACCTGATAACACGGCGATAAACGGTGACAGACTCATCACTCTTAACCCGTTAAGGAAAGGTTTACTTTCAAGGTAGCGATCGCCTCTGCGGAGCCAGAGTCCTGCCAGGCCAAACAACACCATCAGCATGCCCATTGCCACCATCACCCTGAAGGCCCAGAACACAATAAATACCGGCGGCTGCATTTCGGGAGCGACTTCATTTAAACCTGGTACTTCACCATCCCAATCATGGGTTAGGATAAAGCTCGCCATTTTGGGGATTTTGATTTCATAAAGATTTTGTTGATTCTCTTGATCTGGCAAGGCAAATAACAGCAACGGCACACCAGTCCCTGTCTCCCAGTTACCTTCCATCGCGGCAACTTTCATTGGCTGATGTTTGAGCGTATTCAGGCCATGAAAATCACCAACCACTACTTGAGCTGGTGCCAAAATCAATATCAGCCACAACGAAATAGACAATGCTTTTTTATTGGCTGCCAATTCACGTTTTTGCATGATGAACCAGGCTGACACCCCTGCGACAACAAAGGATGCGGTCAAAAATGACGCCAGTGCCATATGCAGAAAGCGATATCCGAATGAAGGATTGAAGATGGCATCTGTCCAGGAAGCGACATAATACAGGCCGTCACGCAGCACCAAACCATCAGGTGTTTGCATTAATGAGTTGGCTGATAAAATCCAGAAAGAGGAAATAAAGGTACCTAACGCCACCATCATTGCCGCGAACAGATGTACACCTTGCGGGACTTTATCGCGACCAAATAACAACACGCCAAGAAAAGCTGCTTCCAGGAAAAAGGCGGTGATAACTTCATAGCTGAGCACCGGCCCAAGAAAATTGGCGGTTGCATAGGAAAAATTACTCCAGTTGGTGCCAAACTGGAATGACATAACAATGCCCGACACCACGCCCATGCCAAACACTACGGCAAAAACCTGAATCCAGAACTTCGAAAGTCGCTGCCAAAGTGGATTTCCTGTCTTTAATGACAAAGCTTCCAATACAGCTATGAAGCTCGCCAGACCGATGGTAAATACAGGAAAGATGGCATGAAAACACACCACGAACGCAAACTGAATTCGTGACAGTAAGAGCGGATCGAGTTCCATGGTGACTCCAATTTAATAATGCTGCAGACAGATCTGATAACACGCACAGCTTAAGCTACGTTTACATTCAGTTTTATGACTAAAAATATCATAAGAAGTGCTACGCAAAATTGACTGGGATCAACTTTTTTTCAGTTACAACAATAAACTGCACTTAAACATAGGTTAAGCAAGCCGAGTGATGAATTGTTTATCCTGACAGTTGTCATGGTTATATAAGACATTGTTATGAACAAGGTCTTTTGTTATCGATTTAGGAATGATATCCGCTGATTACAGCGTTAAACCTGAATCAATTTTGTCTCTCAGGAGGAAGCAATATGGAAGTAGAAATTCAAGATGAAAAACATACTGGTCGTGTAGCTGCCGTCTATAACAACGAAGCAACAGCTAAAGCGGCCAAACAAAAACTCATCGACAATGGTATTGCCCCCGGCATCATTAATATTGTTCGACCTGATGACAGCAATATCAGTAAAAAAATTGAACCCGATAGCCATGGCATTGCCAAAACCATCGTTAAATCACATGGTTGGCTGGGTTTGATTGGGATGATTGTCGGTATTTTGATAGCGACGATTTTAGTGTCCAGTGGTCCTGAAATGACTCAGTCCAGCCCCCTGTTTACTTATATTGTATTTATCTTTTTTGGTTTAATTTTCGGCATGATGCTGGCGGGTTTGATTTCAATCCGTCCTGATCATGATCCGCTGATAACCAAAACCATTGAAACCAGTCAGGAACATCGTTGGACAGTCGTTGTGCAAACAGACGATCAAGATGATATCGATTTGGTTAAAGAATTATTGGAAAATTCTGCCGTCTCAACGAGCGAAACGCTCTAACTTTTGGTATTTTCATCTCACAACGAGTCGGTACTTTCCGGCTCGTTGAGGAGAATGACTACAAGTTGTTCTCATATACCCACCACAATAAAAAAATAATTTATTTCTTCACCAAATTGGATCACTTTCGGTGATCGCGCATGGCGTCTCAGTTACCGCCCGATCACCCTAAAGTTATCCACATCTAATGCACAATTTATGTGCAACTTATCCCCTTGCTAAGACTTCAAAAACACATTATCTTGTGGTTCAATCACGTTGCGACCACAATTTGTTGTGGTTTGCCGTTTATTAAGTCTTACCACACAATGCAGGGAAAATCACTATGGCGAGCGAAGCAGAAAACTACATCCAACCCTCTTCCGAAACCGGTTACAAAGTTATCCGTCGTAACGGCAAGGTCACCGAATTTAATAGCAGCAAAATTGCTGTTGCCTTAACTAAAGCCTTCCTGGCGGTTGAAGGTCAGGCTGCTAAAGATAGCCGACGTATTCACGAAACTGTTGCCGAACTCACCAGCCAAGTCAGTGAAAATCTGCTGCGTCGTTTAGACGATGGTGGCACCGTGCATATCGAAGATATTCAGGATCAAGTTGAACTCGCTTTGATGCGTGCCGGTGAATATAAAGTTGCCCGCTCGTATGTGGTTTACCGTGAACAACAATCACAAAAACGTGCTGAAGAAGAACGCAAGCACCCACAACCTGCCAACGAATCAACATTGCACGTTACGTTAGCTGATGGCACTCGCCAGCCATTAGATATCGAACGTCTGCGCAACCTGATTGATGAAGCCTGTGAAGGCCTTGCTCAAGTGGATAATGCTGCCATCCTGCGTGATACCCAACGTAATATTTTTGATGGTGTGTCTGAAAAAGACGTCGAAAAAGCGCTGATCATGTCAGCCCGTACTTTTATCGAAAAAGATCCTGCCTACAGCACCTTGGCTGCTCGCCTGCTGATGGACAGCATTCGTCGTGAAGCATTGAGTTTTGTCTACAAAACACCTCGCCAGGCATCACAAGGTGAAATGGCAGATCAATATAAAGACTATTTCAAAACCTACGTTCGCACCGCCATTGAAAACGAACTGATTGATTCAGAACTGGGTTTGTATGATCTGGAACGTCTGGGTAACGCTTTGAAACCAGAAAATGATTTCAGCTTTACTTACCTTGGCCTGCAAACTCTGTATGACCGTTACTTCATTCACTATGACGGCACCCGTTTTGAATTGCCACAAGCCTTTTATATGCGTGTCGCAATGGGTCTGGCGATTAATGAAATCGATCGTGAAGCCCGCGCTATTGAGTTCTACAACCTGCTGTCGTCTTTCGACTTTATGAGCTCTACGCCGACATTGTTTAATGCCGGTACTTTGCGTCCACAATTATCATCTTGCTATCTGACAACCGTGCCTGATGATCTGAGCGGTATTTACAGCGCGATGCGTGATAACGCCTTGCTGTCTAAATATGCTGGTGGTCTGGGTAATGACTGGACTCGCGTCCGTGGTTTGGGTGCTCATATCAAAGGCACTAACGGTAAATCACAAGGTGTTGTGCCGTTCCTGAAAGTAGCTAATGACACTGCAGTTGCGGTGAACCAAGGTGGTAAACGTAAAGGTGCAGTTTGTGCGTACCTTGAAACATGGCACATCGACGTTGAAGAATTCCTGGATCTGCGTAAAAACACCGGTGATGATCGTCGTCGTACCCACGATATGAACACCGCCAACTGGATTCCTGACTTGTTCATGAAACGTGTTGCCGAAGAAGGTCAATGGACTTTGTTCTCACCAGAAGAAGTGCCAGATCTGCATGATCTGACCGGTCTGGGTTTTGAAAAAGCCTATGCTGAATACGAAGAAAAAGCGGCACGCGGTGAGATCCGTAACTTCAAAACCATGCCTGCCACCGACCTGTGGCGCAAAATGCTCGGCATGTTGTTTGAAACTGGCCACCCTTGGATTACCTTCAAAGATCCTTGTAACCTGCGTAGCCCGCAACAACACATTGGCGTAGTTCACAGCTCAAACCTGTGTACTGAAATCACCCTGAACACATCTGATCAAGAAATCGCGGTCTGTAACCTCGGTTCGGTCAACATGGTTCAGCACATTGATGCCAATGGCAAACTGGATAAAGAAAAACTCAACCGCACTATAAAAACAGCCATGCGGATGCTGGATAACGTCATTGAGTACAACTATTACAGTGTGCCGCAAGCGCGTCATTCCAACCTGCTGCACCGCCCTGTTGGTTTAGGCATCATGGGCTTCCAGGATGCATTGTATAAATTGCGTATTCCTTACAGCACCGAAGAAGCAGTGAAATTCGCTGATGAATCAATGGAAGCGGTCAGCTACTACGCGATTGATGCGTCTTCTGATTTGGCTGCAGAACGTGGCAAATACAAATCTTACGAAGGCAGCTTGTGGAGCAAAGGCATTCTGCCGATTGATTCCATCAAGATCCTTAAAGAAGCACGTGGCGAGTATCTGCAACAAGACGAAAGCAAAACCATGGATTGGGATGCACTGCGTGACAAAGTCAAACGTCAAGGCATGCGCAACTCAAACACTATGGCGATTGCACCGACAGCCACGATTTCAAACATCTGTGGTGTCAGCCAGTCGATTGAACCGACTTACCAAAACCTGTTCGTTAAATCGAACCTGTCTGGCGAGTTCACTGTTATCAACCCATACATGGTTGAAGACTTGAAACAACGCGGTTTGTGGGATGACGTCATGATCAATGACCTCAAATACTATGATGGTAGCTTGCAAGCCATTGACCGTGTGCCAGCGGAATTGAAAGCCCTGTACACCACCGCATTTGAAATGGATGCACGCTGGTTGATCGAAGCCGCATCACGTCGTCAAAAATGGCTGGATCAAGCACAAAGCTTGAACCTGTACATGGCGGAACCATCCGGTAAAAAAATGGACAATCTGTACAAACTGGCGTGGGTACGTGGCCTCAAAACCACTTATTACCTGCGTTCAATGGGCGCAACCGGTGCCGAGAAAACCAGCACCGCGCCAACTACAGCAACAACTGCTAAACCGTCTGCACCACCTGTGTTAAAGCCGGTTGCCAAACAAGAAGATGACTTTATTTCAGGCGAAGGTATCGATGCACCGAAAGCCTGTTCAATCTTGGAACCAGACTGCGAGGCTTGCCAATAATGTTTAACTGGGACGATCCACTTGCCGAGAAACCGGCAACCGATGTTGTCGACAACGCACTGTTGCCGCCGTCACAACAAGCCGCCAATGAACTCGACACACCTGAGCCAACCAAAGCCAGTGTCAGTGAATTGCCGCCATTAAATGCCAAAGCGATTAATGCAGACGACAAACGTGTGGTCAATGGACAAGCTGATATCAATCAGCTTGCTCCTTTCAAATATCCGTGGGCGTGGAATTACTTCTTAAACGCTAACAAAAACCACTGGACGCCACTTGATATCAACATGGCGCAAGACGTTCACGACTATCGTCATAAACTGACTTTGGAAGAACGTCATGTCTATGAAAACGTGCTGTCTTACCTGACCACTTCCGATATTCTCGCCATGCGTAATATCGGTCTGGCGGTTATGGAAAAAATGACCGCGCCGGAATTGCAGATTTATCAGGCACGTCAGGTTTATGAAGAAGCATTACATACCTGGACTTACCAGCACTGCATCGAAACCATTGGTCTGGATCAAAGTGAAATCTACAACCGCTACCGCGTGGTTCCAGAGATTTATCAAAAGATCAAACTGGCCAATGATCGTCTCGATACCGTTATGCGTAGCGATATCGATCTGCGTGATAAAGACGAACTGGAAAACTTCGTCATGTCCTATGCGTTTTTCGCTGGCATTTTCGAAGGCAGCTGGTTCTATAACGGCTTCTCACCGATCTTTGCTCTGCAACGTCGTGGTCTGATGAAAGGCACCGGCGAACAGCTGCAATACATCATGCGTGATGAAGTCATGCACGCCTCGTTCGGTATTCGTGTTTGCAAACAAATCATCAAAGAAGAAAACGTCAAACTGGATCCAAAGAAAATCCAGGAAATGTTTGAAGAAGCCGATGCGGCTGAAGCAACCTACGGTGGCTACATTCTGCGTGACCCAATCCTGGGTTACTCAAAAGAAGCTCACCACGGCCAATTCCGCTACACCGCCAACCGCCGTGCCAAACAATTAGGCTTCGAAGAACCCTTCCCAGGTGCCGAAGCCACCCTGCCCTGGCTTGATGAACAAGCCAATATGCGGAAGGAGAAAAACTTCTTCGAAACCAAGGTCACCGAATATCAAACCGGTGGCGGTTTGAAATGGGATTGATTTAATCAGTCTGTCCTTAACATTAAGTTTGAGTTATTAACATTAATCATGAGGCAAAATAACATTAAAAATACGAATTTAAATCGCCATTTTTGAGTTATTTTACGAATATGGATATTCAAAAAGGGTTCTGAGAAACCATCTCTTCAAATGTTAAAAAGCCCTCGAATCAGAGGGCTTTTTATTTGTATGATGTTGTAAACATGATTTCGAATCAAGTAGATATACATACCAAGCTACTAATCTTTATTCGCGTTCTCGTTCAAAATTAAATTCAATTCCACTTATAACATTACTGAAGTCATTTTCGTCAAGATAACCAAAATAATCCGTACTTAGTCCAATATCTAGAACTTGCATAAAATCTTGAAAATTGTACAAAGTCGGTTCACCGTTATTTTCAAGCAAATTTTGGCTAATACTGGCCGTTTTTGCTATCAAACATGTATATTGATATTGTTTATCTATAAGTGATGTATTACCGTTGGGATGAGCCGCTTGGAGGTGTTGTCCACTGGTCAAAGCAATAAGATTTTCATAGAAATCAACCAATTTAGGAAATTCATTCTTTTGTGGCTCCATTTTTTGATTTCAGAGTAGATGCGTTCTTTAACCTCTTTATCAGCTATATCACCAATGACCTTTCCCCTGAATTAGTACCAGTCCCATGATGAGATTTGGCTACTTTATGCTGCCTGTTTAGCGTATTCAACTGGCGGCATGTAATTCAGTGAGCTATGCGGCCGGACATGGTTGTAATGCTC
>NZ_SSXS01000013.1:0-27606 GCF_004832235.1 Methylophaga sp. SB9B
AGCATTACAACCATGTCCGGCCGCATAGCTCACTGAATTACATGCCGCCAGTTGAATACGCTAAACAGGCAGCATAAAGTAGCCAAATCTCATCATGGGACTGGTACTAATTCAGGGGAAAGGTCAAGGTGATGAAATTCGTATCTGGGTAGCCGGATGTGCGACGGGCGAAGAGGCTTACAGTATCGCGATTATATTGCGAGAAATTCTTGGGCACGAACTGGATGATTATCGCGCTCAGGTGTTCGCGACAGATATAGATATGAAAGCGCTGGCCATTGCTCGCAAAGGAAAATATGAACAGGCAGCGATAAAAGGACTTTCTCAAAATCGCCTGGATCGTCATTTCAACCAGATGAATGATGGATATATGGTCAAAAAACCGCTGCGCGATATGGTGTTATTCGCCAAACAGAATCTGGTGGAAGATCCTGCCTTCCTGCGTCTGGATCTGGTGACTTGTCGGAATGTGTTGATTTATATGAAACCACCACTTCAAAAACAAGTTCAAGCCACCTTTCATTACGCATTAAATCCAGATGGTTTTTTGTTTTTAGGTAAATCTGAATCATTACCCAATAGTGAGTTATTTGATATTGATTCAAATGAAGGTCGTACTTTTTCTCGCCGCAACATTAATAGTCTGGAAGTGTACCGAAGACACAAAGTGAAACAACAACCGGCCAGAAGTACAAATCCGAACAGAATTAAAGCATCTACCAGAAACATTGATACCTTAGAAGATCGGGTGTTTAAAGCAGTCACCCAATACGTTATCTCCAATGCTTTTGTTGTTGATGACAGCATGGAGATCCGTTTTATCTATGGCGATATTTCACCTATTACACAAATTGGGCGCGGCCGGGCCAGTTTGAATTTGCAAAATTTGGTGCGTAATGAATTTCAGCTGGAAATTAAAGGGCTGGTTTATAGAGCCAAAAAACAACCACAATCCTATCGCAGTCATATCATCCGCCTCGGCAACAATGCATTTATGTTTGAAGTGATGCCACTGCAAATCGCTGATATAAACGATGCGCTATATCTGGTTCGATTTGAACAAACCGCAGTGGATGAGCTTATCAACGAGGAAACAGAATCGGCAAATTACGAACGGATTGTGCAGTTACAACAAGAGTTGACGTCGAGTAGAGATCATTTACAAACGGTTATTGAAGAGTTGGAAACCTCTAATGAAGAACTTCAATCCGTTAATGAAGAAATGCAGTCAGCCAATGAAGAATTGCAATCCACCAATGAAGAGTTGGAAACCTCCAATGAAGAATTGCAATCGACCAATGAAGAACTGACCACGGTGAATGAAGAGTTGCAGGTAAAAAGTATTGAGATCATCTCACTTAATACGGATCTGCAAAACATGCAAAACAGTTTGTCTCATCCATTTATGGTGGTTGACGACAATTTGTTACTGACGCATTTCAATCCCGCCGCCCAAAAACTATTTAATTTAGAGAGTGTGAGTGTTGGTTCACGTTTAAACCAGTTACGAAGCGACTACAGCCTGCCAGATTTAATCAAATTAATTGATAAAGCCCATGAAACGGGCCAAACAGTGAATTTTCAAATTACCGGTGAAAGACATTATCTACTTTCAGTAAATTCGTATCTGGATAGTCAAGGCAATATTAATGGGGCGGTTTTATTGTTCTGGGATAACACAGAGTTAATTCAAACCTACGATCGACTTAAACAATCGTTAATTGAAAACAACTTGCAGGCCAGAGCGATGGAAGCTGCCCAGCAGGGCATTATTATCGTGGATGCTCTGACTGAAAATATGCCTATTTTATATACCAATCCGGCATTCACCCGGATGACTGGCTATAAAAGTGAAGAAGTCATTGGGCAAAACTGCAGGATATTACAAGGTGAAGCCACTCAAGAAGACGCCATTGACGCGATAAAGCAGGCAGTGAGCGAGGGAAATCCACTGCAAACCACCATCTTAAATTACAGGAAAGATGGCTCCACTTTTTGGAATCAATTGAGCATCGCACCTGTTTATCACAATGAGCAAGTAACTCACTTCATAGGGCTACAATCCGACATTACCCAGTCAATTATCGATAACCGACAAATGTCATTAGCTCAATCGGTATTTGATAATACTCAAGATAATATTCTGGTCATTAACCACAAACAGCAAATTCTTTATGCCAACCAAGCATTGCTGACCACGCTCAATATTGAGAATGATGAAATTCTGGCAACCAATATCAATGACTTTCTGCGTTGTGATGAAGAGAGTGAACTCACCTTAAATCAACTGTGGAAAACTCTGGCCAAAATGGGTTCCTGGCGTGGTGAACTGAACTTTTATTTTCAGGGCAAGTTAAAACCGCAGATGGTGTCTATCAGTCGCGTTGAAGATCAGCATGATGGAGACGTTTGTTACGTACTGCTTGCCAGCGATATCGCCGAACTAAAACGTCGTGAACAACAACTACATAGACTGGCTTTATTTGATGAATTAACCGGCTTACCTAACCGTATGCATCTTAATCAAATCATTAAAGATGTCGTAGCGCGTGCCAACCGTAAACAAAGTAAGTTTGCGTTATTGTTTTTAGATTTAGATAACTTTAAACGCATTAATGATTCTCTGGGCCATGCGGTGGGTGATGATGTATTGCAATACTTCACTCATGTCGTTTCCGAACTGGTGCGCGAAAGCGATACCTTTGCTCGTATTAGTGGCGATGAATTTGTCATTCTGCTGGAAGAAATTGAATCGGAAGTGGATGCACAGACTTTTGCCCAACGTATTATTGAAAACCTCAAAAAACCCTTTCAAGCTAACGGTCAAACATTGTTTATCTCCTCAAGCATTGGTATCGCTATTTATCCAGAGGATGGTGATCTGCCCGACATATTGCTGCGAAATGCAGATATTGCCATGTATCGTGCCAAAGAAAATGGTAAAGGCTATTTCGGTTTTGTTGATCCGGAACGCTCTGATGAGCTTAGAAAACAATTACAGATTGAAGCTGAATTACAAAGAGGTTTGATAAAAGGTGAAGATGTTGGTTTGCATCTGGTCTACCAACCTATTTTTCATTGCAACGATCCTGAAGTGGAAGCATCTCTTGAGGCTTTGATCCGCTGGCATCATCCGCAATTGGGACACATCATGCCCAAAGAACTTATGCCCATTGTGCAAATGTCGAAACTCACCGCTGAGCTTGATGAATGGGTTATCGAACAGGTTATCCAACAGCGTAACCAGTGGTTACAGGATCATCCGGAAAAAGCCGAAACCTTATGCATATCTATCAATATGCATCCTTCACATTTAAACCGACTGCATGATCCGGATAACAGCAAACTGTTATTAAAATTGCAAAAACTCGCACCACTTAGCTGGCTTACAATTGAGGTCACTGAGGTGGCGTTATTAGCCCACTTCGAAAATGCCAAATTAGCACTAAAAAACCTCACTAAGCTTGGTGTATCAATTGCTATTGATGACTTTGGTTCAGGTTATTCAAATTTTGGCTATATTACTGAGCTTAGTGAAATCAAAGTGGTGAAACTGGATCGATCGGTCATTTATCAGTTTGAACATGACAAACATAAATGTCGAAAAGTAAAAGCACTACTGACGATGCTGCACGATATGGGATATGAAACGGTAATTGAAGGAATTGAAAACCACGCTGCAATGCAAACTATTACCGACATGGGATATCAAAATGTTCAGGGGTTTTACCTGAGTAGACCTTTGTCGGTCGCACAATTGGATAAGCAGTCTATGGATATTCAAAAAAGTTAATCTTCATCTGCTAAACAGCATATTTACATCGAAGATTGGCTTCTCACCTATTAACCCAGCTGAAGTTTAATACTCACCAACAGTTGCATTTCAAAAAACACCACTGTTAATTTTGTTTTCCCCTTATTACTAATCACTTGCTTCAATAAAACGTCACTGACAGACTCTCCACCTTCTGAACAGCTTCCGAAGATAATAAAACACCACTAGGCGCACAGAATCTTGGTGAGAGTCTTGTTACATTAGCTTTTGAATTGTGGTAAATTCCTTGCAGTTTATATTGAATAAAAATAATAGATAAGCATATGAATATATTGATATTTACTGGACTTGTGAATAACGGAGCATGATACGGTTTCGGCAATTAGTTGCGGGACGTTCTCAGTATTTATTCCTAAGCCTGTTGTGGCTGCTGTTTTTTCTTGCGCCAAATATCAGCTTTGCTCAGCAACAGTTTGTCGGTCAATGGTATGAAGTCAGCCAAAATTGGCGTTTTCCCGATCCACCATTCAAAACCATTGACGCTCCAGTTCTAACGGGTGGACATTTTGTTTTTCGTTCTTCATTTGAAATCACCGATGCTGATGAAACAATAGTTATTGATTTTAAAAACGCGAGCGTTTTAGGTCATTTTCATCACTACATTTCCGATTCAACTGGCAACGTTGTTGCTGAGGCGAGAGGTGGCATTGAATCGGAAGCAAAAAATACCTTTTTTCTAAGGCATGGCCGTGAATTCCGCTTGCCTGCGGGACAATATGAACTGACTACAGAGTTGGTTTCTACCTATTTCATTGCTGAGCCTCAGCCATACTGGGACTCGCTTGACCATTACCGGCATGCCATAAAATGGGGCACGGTGATCACTTTAGTCAGTATGGGCATCCTTATAAGTTTGGGGGTGTATTACGCGATTCTGGCTTATGTTAGAAGACGTATAACTGAGACCATGTACACCATCTTTATCTGGATGAATGTAGTTTTTAATGGCACTAGCCTGCTCATCACACCCGATCTGTTTAATATCCATTGGTTTTATCTTGCCGGCGCTCCCATTTTGCTGAGCAATTTTGCTTACCTATTGTTTGCCAAGCATTTATTACAAATAAGAGCCTCCACGCACCCCAAACTGAATACTCTGGCAAAACTGTTTTTGACTGGTATGGCTGTATTGCTCGTGGTAGCCATATTCAATAAACACTTGATATTAGAATGTGCTCGCTATGGTGTCGGGTTAATGATGCTTTACGGATTAATCGCCGCACTGGTGCGTGCCTTCGAAGGTTACAAAATCGCCTATTTCTATCTGGTGGCGATTGCTGCTTTTTTTATTATTGGTTCGTTCGCCATCTCCAGCAAAGATTTGGAAGGCATCTACACCATTTATATCGAGCATATCGGTCTGTTGGCTGTTACCGTTGAAGTGTTACTGATCGGTCTGGTACTGGGTTATCAGTTTGCCGAGATTTACCGTGAAAAAGAAAACAATTTGTCTTTGATCCAGCATAGTTTACAAATAGCCCATCATGATGCTTTAACTGGCCTGCCCAATCGTTATGCTTTAGATCTGACTCTCGAAAAACTCCCCTCCAACGGCATGATAACGTTGTTGGACATGGATAATTTGAAGACCTACAACGACACCTACGGTCACCACAAAGGTGACGAAATGCTACAAATGTTTGCCACTATTCTGTCCTCAAAATTAGATACACTCGGCGTACTACATCGCATGGGGGGGGGATGAATTTGCCATCACCAGTGAAAGTCTTTCTTATGCAGAAAGAATTAAAGAGGTCATTGCTGAAACTATCAGCTATATGCAGTTAAACGGTTTTGAGAAAGCAGGTGTCAGTTATGGTTCGGCCTATATGATAGAAACCATGAATGTTGATGATCTTCGTATGTTGGCAGATCAACGCATGTATCAACATAAACGCAGACACAATGACCCGCAATGGGCTTAAAACTTCATTAAGAAAGGACGCTTATGCAGAAACTGATTTTTCCGGTATTACTGGCATTACTTCTGCCGTTAATAGCCAGTTGGTTCGCCTATCCTGAGACCCATTTGCCACCGGATTTTGGTGTATTTCCCCCCCCAATATGTAGCCGATGCCCCCGGGTTTAATCTCACAGTGTTTTGCGTTATCGCTTTGGCCGAACTTTTGGTTCTCACCTTGTATTTTGCTCCGGCTTTATTTGGGTTCAAAAAAGTGCCCCCTGCTCCTCGAGCTAAAACTGTAGCCTTGCCCATCTGGTTCTGGATTGGCTTGGCGGTGACTTTATTTTTCTGGTGGTTGATGTGGAGCCGGATCACCATTTTTGGTGATCTGGTCTATTATGCGTTTACCCCGATGTGGTGGGGGTTTATCTTTGCACTGGATGGTTTGGTCTACCGTTATTCCAACGGACAATCTTTATTCGCCAGCAAACCTAAAACCTTTCTGATAACAGCCATCGTTTCATTGGTTGGATGGTATTTATTCGAATATTTTAATTATTTTGCCTTGGGCAACTGGTATTACCCGAACAGCACAATGCCCGAGTTATCTCATCAAACGATGGTGCTTATTTTTCTGTTGGCTTATACCACTGTCTGGCCTGCCATTTTTCAATGGTACACCTTGCTAAACACCTGTCCTCGACTAGTCAGCCGGTTTGCAAATGGACCTAAACTCAGCCTGAATGGCAACCTGTTAATAGTGGCGGGCTTGCTGTTGTTAACATTAATGGTGTTCTGGCCCTACCCATTGTTCTGGGTGTTATGGATTGGCCCGTTACTGGTATTTTCAGGCATATTGATCCGGGCAAATATCTGGTCACCGTTTACTGCGATGGCTGAAGGTAACTGGTCCCCTGCCTTATTAATGGCGCTTTCAGCCATGTTAAATGGCTTTTTCTGGGAGTTTTGGAATTACGGCAGTGCTCATCCTGCTGAGCCCGTGACCAATCCGAATTATTGGGTCTACGACATTCCCTATATCAACGTGATACACATATTCTCAGAGATGCCGTTGCTCGGATACATGGGCTATATGCCATTCGGCATATTGGCTTGGGTCATCTTTATCTGGGCCGGTAAAGTGTTTGGTTTTAATACCAATTTACTCAGCAAATAAATTCGGTTGAATGAATGGTCGGCAGCCTACCACTGTCTGCTGACCATCATATGTAACCAAATAGCCTCATTGCGTAATTGAGCATCATTGCCGAATGGCAGTTCTGGATTGGTGTAATCCACCTTTTTACGAAAATCGTATTCAATACCGCTGTAGAAGGTCCATTCTTTATTGAGCTGATAGCTGCCACCAAAAGTCAGATGATGATCAAAGATGCCGGCCACAACGGGATTGATATGTTCTTTCGGTATCGGGTTTTTGCCATAGTTATAACCTGCGTATAAGGTCGTTTTATCGCTGTAGCGATAGGCCATGCCGGTGGCAAACACTAATTGGTTATTCCAATTCATGGTAGAGGTACTATTGATATCCGGTAAGGCTGGGTTACTTGGATTACTGGCACTTAATACGTTGTTTTTCATCGCATCAGACCAATTTATCCAGTTTATTTTTAGCGACAGCAATAACTTATTGTTCATCTGATAGGCGGCACCCACCCCAATTTCCTCGGGTAACGCCAACCCTTTTAATGTGACATCGTCGTATTTCACTACGCCTAGACCTGCCCCAGTCATGTTGAGCTTTAATTGACCATCGGTTAATGGCAGCTCAGTCTTACCGGTATATGTGGCTGCTAGCGTGAGTTTGGGTGTTGCCTGATATTGAATACCCAGTTTAAAACTGGTGCGTAGGCTGCTGGCATCTTCGATTTCAATACCATTGAAGGTCTGCGGCGCGGATGTGGATGTATCGGCAAAAATCTTTTGTTCGGCCTGGGCATAGACCAGACCAAAACTTCCACCGACCGACCATTTATCATTCACTTTACAGCCTAAACCCGCTGTCAATTTTGCCACAGCAAATAAACCGGAATATTCATCCTCGGTGCCAAAAGCCGTTTGCAGATTTTCAAACACACCGCCCGATCCGCCCTGTGCAAAAAGCCCAAGCCCGGTAGTACACGGTGTATTTTCAATTTTTTGGGCGTAGCCCATACCACCCAGGCCGGTATAGAGATTGCTCGCATGCCTGTCATTACCGAACTGATCTTCATGTGACAGATCGGTTATCCGCAATAAAGAACCGTAAAGGTCAAAGCGTTTACTATCAATTTGAGTTAGCCCGGCCGGATTAGTATTCAAGGCACTGGTATCACGTGCTACCGCAATATCAGCCCCTGCCATTAATGTTGATTCAGCACCGAAACCAATCAGATTGATGCCATTTGTGGCATGGCTGGCACCTGCAAAAAGCCCTAAAGAACATATTATTATTTTTTTCATTCGAAGCTCTTAATGAGTGCTCTTTTATTCATCCCTTTAGAGCACTTGTTACCACAGAACCTCATCATGAACGTTCCGAACACAGAACCAAGTAGCGGCACAAACTAATGTGTCTTTAATGCTACGTCAAAAAAATTAACCAATCTTCGGATCAGCTGATCTGAATACTTTGATATTGATACTTTTGGCGAGAGCATTGCCGGATACGAACTTATTCAATATTCTGGATCTGCTCACGCATTTGTTCGATTAATACCTTCAGATCAACTGAATATCGTGTGGTGTCGGTATCAATAGATTTGGAGCCCAAAGTATTGGCTTCACGATTAAGCTCCTGCATCAAAAAGTCGAGTCGGCGGCCTACTGGCTCATCACGTTGCAGTACTCGTTTGACTTCATCGACATGACTTTGCAAACGATCCAGTTCTTCGGCGACATCACTTTTCTGGGCGATTAATACAATTTCTTGCTCAAGGCGTTCCGGTTCCAACGTGACTTCAAGCTCTGCTGCTTTTTGTGCCAGACGCTGACGTTGTTGTTCCAGGATCTCCGGCATACGTTGTTTTACCGCTTCTGCGATTTGTAAAATTTCGTCGCAGCGCTGCAAAATCATTTCCGCCAGGGCGTGTCCTTCCCGCTCTCTGCCACTAATAAAGTCTGCCAACACAATCTCTAGTGCATCCACAGATTGTTGTTTCAAAGTCGCTAAATCAACTTGTTCAGTATCGGCGACACCTGGCCATTGCAATAATCTTAGCGGATCAATCGGCAAGGTCTGCTTAGCCATTTGGGTTAATTGCTCACAAGCATTGATAACGGATTGGGCGAGATTTTCGTTTATATGCAAAGCCGTTTGTTGTTGAGATGGTTGATAGCGCAGACTGGCTTCAATCTTTCCACGAGCCATGCGTTCAGCAAACATTTTGCGGATATCCATTTCTAAAGGACGAAACGTTTCCTCCAGTCGCAATGCGAGCTCTAAATAACGATGATTCACTGATCGAACCTCCCAGATCAGGGTACCGAGTTCAGTTACTTGCTCATGGCGGGCAAAGGCGGTCATGCTTCGTATCACGATGTTTTTCCTATAGCTGTTGAGCGCCTATGGTAACGAAAACTGAACGTAAAAAGCACGCGGGAAATGGGTGGCATCAGTATAATCATCGTATTTTATGTTAAGGATAAAGCAGATGCGTCCAAGTGGCCGGCAACCAGATCAACTTCGTGAGATCACCATTACCCGCAATTACACAAAACATGCGGAAGGCTCCGTTTTGGTTGAGTTTGGTGACACCAAAGTATTGTGCACCGCTTCTGTAGAAGAACGTATCCCACCTTTTTTGCGTGGTATGGGCGAAGGCTGGATCACTGCTGAATACGGCATGCTGCCACGTTCTACCGGTACCCGTATGCAACGTGAATCTGCCCGCGGTAAGCAAGGTGGGCGTACGATGGAGATCCAGCGTTTAATTGGTCGCTCTTTACGTGCCGCCATCGATTTAAAGGCACTCGGCGAGCGCACTATCACTATTGATTGCGATGTAATTCAGGCTGATGGTGGAACGCGTACCGCTTCTATTACCGGTGCCTTTGTCGCACTGCATGATGCCATTGATTTTTAATTAAAAACGCAAAATCAAGAAAAGCCCTTTACACGGCCAGGTAGCGTCTGTTTCGGTTGGTATTCATAACGGCACAGCAGTGCTGGATCTGGATTATGCTGAAGACTCTACTGCTGAAACGGATATGAATGTTGTCATGAATGATGCAGGCGCATATATTGAACTACAGGGCACTGCAGAAGGTCATGCCTTCCGCGCAGATGAATTGCAATCCATGCTGGATTTAGCTGCTAAAGGGATTGAACAACTGATGATTAAACAACGCGAAGCTTTGGCAAACTAATGTCACAAATTGTTCTGGCCAGCGGCAATATTGGCAAACTGCGTGAGTTATCGCAGATCCTTAGCCCATTAGGATTGAAGCTGATTGCCCAATCCGATTTGAATGTTGCTGAGGCCGAAGAAACCGGCCTTAGTTTCGTTGAAAATGCCATCATTAAGGCTCGTAATGCCGCTTTAGTGACTGGTTTACCAGCCATTGCCGATGATTCCGGTATTGAAGTTGATGCATTGCATGGTGCTCCTGGTATTTATTCATCGCGCTATGCCGGACCCGATGCCTCCGATACCGATAATATTCACGCCTTACTTACCGCAATGAAAGATGTGCCGGAGAATGAACGCACAGCCCGTTTTCAATGTGTGGTGGTGTTTATGCGTCATGCTGAAGATCCGACCCCGCTGATTTGTCAGGGCAGCTGGCAGGGACAAATTCTGCAATCGCCAAGCGGCGATGAAGGTTTTGGTTATGATCCGGTTTTCTGGGTTCCCGAAACAGATTGCACAGCAGCCGAGCTTTCACCTGAACAGAAACATGCGATTAGTCACCGAGGCAAAGCCATGCGTCAGTTCATGGAAGAATTTAAATACACTCGCCACCAACCATAAAAGTTTGCTATTGCTAAACCTATATTTAATACGCGAGTCATTCAGCCTTGCAGACTAAAATCATCAAGGCTGATGCCACTATGTTCAACTTCACCACCTTACCGCCACTTAGCCTGTATATCCATGTGCCTTGGTGTGTACGTAAATGTCCATATTGCGACTTTAATTCACATCAGGCCGGTGATGAGATCCCTGAAAAAACCTATATCGATGCATTGATCCGCGATCTCGAACAGGATTTGCCTCTGGTCTGGGGACGCAGCATTCAAACCATCTTTATAGGTGGCGGTACGCCCAGCCTGTTTAGTGCAGAAGGCTATGACCGTTTATTTTCAGCTTTACGTGCATTATTGCCTATCCGCGCCGATGCAGAGATTACCCTGGAAGCCAATCCCGGTACCTTTGAGGCGGCTAAGTTCACCGACTATCGTGCAGTGGGCATTAATCGTTTATCAATTGGCGTTCAAAGTTTTAATGGTGATTCATTAACTGCTTTGGGTCGCATCCATGATGGCAAACAAGCGATTCGTGCTGCAGAGATCGCCCACCATGCTGGTTTTGATAATTTCAATCTGGATCTGATGTTTGGTTTACCCAATCAAACAGCAGCGCTCGCCCAAAAAGATGTAGAAACAGCGATTGCTCTCGAGCCAACGCATATTTCCTATTATCAGCTGACCATTGAACCCAATACCTTTTTTCATCAATCGCCACCACAATTACCCGATGATGAGCCGATTTATGACTGGCAAATTGCTAATCAACAACGTCTCGCCGAGGCCGGTTACCTGCAATATGAAGTCTCAGCGTATGCCAAAAAAGGCTGTCAGAGTCGTCACAACCTCAACTACTGGCAGTTTGGTGATTATCTGGGCATAGGCGCCGGTGCGCATGGAAAATTAACCAGCGCCGCCACACAGTCGATCGAGCGACTGGTAAAACAAAAACAACCCCAGGCCTATCTGGATAAGGTCAACAGTTCACAACGTATTCTGAAGCAAGAACAAGTTGGCATTAATGAAATTGGTTTTGAGTTTATGCTTAACGCGCTGCGTCTTACCGATGGATTTGCCACACCTTTATTTATGCAACATTGCGGCGTGCCATTGGCGACGATAAAAAGCCAACTTGCAGAAGCTGAAGAACGTGGATTGATTGATTATTCGGTCGAGTGGATTCGCCCAACTGAGTTAGGCCAACGTTATTTAAACAGTTTGATTGAACTATTTTTGCCGCAATAATATGCTGGCGCAGGTCGTAAAGGGAGTCACCATCATGTTGAAATGCCATCTTATGGCTGCCGGAGCAATGCTGTTAATGGCACTGCCAACCCAAGCCGATGTCTTGTCTATCGCAGAACCGACTTATAACACGCCGAACTCTGAGACAGGTGTTTTGCGTCCGACACGTGGCATGACAATGCAGCAGGTTGAACAGAAGTTTGGCAAGGCGCAGAAGCAATACGCGGCCAAAGGCACTCCAGCCATTACTCGCTGGCAATATTCACAATTTGATGTGTATTTTGAGAATCAGCTAGTGATTCACTCGGTGGTTCAGCGCGAACCGGCCCCACAGTAAAACAAGTTTAAGATTCGCCCAGAAAACGCCGTCTGGCCCATGCTGGTAATGTACCGA
Organism: Methylophaga sp. SB9B; assembly: GCF_004832235.1. Lineage (NCBI taxonomy): Bacteria > Pseudomonadati > Pseudomonadota > Gammaproteobacteria > Thiotrichales > Piscirickettsiaceae > Methylophaga > Methylophaga sp. SB9B. The sequence goes on from NZ_SSXS01000013.1 coordinate 12,344, forward strand.
CTCTGGCATGATGCAGTGAATCCATCTCTATAACGATTAATACCAACACGCTAATCAGTGTCGGCAGAAAGCTCAGCCCGCCAACAAAAGCGAATGCGGCTTCTTTCATCAGTCCGAGATAGGTATAACTTAACCAACCCAACACTGCGACACTGACGACGGCTGTAAGCACCATGGCGAAGATAAAACTCCAGCGCCGTGCAATTTGCCAATGGATATAAACAAACTCACTGTCTTCACGCTTGATTCGGCTGGAACGAATAAACGTGTAACCCAAAAATGAAAATGATAACAACGGCACCAGCACGATAAACTCAAAATAACTCTTACCTGTTGCGGCTATCGCCGTGAACAGGAGGATATGGTTCGCAATCAGGTTGGTTAAAAAGATATCGTGCGGCATTCTGGCCGCCGCTCTTTCCTGATCTTCTGGTGCCGTCATTTCAGTCATATTATCTGGCCAAGTTGTTGATGATCGCCTCGCGTACTGAGTCCAATGTAGCACTAACTGTAATTACAGGTGAGGTGCTTTGCTTAATCGCAATATCCGGATCTTTAAGACCGTGTCCTGTCAGCGTGCAAACGACTGTGCTGCCTTCAGGGATTTTGCCAGTTTTAATATCACGTAAAGCGCCGGCCAGTGAGGTTGCTGACGCCGGTTCACAGAAAATACCTTCTTTTTCAGCCAGTAATTTCTGTGCAGCCAGAATTTCATCATCCGAACATTCATCAAACCAGCCGTGAGATTCTTCTTTGACTTTCCAAGCCATATCCCAACTTTGCGGATGACCAATGCGAATTGCAGTAGCAACGGTTTCAGGATCATCTACCATGGCTCCCCGCATAAACGGCGCACTGCCAGCAGCTTGATAACCCACCATTTTCGGTCGATTACCCACAATGGCTCCACCAGCATATTTGCAATGACCATGACAGAAAGCACAAGCTTCTGTCACATGTTCACCACAACCAGATGAATATTCACAATAACCAATCCAGTGCGCGGTGATATTACCGGCATTACCGACTGGCAGGCAGTGATAATCCGGTGCACGGCCTAATTCTTCAACAATCTCAAAAGCGGCTGTTTTCTGGCCTTGTAAGCGGTATGGATTAATCGAGTTTACGATGGTGACAGGCGCATGTTCAGCGACTTCTTTAACTAATTGCATGCCTTCATCAAAGTTACCTTTGATTTGGATAACGACAGCATTGTGCATCATCGCTTGTGCCAACTTACCCTGAGCGATTTTGCCATCCGGAATAATTACAAACGCAGTAATACCGGCACGTGCAGCATAAGCCGCAGCTGCAGCAGACGTATTACCAGTTGAAGCACAAATAATCGCTTTACTACCGTCTTCAACGGCTTTGGTCACCGCCATGGTCATGCCACGATCTTTGAATGAGCCCGTCGGGTTCAAACCTTCATATTTGACATAAATATCAACATCTTTGCCAATCAGTTTAGGGATGTTATTCAGCTTCAATAGTGGAGTGTTACCTTCACCAAGACTTATCAGACGAGTGTCGTCATTGACCGGCAAACGGTCGCGATAGCGTTCAATCAGGCCAGTGTAACGTGGACGAAATGACATAAAGTTTCCTCTTTAATTCTTTAACGGGCGCTAAATCAGCCCAGCGTTTCCATGCGAATACGCATGATCGCATCTTTAACGGTGTCTAAAGCTTCGATTTGAGCGATAGCCTCATCCATGTTTTTTTCAACTACCGGTTGCGTCAGCATAATGATTGGCACTAGGCCCTCTTCTTCTTCCGGTTGTTTTTGCAGAATCGCTTCAATATTGATGTCCTGCTCGCTGAAAATCCGCGTGATGTCAGCTAACACACCCGGTTTATCTTCTGTACATATGCGCAAATAATAGGAGGTTATTACCTCAGACATTGGCAAAATTGGTGTGTCTTTTAATGAATCCGGTTGGAAAGCCAAATGGGGTACGCGATTTTCCGGATCTGTAGTTAACGCACGGACAATATCAACGATATCAGCCACTACGGCAGAAGCAGTGGGTTCAGCACCCGCGCCTGCACCGTAATATAAGGTTGGCCCAACTGCATCGCCCTTCACTACTACCGCATTCATCACGCCATTAACGTTGGCAATCAGCCGACGTTTTGGAATCAATGTCGGATGTACGCGCAGCTCAACACCTTGTGCTGTTTTCTTAGCAATGCCCAGATGTTTGATGTGATATCCCAGTTCTTCGGCGTACTGCACATCTTCCTGAGAAATTTTGCTGATGCCTTCGGTATAGGCTTTATAAAACTGTAACGGAATACCAAACGCGATCGACGCCATGATGGTCAGCTTGTGTGCCGCATCAATCCCTTCCACGTCAAACGTTGGATCCGCTTCGGCATAACCTAGTGCCTGAGCTTCAGCCAACACATCGGCAAAGTTACGGCCTTTGTCGCGCATCTCAGTGAGGATAAAGTTGCCCGTACCGTTAATAATGCCTGCCAGCCATTCAATACGATTGGCTGCCAAACCTTCACGGATAGCTTTAATAATAGGGATACCGCCAGCTACCGCCGCTTCAAAAGCAATGGTGACGCCTTTCTCCTGGGCTTTAGCAAACAACTCATTACCATGCATCGCAATCAGTGCTTTGTTGGCAGTGACAACGTGTTTGCCATTTTCAATGGCCTGCATGACCAAATCTCGGGCAATACCAGTACCGCCGATCAACTCAACTACGATTTGAATGTCAGGGTCATTGACCACCGAAAACGCATCATCCGTTAATTCAATGCCACTGAGATCACAGGTTTTGGGTGAATCCAGGTTTTTATCCGCTGCACGCGTAATTTCAATACCACGGCCAGCGCGACGGCTAATTTCTTTTGAATTTCGCTTTAAAACACTGACAGTACCACTACCAACAGTGCCTAAGCCAAGAATACCAATTTTGACTGATTGCACTTTTTTGCCCCCTACCCTTTTTTCATCATGTCGCGGATACCACGGATTGCCTGCCGGGTACGGTGCTGATTTTCAATCAGTCCGAAACGAACATATTCATCGCCGTATTCACCAAAACCGATGCCAGGTGATACCGCGACTTTAGCGTCTTTGAGCAATTTTTTACTGAATTCTAACGAGCCCATTTCACGGAATTGTTCCGGAATTTTGGCCCAGACAAACATGGTCGCTTTTGGCTTCTCAACCGGCCAACCAATCGCATTCAAACCTTCACACAACACGTCACGACGTTGTCTATAGGTTTCAACGATTTCCGCAACACATTCCTGCGGACCTTCCAATGCGGTAATTGCGGCTACCTGAATCGGCGTGAACATGCCGTAATCCAGATAGGACTTCATCCGAGCCAAAGCCGCAACCAATGTCGGGTTACCAGACATAAAGCCTACCCGCCAACCCGGCATATTGTAGGTTTTAGATAAGGTATAAAACTCGACAGCGACATCAATTGCGCCGGGGATCTGCAAAATTGACGGTGCTTTATAACCATCAAAGGTGATTTCACCATATGCCAGATCATGAACCACCCAAATCTGGTGTTCTTTGGCAAAATCCACTACGCGTTGGAAGAAATCCAGCTCTACACATTGAGTAGTCGGATTGCCGGGGAAATTCAGCACAAGCATTTTGGGTTTCGGCCAAGAGTCTTTTACTGACTTTTCCAGTTCAGCAAAAAAATCAACATCAGGCGTCAATGGCACATGTCGGATATCCGCACCGGCAATAACAAAGCCATACGGATGAATCGGATAAGCCGGATTCGGTACCAATACTGCGTCGCCAGGACCAACAGTTGCCATGGCTAAATGCGCCAAGCCTTCTTTAGAACCGATGGTCACGATGGTTTCAGAATCGGGATCCAGAGTTACATCGTATTTACGCTGATACCAGTCGCAGATTGCCTTACGCAGGCGTGGAATACCTCGAGAAACAGAGTATCGATGAGTATCAGGACGCTGGGCCGCTTCGACTAATTTTTCCACAATGTGCGCGGGTGCCGGTTTATCCGGATTTCCCATGCCAAAGTCGATAATATCTTCGCCGCGCGCACGCGCTTTTGCCTTCAAATCATTTACAATGTTGAAAACGTATGGCGGAAGACGTTTGATTCTAGGAAATTCGTCGTTCAACTGAGCACCTGCTATTAGCTAAAACGGTTGGCAAACCAAGCAAAATAACTGAAAATCATTCACACTTCAAATTGATTTATTACAGTGGATTAATATGAGTCAACAAGACCAATTGTACACGACGATCATTAATGATCTCCAAAAGGGAAAACTGGTACTGCCTACATTGCCCGAGGTTGCTCTCAAGGTACGTGAGGTTGCCAACAATCCAGATGTCTCTGCAGCGCAACTTGCTGAGGTCATCACCACCGACGCAGCGTTATCAGCTCGACTTATAAAAGTCGCCAACAGCCCGCTGTATCGAGGTCGCGTTGAAGTTGAATCGGTGCAGACAGCAGTGTCTCGACTCGGCATTCCCATGGTTCGCAATCTGGTCACCAGTTTGGTGATGGAACAAATGTTCCGTCCAACCAATAAAAAACTGGAAAAACGCATGCGCGATTTGTGGCAACACAGTATCGAAGTTGCTGCAGCCAGTCAGGTCATCGCCTCAAAACACCCTCATATTGCCAATGATGAAGCTATGCTGGCGGGTTTGATACATGAAATTGGTGCGCTGCCAATTCTGATGAAAGCTGCAGATATGCCGGATTTAATAGAAGATCCTCGCCGTCTGGATACTTTGATTGAAAATCTGTATTCAAAAATTGGGGAAGCCATTCTTAAGAGCTGGGATTTCCCGGAAAATCTCATCACGGTAGCTGCAGAGCATGCCAATTTGAATCGTAACAGCCAGAATGGTCCGGATTTGACCGACGTGGTCCAAGTTGCCAGTCTGCAAAGCTATTTCAATACCAATAAGGCATTGGATCCCAACACTCGCGACAAGGTTCTAGCCTTCCGTAAGCTGGGTATTGATACCGGCATCAGTGTAGTAGAGCTGGATGAAAATAGTGAAGAATATGCTGCAGCTTTAGCTTTATTTCAAAATTTCTGAGTCTGTTTACCTAAAAAGCCCGTTGTTCAATACAACGGGCTTTTTTATTTACTCTCATCGCTCATTAAAACAGTTAACAGTTTCATTGTCGCTTTCTCATCCAGACTAAGATATTTGCCGCGATAACGTTTAAATTGTCGGCGAAAGTAATCCAAAGTCTTGCCGCTTTCATACTGCAAAATCACTTGTGGATGAATGTAATTACTGCGACATACAGCGGGAGTGTTGCCAAGCCGTTCAGCCACATTTTTCACTGCTTCGACGATATTACTTTTACTGATTTTTTCAGTGGACGCCGGACCAAGTTTATCCAATGCCACCGCCATCAAAACAGTTCCAGCCCAAGTGCGAAAATCCTTGGCACTAAAGTCCTCACCCATGACGTCTGAAATGTACTGATTCAAATCTTGTGCCGTGATTTTTTCCGACTTTTATCCGGCAAGGTGATATCAAATAATTCGTAACCGGACATATTTTCCAATGCTATAAGCACCTCGCGTACCTGCTCATCGGTGACAGTACGAAATTGCTGTTGATGGCTTTTACCTTCGTATTCAAACTCCACACGATCATCTTCGATAGTCATGTGTTTTGCGCGCAAGGTGGTCAAACCATAAGTATGGTTTTGCCGGGTATAACTGGCACTGCCGGGTCGAAAAAAAGCATCATCCAGCATCCGTGTCATACAGGCGAGCACGGTGGTTTGATCAATGGGTCTTCGTTGGATATGTTGTCCGGTTACCCGCCGCATAGTTTCCAGTTGCTCGGCAAATCGCAAAATTCGTTTGAATTTCTGTTCGCTGGCCGTTTCGACCCAGTGGGGATTATAGATATATTGTTTTCGGCCCTGATTATCCCGTCCGGTCACCAAAACTTTGGCATCCCGATCCTGCTGAATTTCAACCTCTTCCCATGCAGGTGGAATAGCGAGGCTTTTTATCCAGCGTTTTAATGCCGCGTTTTTAACCGTCTTACCATTGCCATAACGATAACTGAACGATTTACCGTGTGGTTTGCGATGAATAATCGGATTGCTCATGATGCTATTTAGTCCGGAATGGTGAATCCAACACTATCTTGTCATGAGATTATGGCGTTTGACTTTAATGCAGATTATGTCTGCCGACGAAGTCGCGAGGGATTATTCTGCTACCAGTATTTCTGCTTTATAAAAAGCACCGCTATCGACTGCCAACGTGCCGACCAGTTTTGGTAATAGCTGGTTCATTGTCTCCATTAGCTGCCAAGGCGGGTTAATCACAATCATGCCCGATGCTGTCATGCCGCGCTCGTCAGAATCCGCAGTGACCGCTAACTCATAGCGTTGAATATTTTTGATGCCACTTTTAATAAATTGTTTTTCGAGGCGAGTGATTCGACTGCGTTCAACCACTGGATACCAGATGGCATAGGTGCCGGTGGGAAATTTTGCACAGGCTTTTTCAACGGTCTGAAACACTAAATCGTAATCAGATTTGATTTCATAAGACGGATCAATCAATACCAGACTACGGCGTGATACTGGTGGTAATAAAGACAATAAGCCTTTTAAACCATCCTCACGCATCACTCTGGCCCGTTTCACTTTTTGGGTGTTTTGCAATAACAAACTGGCATCTTCAGGATGTAATTCATATAACCAGGCACGGTCTTGGCGACGCATACAATGCAAAGCAATAAACGGGGAACCGGGGTAATACTCCAGCGAGTTATTGTTATTGACCGCATCAATCACGGCAAAATAGGCAGCCAGTTCCGGCCAGTCAGATGCCTTTAATTTAGCAATACCATTTTGGTATTCCTGAAGTTTTTCAGCATGAGCTGAAGCCAGATGATAAAGACCAGCCCCGGCATGCGTGTCTATGTAGTCAAAGGCTTTTTCTTTTTTACCGAGGTGCTGCAAAATCTCAATCAATACAATATGTTTGAGCACATCGGCAAAATTGCCAGCATGAAAGGAATGGCGGTAGCTTAGCAAGAGATATCCTGATTATTTTTTAGGGACAGTGAATCGAAAAACAGCAAATTACGCTGAGCCAGCTGATTTGGCAAAAAAACTTCATTCCGCGTTAATTTAACGTACCTCGATCCGAGACATGATTGATGCCATCGTTCACTCGAACCTCACCCAACTCAAAAGGATTTACCCCTTCCAGGCAGGCGAGATTAAAGCCAAGTAGTTCAGGATTTGCTCTGGTTTGATGATGTGTATAAATCCCACATCTTGAGCAAAAATAGTGCTTTGCCGTCATGGTATTAAATTGATACCGCGAGAGCTTATCTGCACCTTTGGTGATTTGCAGAGCAGATAGCGGAACATACGCGGCAATGGCACCTTTTCTCCGGCACATAGAACAATCACAGCGCCGAGGGTCTTCAATACCGTTTGGCAAATGCACAACAAACTCAACCTCACCACAATGGCAACTGCCTTTATGATGAGGCTGAATTTGGGTGCTCCCTATTTTAGTGATCATTACATTTTGGCTACTTTTTAATGTTTAGCTATCTGGAGCATGATAACGCGACAGCCAATGTGCATAAGGTGCAGGTAACACCCAGGCTGGATCTTCAATTTTTAAGGTTTTAGCTGCATGGTAAGGCCAGTGAGGATTCGCTAAATGCGCACGTCCCACCATCACTAAATCCATTTGTTGATCAGTAATAACCTGGTTCACCGTGTTAGGTTCATCAATGCCCCAGGCTGAAGCAACTGGGATCTCTGCTTCACGACGCACACGCTCAGCAATAGGTGCTAACAAAGCCGGTCCCCACGGAATATCCGCATCAGGAGTAGAAAACCCCATACTGACACTGAGCATATCCAAACCAGATTGTTTAAATTGTTGAGTCAGATGAATCGACTCACTTAGCGTTTCTTCATCACGACCATCATATTCAATCACCCCAAAGCGGGCGGTTAATGGCAGATTTTCTGGCCAGACTTCTCGCACGGTTTGTAAAGTTTCCAGTAAGAATCGACTACGACCGGCCAAATCGCCACCATATTGATCGTCACGCTTATTGGAGTGGACTGAAAAAAAGCTTTGTGCCAGATAGCCATGAGCAAAATGCAATTCCAGCCACTCAAATCCGGCAGCCTTGGCGCGTTTGGCAGCGGCAACAAAGTCAGCTTTAACCCGTTCAATATCTTGCAACGTCATGGCTTGGGGGACTTTGGGCAAATTGGCACCAAAAGCAACCGCAGAAGGTGCGATGGTCTGCCAGCTTTGCGGATCGCTATCAGCCAGATGATCATCGCCTTCCCATGGACGATTAGCACTGGCTTTACGTCCAGCATGGGCAATCTGAATACCTGCACATGCACCGGCTTTTTTAATGGCCGAAGCAATTTTTGCCATGCCTTCTGCCTGGGCGTCATTCCATATGCCAGTACACCCCGGGGTAATTCTTCCTTCGGGACTGACTGCCGTGGCTTCAACAATCACCAGACCCGCACCACCGCGTGCTAATTGGGTGTAATGCGCCAGATGCCAGTCATTGGTATGGCCATCATCGGCACTGTATTGGCACATCGGTGGAACCGCAATACGGTTGCGTAACGTCACATCTTTCAGTGAAAACTCAGTAAACAATGCTGTCATAAGGTGTCTCTTCTTAAAGAATAAAATTTTAAAAATTTCTGGAGCGAGATTTTGAAAAGTTAGAAATCGGATAAATGCTTAAAAAGCACTTTTAATCACACCACCATCAACACGAACAGCTGCTCCAGTCGTTGCAGAAGCCAAGGGGCTGGACAGATAACACACCATTGATGCGACCTCTTCGGTGGTGGCAAAACGTTTGATCAGTGATGTCGGTCTGACGTTTGCAAAGAAGTCTTTTTCGAATGCTTCAATGCTTTGACCTTCTTTTTCTGCCAGATCACTGACGAAGGTTTCAACACCTCTTGAGCTGGTTGGGCCAGGCAAGACTGAATTCACCGTGATATCGGTACCGGCAACCTGTTCTGCCAGACCTCGGGCAATGGCAATCTGAGCTGCTTTCGTCATGCCGTAATGAATCATTTCATGAGGAATCTGTACGCCGCTTTCGCTGGATATAAAAATCACCCGGCCCCAGTTTTGTTGTTTCATCGCAGGTAGATAGGCACGCGTTAAACGCACACCACTGAGCACATTCACCTCAAAAAAGCGCAACCAGTCTTCATCCGGTATTTCTTCAAAAGGGACTGGCTCGAAGATACCCAGATTATTAATCAGAATATCTACTTTGGGATACTGCTCAGTTAATTTCGCAGCTTCAGAGGCCAAAGACAAATCGCCGGCAAACCCTGTTACTTCGCCTTTGGCCGTTGTTTTCAATGATTCTACAGCCTGTTTTACGGATGCCTCGGATCGCCCATTCACGATAATATTGGCACCTTCTTCAGCCAGAGCCTTGGCAATGGCAAAACCAATACCGGCAGTACTACCACTGATAAAAGCTGTTTTGTTAGTAAGTTGCAGATCCATAAATACTCCTTTCAAACTGTATATAAAACAGGGTGAGCGTGACGTGCTGATTACGGTGAAAGCTGTTTTAACGTTGCGCTTAACGAAGCCGCTGAGACTTCCCCCATATGACTCTCAACCAATGTGCCTTGCTGATCAAAAAATAACGTGACAGGCAAACCGTAAGCACCAAATGCATCTGCGACTTTGCCGGTTTTATCGATCAGCACATGATCAAATGTCAGTTGGTTTTCAGCCAGAAACTTCTCAATTGTTTCCGCTGATTCTTGCTGATTCAGCATGACAAAGCGGATCTCAGGATACTGTTGCTCTGACTTTTCAAAAGCAGGCATTTCACGTTGACAGGGTGGGCACCAACTTGCCCATAAATTCACCACCGTCACGTTCTCTCCAGCAAACTGATTCAACGATTTTTGCTCGCCATCCAGTTGTTCGAGAGTTATATCCGGTATCACGACTGACTCACGGCCCGCATTTAGCGCAAAAGATGTCACTGAAAAGAACAGCAAAATGGATATGGCTCCGCCGAATAAAGCTATGCGTTGTTGAGGCAGACGTTTAATCTGCCATAACAAAAACAGCACCATCGCAATCATGCCGGAAAACCAATCCACGCCACGATCCCGGAAATCCAGCATTTGCCAGAAGGATTCATAATGATCAGCAAATTTGATCACAAACACGATACGGCCAATCACCAGCCCGAATAACAGCATCATCAATAACGGATCGGTCACTGAACCTTCATTTTTTCTGGCTAGAAAAGATGCCACCAATATTCCAACTAAACCGCTGCTAAATAACAGCAATGGCTCAAGCGGTATGGCAAATGGGCCGATGTTAATTGACATCACGGTTCAAACATCCTGTTGATATCGTCCCGCATCGGCATGCCTTCTACCAGCCGAACATGGCCTTTGGCATCTTTATAAACACTGGTTGGTGTCGCCATCAGCCCAAGCTGCTCCATCAGCAGATTATTTTCATCCACCAGCACAGTTCCTTTGGTTAAAGCTGCTTCATTCAGGTTGGGCCTGGCAGTGTCTGTTTGTTGAATATGTTGCTGCAAAGCCTCTTCAGGCGAGTCCGCAGCTAAAATCGACGCGGCCTTTTGCAAACTGTCTTCCTGCAAAATGCCGACGATAATATGGCGAAACTGCACCTCACCTTTCGCAATGTATGGTTCGGCCATTTCACGTAGTCGCTGACAATATGGGCAAAACGGATCGGTGAAGGTATAAATAATCTGTTTGGCATTTTTATCGCCATCTAATACCCACTTCGCACTCTCCAATTGCTGCCAAACCTTTTCATTTTGCGGCGCGCTGATCAGTTCATAAAGCGCTTCCTGTCCCAAATCGTCACCTTCGGCATTAATCAGATTTCCAATAACGGCATATTGTTTATCTTCTGTCAGATAAATACTCATCGGCTGGCCTTGAACCATAGCGGCATAGCCTTTTAAACCGGCGGGGGTGTCAAACGTATCCACAATCGTTACCCCTTGCTGTTTGATATAGCTGATGACCTCAGGCTCTTGCTGTTCAGCGATAGCAAAATAACTGCCCAAGCCAATGAGCACTATCGAAACAGCTAAGATTATTTTCTTCATTCAGAACTCCGGTAATTTTTGTGTCGTAAGACTACCCAACTGGTATTAAGTGAGGATTAATGAGCACTAAACAAGGCCAACTATTAATTAATCCTTTAAGTTAATGGACCTCTCAAGTCGCTTCACTCTCTTCCGTACATATTGTGATGACTTATGGTAAAACGTATGACTCGCCACTTTGTTCAGGTAAGTTTCTGATTATGAGCACCAACCGACTGCATATATCCCCTCGCTATCAAGTGATCCTGGCAGGCATTTGTGCATTAATCCTTACCGTCGGTATTGCCCGTTTTGCCTACACGCCTTTTTTACCCGTGATGCTCAGCGAAACTTCGTTGGATAAACTCACCGGTGGCTGGTTAGCGACGTTTAATTACATTGGTTATCTGAGTGGTGTCGTGCTGATTTCGTTCTTAGCCAGCCTTAAAACCAAGTTTTTGTTTTACCGGATCAATCTCATCCTAGCGGTGTTGAGCACTTTATTAATGGCCGTTACCACCGATATGGTTTTATGGAGCATTTTGCGGTTTATCGGTGGTCTTTCAAGCACCGCAGGAATCATTCTTGCGGCAGGATTTGTGATGGGCTGGCTAAAACAAAATGGTTACAAATCGGCTTTGGGTATACATTTTTCCGGGCTGGGTTTAGGAATCGCTATCCCGGGTATTGTTATCGTGATTATTACGCCGTATTTCAATTGGGCTGAACAATGGTTAATCATGGGGATTTTCGGGATTTTGTTTTTCCTGCCTGCCTGGTTTTTAATGCCAAAACCTGCTTTACAAAATCCTCCGACAGCCGATTTTACCGCTCCCAACACTAAATGGATGCGATTAATGATTGCCGCTTATGCCTGTGCTGGCGTGGGTTACGTTATCAGTGCCACATTTATCGTGGCGATCCTTGAAGGTATGCCCAGCCTTTCCGGTCATGGCAATATTATCTGGGTCATGTTGGGAATTGCAGCGATTCCATCATGCATCATCTGGGACAAAGTGGCTGAACGGATTGGTGAAACTCGAGCGATTATCACGGCTTATTCAATGATTTTGCTTTCTATCTTTATTCCACTTTTCAGCGAATCACTGTTACTGAATGTGCTTGGCGCATTGCTCTTCGGCGCCACTTTTGCCGGTATTGTCAGTCTGATGCTAGTGTATGTTGGCCATAAGTTTCCACATAATCCAGCTAAAGCCATGGCAAAACTGACAATAAGCTACGGGATTGCACAACTCATCGCACCAGCTTTAGCCGGATATTTATCAACCCTAACCGGTAATTACCTCTCATCCTTGTGGATGGCTGCAGCAGTCATGAGTACCGGCATTTTCTTTGTCTGGCGGATTCAGCAGTTTGAAGAAAAGTTATTAATCAAAACCTCAAAGCAATAGATTGCGTAGACCGAGACATAGTTGTCATCATTTCACCAGTAAAACATCGCATTATTGAAAATCGTGTCATATCCCATAGTCATAGACTAAATCACCGATTTTCCACCAGATTTTCATCGGTAACATGCTTTGCTTAATTTTGCGGAGCTTTATCAATGTCTGGGAAAATCGTATATATCAATCTTCTATTTCTAGGTTTAAGTCCACTTACCTTCGCCGACACAAGTATTGAATCACCACAAGAATTAGACGCCTTGGTGGTAACTTCCGATAAAAATAGAGGTTTATTAGATCTTGATACACCGACTGAGGCAGGTTCCCGCCTTGGATTATCAGCTCGGGAAAACCCAGCATCGGTTGCAGTTGCAGATCGTGAGTTAATGCAACAAATAGGAGCTCGCGACTTGCAAGATGCTGCCAATATTTTGCCCGGAATTAATCTGGCATCCTTTCCGGGTCGTGGTGCCTTTGTTTCATACAGAGGATTTACAGGATCACAGGTAAACCAGTTATTTAATGGTATACCTTTAGCTTATAGTATAGCTGCGCGACCTGTTGATTCATGGATATATGATCGTGTTGAAGCGGTTGGCGGCCCATCTTCTTTTTTATATGGAGCTAGCTCCGTTGGCGGTAGCCTGAATTACGTTACCAAAACCGCTGATCGTATTGATCAAGAACTTACCGGTCGCTTAAGTTATGGTCGCTTTGATACCACTGAAACATCCCTTGGTGTTAACAAAGAACTCAATGAGTATAACTGGATTCGTTTTGATTACAGTCAAGGAAATAGCAACGGTTACATTGATCGAAATGAAACACGCTCTGATTCTATGGCCTTCTCATGGTTGAGTGATCTTACGACCAATCTATCTCATACGTTAGCTGTGGAATATCAGGAAGAAAATGTTGATAGTCCATATTGGGGCACGCCAACGTTACAGCCCCAAAGCGGCACATTACAAATTGATAAGCGTATCCGCCATAACAACTATAACGTTGAAGATGGGGTATATAAGCAACGTGTTCGTTGGCTACGATCAGTGACGGACTACCAGTTTAATGACAAAACCGCTTTACGAAATACGTTTTATCATTATCGTGCTGAACGTGACTATCAGAACCTTGAGGGCTATCGTTATACAGACTCAACCAATAGCGTAATTGAGCGTCGCAGTGGGTATCAACAACGTCATGAACAGGAAATGAATGGTAACCGAATTGAGCTGACGCATCAGGGCGAGCTGTTCGCCCAAAAAAGTGACTGGGCTGTTGGCTTTGACTTCAACACTAACCATCACACAGGCTTTCCGACCTCATCCGGAACTTTTGATTTTATTAATCCATATAACTATGACCCTGGCAGCTTTGCTGAATTAGGTATTGGTTCTTTGCAAGAAGGCCGCAGCAACAGAGTCAAGATGATTTCTGTATTCGCAGAGAACCGACAAGGCCTTACCGATCGTCTATCACTTATCTCGGCTTTGCGTTATGACCACATTGATTTTGAGCTTGTACCTTCGCCAGGGGCAGAAAAATCAACCAGTCAATGGGATACCGTTTCTGGCCGTTTAGGACTGGTGTATGCGTTAAATGAGGACATCAGTTTATATTCTCAGTACAGCACCTCATCAGAACCACCAGGCGGTACATTGACGACATCAAGCACTACGACGATTAATGACTTCGATATCAGTAAAGGCCGTCAATTTGAAATAGGTGCAAAATTTAATTATTGGAATAACCGTGGTACTTCCACTATCGCGGCTTATCATATCGTTCGTAAGAATTTCTTAGTCCGAGATCCAAATGACTCCAGCCGTTCGATTCAAGTTGGTCAACAAACATCAAAAGGCCTCGAATTTGCGACATCTCTGCAAATAACCACAACTCTGCGTGCTGATGCCAATGTCGCCTTTGTCAACGCCGAATATGATGAATATTTCGAGGCGGGTGAATCATATAAGGGCAACATGCCGAGCAGTATTCCTAAACGACTTGGCAATTTATGGTTGATTTATCAACCCTTGTCAGACTGGCAGTTCGGTTTGGGAGCCCGTCACGTGACATCGGTATATGCCGACAGTGCCAACACTCAGAAACTCCCAGCCTATACCCTATATGATGCGTATGCTCGATACCGTGTTAGTCAGCACTTGGATATCACGCTACGTGGACGAAACCTATCTGACAAGTTGTATGCCTATTCTGGTTCTTCTAGTCAGTATTACGTCGGTGAGCCACGCAGCGTCGAATTATCATTGGATCTGAAATACTGATGAGACAGTTGTTTCTGTGGCATCGTTGGCTTGGGATTGCTCTATGCCTGTTTATGGCCTTGTGGTTCATATCAGGTATCGTCATGTTGTTTGTCGGCTATCCCAAGTTAACATCCACAGAACATTTGCAAAGTCTGCCAGCACTATCTGCCGGGACCGACTATATTGACGTTAATCAGGCTATTAATGCGACTAAACAAACTGTGCCACCTGTTGAAGTCAGACTGAGTTCCATTGCCGACAAACCTCATTATTTAATACGTTATCCAGATCAGGCAGCAATAGCTATAGATGCCTTGACTGCACAAAAAAATCGAAAACGCAAACCAGCTTCAGGCTTTGGCCTCTGCTCAAGCCTTTTATCCTGCAGCAAAAACTGAATATCTCGGACTTATTGAGTACGACAGTTGGACTTTGTCGCGAGGTCTAGACACC
>NZ_SSXS01000013.1:27704-123969 GCF_004832235.1 Methylophaga sp. SB9B
CTAAAACGTGGATTCACATTGATCCACATAACGGGGCGGTCATTGAAAGCCTTGATCAAAACCGTCGAATAGCACGCTGGCTATTTAATCTTTTGCATAGCTGGGATTGGCAGCCGTTACTGGAGCGCCCGATTTTACGGGAAAGTCTAATTACCCTATTCAGTCTTGGTGGACTGATTATTTGTATCAGCGGTACTCTGATAGGCTGGCGCAGACTAAGAAGAAAAACACGAAAATACCAAGATAAATCAAAGTCGTTTAATACAACGTAATTTAGATCGCGCGTGGCAAAAATCCTTCCAAGCTTGCGCTATCAGGAATACAGCAAAGTCTTTTCAACCAACTTGCAGAGCAAGATAACTAATCACCACATAACGTAATAACTTGCCTGCGCTAACAATAATGACAAACCACAGTAGCCGGATTCGTAAAATACCGGCTATCACTGTCAAGGGATCTCCAATTATTGGTAACCATGCGAAAAACAACGATAACAATCCATATTTTTTAAAGCGTAATTCTGCTCGCACAAAATCATCTTCAGACATTCTCAGCCATTTTTTTATCACACCTATACTGGCCCAATAGCCGAGTGCATAGTTTGTCAGTGATCCCAACACATTGCCTATCGTGGCAATGACAACAATATTCGTTGGAGAAAACCCGCGGATTAATAACGCTGTGAGCACCACTTCAGAACTCAGTGGCAAAATCGTTGCGGCTAAAAAAGCTGAGACGAAAAGCCCCGTGTAGCCGAGGTTAGTAAAAAAATCCATTGGTATTATAAATCAAACAAACTGTCCGGCGGCATGGCCTGAAGCCCATGCCCACTGAAAATTGTGCCCACCCAAATGCCCTGTGACATCGACGACTTCACCAATGAAATACAAGCCCGGATGCTCCTTGCTTTCCATGGTTTTGGAAGATAACGCATTGGTATCAATGCTCCCAGAGTCACTTCGGCGGTTCGATAACCTTCAGTACCCGAAGGTTTAACTGTCCAGGGCTGGCAATGCGAGACGATCTGTTCAATATCACTATCAGAAAGCTGACCCACAGGTTTGTCTTCAATCCATTGTTCACACCAAAGCTGTGCAACGCGGCGGGTCAGTTTCTCGGCCAGTATGGTTTTCAGAGCAGTCTTGGATTTTTCACGGCGCATTTCAGCTAAGTACGCGGTTAGATCAATTCCGGGAAACATATCAATTTTCAGCGACTCTCCGGGCTGCCAATAACTGGATGCCTGAAGTATGGCCGGACCACTTAAACCGCGATGGGTAAACAGAATATTCTCACGAAATGAACATGTATCCGTTTCGGTAATGCTATCCAACGAAATACCACTTAACTCTGCAAGCGGTTTGAGTTTGTGATCATCCAATACCACAGGGACTAACCCCGCCCGAGTTGGTAATAATGGAATATTTAACTTTCTTGCCAGTTCAAAACCAAAACCGGTAGCACCCATTTTTGGAATAGACAGTCCACCAGTTGCAATCACCAGCGAGTCACACTGCAATTTCCCTTGAGGTGTTTGCAGCAATTTGTATTCGCCGGTTTCCAATACTTGAACCGGCGTATCAGTTTGAATGGTGACACCTGCCGACTCACACTCGGCAAGCAACATTTGTACAATTTCTTTCGATGATTCGTCACAAAATAATTGGCCTAACTTCTTTTCGTGATAGGCAATCTGATGACGTTCAACCATTTCGATAAAATGCCAGGGGGTATATCGGCTTAAAGCAGATTTAACAAAATGCGGATTGCTGCAAATAAAGTTTTCCGGCCCAGAGTACATATTGGTGAAGTTACAACGTCCACCACCAGACATCAGGATTTTTTTACCGACCTTATTAGCATGATCGAGTACCAACACGCTTCGACCTCGCTGACCGGCAGCTATTGCACACATTAATCCGGCTGCACCAGCACCAAGGATAATTACGTCGTATTGATTGGAAGGTTTATTTAAGGTCGTCATGTGTGGGCATTTTACGCAAAAATGCCCAATCAGACTGAGAAGTTGAGCTTAAGAAACTAGGTGGAGATCACTTTACCGATAATACGATCGATCCAACTCAGTTCACGCAGCGGTAAATCAGCAGAATGTCGATAGCCTTTGATAAGCGCCTCGATCAAATCCCCATGATTTACCCACTCTTGCGGATAACGGAAAAAATGCCGCCAATTGCGCCGTCTCGCCCAACGACTTAAAGACCAGGAATGAAAACGCATATCAAGAATATCAATCAAACCAAATTCCATTCCGCTGACGATAATATTGCCAGGATGAATTGAGCGGAAATAAATGCCCCGTCGCTGAACTCTCGCCAAAAATACGCCTAAGCGGTACATCAAATTGGCATCCGCTTCGTTAGAGTTGACGATATCGCGTAAAGTGCGACCAGGCAAAGGTGAATAAATTGCTACTGTATGGCCTTCGCCAACAATGCGGTGCAAAGATTTTACTTTGAGCGTTGGAATATCAAGTTGTTCCAACTGATAAGCATTCCGAGCAAATTTAACCGCTGCTGGCGCGATAAGCTCTCTATTAAAAAAACGTTTGCGATAAAAATACTTTAAGTATTCACCATCAGACAATACCGCCACTTTGGGACCTTTTTTGTCTTTCTCGATCACCGTGGCTGTTTCCATCATGGAAACTAAGGCTTCACGAGAAAGTGGGCGGATATTAAGCATTATTAGTTTCCAAACCGTCTTTTATTGCTGATGTTTTAAACGAAAGCGCGGCAATATATCACCTGTTTGGGACATATACTCAAGATAATGTTCCCCATATTTCTCCAGACCTTCTTCTTCATCGCGTGGCACCCTTAAGCTATAAACCAACGCAAAGGTAACCAGACCTGCCAAACCCGCTAACCAATTCTGCGATAACAATAACTGCGCTAATGCCAGAACTAATAACGCTGTATAGAACGGATATCTTATAAACCGGTATATACCTCGGCCAACAAATTTTTTCTGTTGCTGAGCAATGCCGCGATAATCACGTGCAGCCCTGTAAAGCAGCCATACTCCGAGAAGGCCACAAATAGTACCTAACCATGCAATTTCATCGTAATAAGCCAGATCAGCAAACTCCATCCATGGCAGTGTCGCATCAATCAACGGAATACTTACCATTGAAACCAGTGTAATAATCGTCAGGGTAAGAACTTCCCCATCCCATTGATTATTATTTAAAAAGCGCCAGCGACTATTGTTTGAAAATAATGCAAGCGCCGCCCCGGCGATGAAGATTATTAATACTAATTCAGAAAGTTGATCAGTCATTTCCCTACCTTTAATTTTGTCAGTAACCCGTAAACTACTGCTGCGTATGAACAACAAACAGAGTCTCGCAGTTAATAACTTATCTAAAGCTTATGGCAATATTATTACCATAGTATCTATACAGACCAAAATATGTGCATATTTCTCCGAAATTAAACCTTCATTTGGTGTAATTAAAGTGCATATCTTTTCTTCGATATCTTGGATAAAGCGGTTAATTCATGAAAATAATCTTTAATTTTAGAACTTTATAGTTTTTAATCTGTTTTGAATTAAGTGAGAAAAAAAGCCATATAACCAATGACTGAAACATATCGTTTATTTTTTATTACGCCACACTGGCGTTTTTTATTGTTGTCATTGCTGGCCGTCATGACGGGCTGTAGTACAACTCCGCCAGTTCAGACTACTACAACAGACCGTGCCCAGCTCCCCAAACCGACAGTTGAAGCTTTTTATTACGATGAAATCCAGGCCATGCTGCTGCTTTATCAACAACATGAAGCTTGGCAAGGCACACCTTATCGCCTTGGTGGAGTGAGTCGTTCTGGGATTGATTGTTCCGCTTTTGTGCAAATCACCTTCCGCGAATTGTTTAGCGTGGATTTACCTCGAACCACCGATCAGCAATTAAGAGTGGGTCAACCGATTAATCGAGCTCAACTACAATCCGGCGATCTGGTGTTCTTTCGTAATGGGCGACATGTCGGTATTTATGTGGAAGATCACAAATTTTTACATGCTTCCACCACTCGCGGGGTAATGATTTCCAGTTTAAAAAACACTTATTGGTCTCGAAACTTCTGGCAGGCGGTCACAGTACGTCGTTGAGATAGCTTCGCTAACTACTGGTTGCTGATATCATAAGCACGATTTCGCATTCGATAGCCGAAAATTTCAACTGGTTTAAACGGCTTTATATGCGATCACTCATTATCAGCGGAAAACAACTGTGACCAAAACTGCAGCATTGTCTCAAAAAGAGTATCTGGAAAAATGTAAAAGCGCTGCCAGCAAGGGCAATGCAATTGCACAAAACACTTTAGGTTTTCTTTATCTCAACGGACAAAGCGTTGAACAGGATTATCAGCAAGCAGCAAAATGGTTTCGTCACGCTGCCGACAATCACTATGCACCTGCCCAGTTTAACCTTGCCATCATGTACAAACTTGGCCAGGGTGTTGAGCAAAATCACACTGAATCGATTAGATGGATGCAGCTTGCTGCCAACCAAGGTTATGCAGAAGCACAAAGTAATCTTGGCAATATGTATTACCAAGGTTTAGCAGTGATGCAGGATTATCAAATGGCTTATATGTGGTGGTCTTTAGCTGAACAAAATGGTGTTGAAGATCTTCAACATATCAAAGCCGTTTTAATCAAAAAAATGACCGAAGCCGAAATTAATCAGGCCGAACAATCTATTAAACAATGGCGAAACAAGCAATAATCACCAAGCCAAAATCGTTAATTACCAACGATACTTCGACAGATTGATTTTATTGCTATTAAATTCAATCCCTTCTGTTTGCAGTAAGCTTTTTTGCCGTTGAAAAGCTGCACTTCCAACCGGAAAAGCAATTTCACCTTTGGCATTAATCACCCGATGCCAAGGCAATTCAGAATCATCGGGAAGTTGTTTTAATGTCGTGCCCACGTAACGCGCATGACTTGGATAGCCACAAAGTATGGCAATTTGACCGTAGGTCGCGACTTTTCCCTCAGGAATTAATGCCACCACCTGCCAGATAATTTCGTTAAGTGTTAACTGATTCAAATGACTTTTCTCACTCTCTATCGTTTAACTGCAAGCTTAAAATCTTTCTCATTGAGCTGTTGTCTATTGAACTCAACGACAAGTTTCATCACACTGACAGCTACGCCAGTCTCCGCACTACGTTAAGGAATATTAATCATGCTAAATGTTTTTCGTTCATCCATGTTTTTTGTCAGTGTCGTGCTGTTTAGCAGCAACGCTTTGGCAGAGAAGCCTAATTTGCAACCCGGACTTTGGGCATACACCAGCAGTACGACCATTGAGGGCCCGATGAATATGCCACCGCAAAAGAACAGTAATCAGGAATGTCTGACACAGGCACAACTGGATAAAGGCATCGATGTGTTGAATATTCCGAAAAGTTGTAATGTGACACAGGCTGATATCAAACGTGACCGGGTTGATTATGCCGCGTCCTGCAACATGGAAGGCATGACAACGTTGTTTAAAGGCTATGCCACCTTCCATGGAAATCGTCTCGACGGCAAAATGAGCAGCGATATGAATACGCCGCTCGGCCCGATGGTCATGAAGACCGACTATCAAGGTGAACGAGTTGGTGAATGTTCACCTTAAGCTATAGATAAATAAAACGAATGTTTTAGCCATTCTGATTTTATTGTCAGGACAAACACCCCATTTTCAACACAATCTGCTTGAAATGGGGTGTTTTATTATCCGCATGGCAAACTATTTAACAGGCCATTATCGATAGCTTAAATAAACTCTTCCGTCGTTTCCTCTTCGTATTAAAATCACTCAACCCATTGAACTTTTTGCTAAAACAAATGCCTTTTGCTATAGCTGGTTGAATTCCAACTTTCCGGTTTCAGGGAGGTGGTTTGATGTGGCGTTTACTGTCGATATTGTTTGGCTGCATTTTCATGATGCCAGTTCACGGCGTTATCCATGGTGAACCTATGCCCATTGAGCAGGTTTCAACAGGCCAACTTCATGTTGAGCAACTCAAATGGTACGGCGGCACCAACACTCAGGTGACTGAACATGATGAATGTAGTTCGGTTGTGGTTGGCACTCACCCCCTCACTGTTTTAACTGTTTCCCATTGTTTACGTGATTCAAAAATAAACCCGATTACCCGAACTCCCGTGGTCAAAATCTTTTTAGGTAGACCCGTTCCGGCTATACGTGCTGCACTTTATAATCGGTTTAATGATGTTGAAAACAATCTCGCTGCCGATCTGGCTGTTTTGATATTTGATGGTGATGCACCCGAAGGCATTGAGGCGATTCCTGTCGTTAATTCGCTAAGTGCTTCTCAAGCTTTGTTATGCGGCTATGGTCGTGGTATTGATGATCATCAGATTGAGAATCCACGTTGCGCCGTCAAACCGCTGTTATCCGCTGAAGAAGACTTTTATCAGTTTGTCCCACAATTTTATGAACAACTCGATCCACTATTACACCTGCAATTTCGTGCCCAGTTTTTAGCTAAACACGCGATGATAAGCTCCCCCTCAGCATTGCTAGCAGTAAGTCGGGTGCAAAATGAGCGCTATCAATTTGAGTTACCGATGCCAACTCGAGGAGATTCCGGCGGGCCGTGGATCGTTAATCTGCAAAATGGCCAGCAAGGCGTAATCGCTCTGACCAGCTTTGTCGAAACCTTCTATCGTAAAAATAAACAATGGCCTTTTTTTAACGAAAATCGTGCTCCGCTGATGGATTTTCCTTATGCCGCCTTTGGGGTTCGCTTGGATACCGTGGAAGCTCAAGCCTTATTTACTCGGGCGCGACTTGAAGGCGCAGATATCCATATGTTGTCAGAGTGACATTGCCAACCAGACAATATCTTGCAGGCTATTAAGGCTTACAGCCTTGCGCCAAAAATCAATGCTAAGCTATCACTAAACTTACCGTAAAGAGAGTAAAAAATGACACTCGCAAATATCTATCAGCTGACTTTTTCCGGCTTGTTTTTCATCTTGCTGACCTTACTGGTGCAATGGTTTATTGCCAGTAAAACCAAAGCCTCACAAGCCGGTGCCATACCTGGCAAGATTGCTGAAAATCTTAGTCATGATTCGTTTGTGTTCAGAGCTCACCGCACTTTTATGAACTCATTGGAAAATTTGCCACTGATGTTGGGCACCACCTTTATGGCTATTTTAATCGGCACTAATGCATTATGGACCGGCGTGTTTATCTGGATTTTTGCCATTGCCCGAATTATGCATATGGCTTTGTATTACGCCATTGCTACCGAAAAAAATCCCAGTCCAAGAACCGTGTTTTTTATGATTGGCCTGCTGGCTAATGTAGCCTTATTACTGCTATGTGGGTTTGAACTGTTTAGCTAAATTCACTTAGTTAATATTGCCTTCGCCAGGACTGTACTTCGTAGAAACCACACTATTGGCAATAAGCGTGTCACATTTCAAAACACCGGAAACATCAGTCAATGGTGTATCTACTTTTAGATTAGATGCCGCCAAACTTAATCGATTGGCTTGCAGCGATATTTTGCTAGCTGAAATACTGATTCCACCATCTGCGGTGAAAGTCACTTGTTGCCCAAAGCTGGTGACAAAAGTTAACGAATTATTCTCCAATGCGAGTGTGATCTCAGTTTCGGCATTTAAGGCAATTTTTAATGAACTATTCTGCTGTTCGGCATCGAATGTCGCTGACTTTTTCCGATGTATCAGCAGCGCGTCAATCTTTGAATCATCTGCTAAATACATCACTTCATCACCTATCAAATGAATAGCTTTTATTTCCACAGCACCCAGCAGAAGATTATTTACCTTGGCCCATAATTGTTCACCGGTGGTAATTGTTTGGACTAGTACGCGTCCTTGTTGTAATGGGTCATCGATAGATACCACCAAACCGCGATGTAACGCTAAACTGCTTGCCATATCAGACTCCTAGTTTTGATAATCCAGTTATCGTGAATCATAGGCTTTTTCAGATAAAAGCAAAGACATCACCCAAGCTTTTTCGATTGAATCCATAAGCTCCATTTTTTATCAGCAGACAATCGCATAGGGTTTGAAATAGAATTTTCATAACACTTAACAGTGAGAAATGCAGTGATACGAACTTTTCGAGGTAAACAACCCAAATTAGGCGAACGTGTTTGGGTCGATGACAGTGCTGTCATTATTGGTGATGTTGAAATCGGTGATGACAGCTCGGTGTGGCCACTGGTATCTATTCGTGGCGATATGCATCAAATCCGCATTGGCGCTCGTACCAGTATTCAGGATAACTCGTGTTTGCATATTACTCATGCCAGTGAGTTTAATCCGCAAGGACATCCTTTAACCATCGGTGATGATGTCACGGTGGGTCATATGGTGATGTTGCACGGTTGCACCATTGGTAGTCAGGTGTTGGTGGGAATGTCGTCGACCATTTTGGATGGTGTAACAGTTGAAGATAAAGTGGTTATAGGTGCCGGCTCATTAGTGCCGCCGGGAAAAAAACTTGAATCCGGATATCTTTATCTTGGCTCTCCGGTTAAACAAGTTCGGCCGTTAACTGAGGCCGAACTAAATTATTTTCACTATGCTTGCCAGAATTATGTGAAGTTAAAAAACGAATATCTGAATAAAGATGATTAAGCCGCCAGCTGTTGGAGTCGTTCGCTGATTTGCCCTTTCTTAGTTAATAGTTTCTGGATATCTGTCGATTCGAACTCAACAATCTCGATGCATGACTGAGGGAAGTTATCTGCCAAATCATCATTCAGCATGGCATCAGCAGCATACCTGGCCATATTTATCACTGCTGCCAATTGACCTGCCTCCTTGTCAGTCGATGGTGTTTCAAGATGCTGGATTGTTTCAATGACCAGGGCCGGCATACGCCAGCGAATAACAATCATCTGCGAAACTGTCAGCCAATATTTATCTTCCAGTTGATGAACAATGGCATCATCCAAAGTTATTGTTTGTTGCGCAGCAACATCAATCAGTGTTTGTAGCACCGCTGGGCGACCAATTGAATGAATCAATCCCGCCAGAAAAGCGACTTCAACGTTCACGTTACAATGACTGGCAATCTCTTTTGCCCACAATGATGTCGCTAATGCCTGCTGCCAGATGTCAGCTGCATACTTCTCATAGCCCGGGGTATTAAATAATTTCGCATTGAGTACGGCGCTAATGGCGATTTCACTGATAGTTGTCATACCCAGTCGGGCAATGGCTTGTTGTAGTGAGGTCAGATTTGCCATCGGGGTATAAGCCACCGAGTTGGCAATGCGCATCACATGGCCAGCGAGTGACGGATCACTTTGAATCAACTGTGCCATTTGACTAGCATCAGATTCTTTATCATTTGCCAGCATAAAAGCTCTATTTGCTACTTCAGGAAGAACAGGAACCTCTACAAAGCCCTCTGCAATTGCCTGATTTAATAGATCTTCCAGTTCCGGTTCTACGTGCTGATTATCTTCTTGCATTTCTCTATCCATATCTAATTGATAAATATTGTTATTTTTGTCGACCTATCTTTTTTTATTGTTTTAACTCTTCGTCATTCAGACTAATTAGCGATCCGGTGACATCAATAAAGTCCACTCAATGCGTCACCACCCAAAGTAGCACCATCATTGCTTTGCGTCTATTTTGAATAATACAAGTTGCTGATTTCAGCTTACAATAAAAAACCCTATTCTTGATTCAAATTCCAATCGCTCAACACTCTGAGTTTAGCCAGATAGAGCTCTGTTTTTTCCACAAATCTCAGATTTAGCCGAAGAAAGCGCCAAGGATTTTCCTGAATTTAAAGCTAAAACCACAAATTTTGTGCTGAAATACATTTTTTTCACATGTTAGCTATATACAATATCAGGAAAAATTCACACTAAAAGGTAACCAACTTTGACTCGACGCATTGCCTCTACAGAGCTCCGACTGGGCATGTATATACAAAAGCTGGGTGGTTCATGGTTGAAGCATCCGTTTTTACGCAGTAGTTTTTTATTAACCGATGCCGATGATATTAAAAGTATTGTTGAAGCAGGCATCGAAGATGTCTGGATCGATGAGGAAAAAGGCGAAGCTATACAAAATTCACACCCCGTAACGCCCTCTAAGCAACCAGCTGTTGAAGACTTCTCAGACACTCAAATCGTTACTAAGCAAAGCATCGAAGATAAAAAAACTGTGCTCCAAACCTCAATGGAAGACGATATCAATCAAGCACGTAAGGTTTTTCATGAAGCTAAACCTCAGGTTATGGCAATGTATAAAGATGCCCGACTAGGTAAAGCAATTGATCCGCAAACCACCTTACCGCTAGTGAATGAAATTGATTTGATGGTACAACGAAACTCAGCCGCTATACTCAGTGTAGCTCGACTGAAAACCCACGATGACTATACATACATGCATTCATTGGCTGTTTGTGCATTGATGATATCAATGGCACGCCAACTCAATCTCGATGAAGAACAGGTTAAGCTGGCTGGTGTAGGTGGATTGATGCACGATCTTGGTAAATCCTTGATGCCATTGGAAGTACTGAACAAACCCGGAAAGCTTTCCGAAGCAGAATACGACATTATGAAAAAGCATCCAGCTGCCGGCGCCAAGCTCTTGGAAAACTCAGGTGCAGCGCCAGAGGTCGTCGATATCGCTTTACATCATCATGAAAAAATAAATGGTTTGGGCTACCCGAATCGACTGCAGGGCGACGAAATATCATTGTTTTCTCGTATGGCAGCCATTTGTGATGTCTATGATGCCGTTACCTCTGAACGCGCTTATAAACAAGCCTGGGATCCTGCTGGAACCATTCGCGAAATGGCTCAGTGGGAGGGGCACTTTGATAAACAACTGTTCAATGCCTTTGTCAAAATGGTCGGCATATATCCGGTTGGCTCATTAGTACGTTTGACCTCACAGCGACTGGCTGTGGTGATTGAACCCGGCGTGACATCACTGGTAAAACCCAAGGTGAAAGTCTTTTTTTCGTTACGTTCAAAAGCGCCCATCCAAATACAAGTAGTCGATCTCGCTCTACCCAGTTGCAAGGAAACCATAGAGGGCCCTGAAGATCCCTCAAAATGGCATTTCAAACATCTGGAAAAACTATGGCAGTAATCGCTCTTTGGCTAACATTAAGTTAGGGTTATTGAACCATTGATCAAATTTTCACCTTATAACCGGTTTTAAATATCCACCAGATAAACAACATAAAAATAATCAGAAAAGTAGAAATCATCACTAAACTCAATGTCAGGCTGACATCAGCTGTGCCATAAAAACTCCAGCGGAAACCACTGACCAGATACACCACGGGGTTGAATAAAGTCACTTTCTGCCAGAACTCTGGCAGCATGCTGATCGAATAAAACGTACCGCCGAGAAAGGCCAGTGGTGTGACCACCATCAATGGAATAACCTGTAACTTTTCAAAACCATCGGCCACCACACCAAGGATAAAGCCCAGCATACTAAAGGTGACGCAGGTCAATACCAGAAACAGCATCATCCACAGCGGATGCAAAATAGAGTAATCCACAAACAACTTGGCGGTGAGCAAAATCAACATCGCCAGAATAATCGATTTGGTCGCTGCCGCACCAACATATCCCACTACAATCTCAAATGCTGAAACCGGGGCGGACAATACTTCATAAATAGCGCCGGACCACTTGGGCATATAAATACCAAATGAGGCATTGGATGTTGATTCGGTTAATACCATCAACATAATCAGACCAGGAATTATAAATGCCCCGTAACTGACGCCACCAATCTCTGTCATTGCCGAGCCAATCGCCGAACCGAATACAATGAAATAAAGCGAGGTGGACAACACTGGCGAAGCAATGCTTTGCAAAGGTGTCCGCCAGCTGCGGTGAAGTTCGGATAAATAAATGGCTTTTATGGCATACCAATTCATTTTGATTCCTCCACCAGGCTGACAAAAATTTGTTCGAGTGTGCTTTGCTTGGTTTGCACATCACTCAGCTCAATCCCAGAACGATGGATCGCCGCCAGCACCTCCGTCACATGATTGGTCGGTTGATTATCAACATAGTCGTAAGTGAGGGTTTTACCATCTTCACCAAGTTGCAATACAAAGCCGTTCAGTTCACTGGGGATCTGCGTAATCGGGTGTTGTAACTGCAGAATAAGTTGCTTGCGTCCCAGCTTTTTCATTAACTCACGTTTGTTTTCGACCAGCAGAATCTCACCATGATTAATAATGCCTATCCGATCGGCAATCTCTTCGGCTTCTTCAATGTAATGGGTGGTGAGAATAATAGTAGTGCCGCGTTGACGTAATTTTTCTACCAGACGCCACATATCACGGCGCAATTCCACATCGACACCGGCTGTCGGTTCATCAAGAAACAACACTTCCGGTTCATGTGCCAAGGCCTTGGCAATCAACACCCGGCGTTTCATGCCACCTGAAAGGAACTGAATTTTGGCATGGCGTTTATCCCATAAAGACAATGCCTTTAGAATTTCTTCCAAATACGCATCATCACGCGGTTTACCAAATACGCCGCGACTAAACACCATGGTATTCCACACAAAGGCAAACACATCAATGGCCAATTCTTGTGGCACCAAACCAATTTGTTTGCGGGCTTGCCGATAATCTTTGACGACATCATAGCCGCCGACCAGAACCTGCCCTTCTCCCACATTGACCAGCCCACAAATAATGCTAATCAGAGTGGTTTTACCTGCGCCATTTGGGCCTAACAGGGCAAATATTTCGCCGCGTTTGATTTGCAGATTGACTTGATTTAATGCCTGAAATCCAGATGGATACTTCTTACTGAGATTGCGCACATCGATGATGTGATCTTCCATCACTTGCGTTTCCATCATTAGAACCTGTTTTTAGAGAAAACAACACCCGATATTAACGGGTGAGATACAGCTGGTTTAACTGGCGTCATGCTGACACTGTCACATTAAATAACGGTTAAGTCACAAAACACAGACCATTTTAATTCTGTTCGGCAAATTTACAGCTTATCAAGGTCACGGGCGTCGAGCAGGCGATGCTGTTGCCGGTGCGGGTTGCATGGCTGATTCGTCAAAAGCTTTATTAATTCTAAACGCAACAGTTGTCACCTTATCAGGCACATCCCCGCCAGGTTGTTGTTGCAGAATAATGCTTCTGAACAATTCATAGTGCTGTGCATCCAATACCGAAACAATTTTGAAAGATCGTGGTTCAAAGCCCCATTGCATTCCTCCCGCCCAGGTACAGGCGATAGCACCTTTGTTGCCGGGAATAGGTTTCTCAACACATGGCTGCCCAGCAACCGTTTGCAGTCTATCTGCAGGTGTGGTCTCTGTTCTAGCTGGGGAGCGTAAAAGCAGAGTTGCATCGGCACCAGTCAATGGACTGACTTTAAATGGCTGATTATCATTTAAATCGATACCACGAAGCCCCTCTGGTTCAATTAAAACATGTCGACCACTGCTGACCAGTTGGAATTCACAGCGAGGTTTCTTTTGCGGTTCAGCCATCTGGTAGTCCCAAAACTCCAGCCGATATGCAGTCCTTCCCTCGTCCAACCATCGCTGCAGACGAATTGTGCCTATCTTCAGGGCTTCACTTTCTAATAAGGCTTTGGTCGGAATACCCTCCTCCCGACAGAGTTCCAATAAATCCCGATATAAGCCTCTACGGTTTTCCGCTGAAGTTGGGACGATATTTTGATCAATATAAATTTTTGGCATAGGCGCTGGCTGCTCAACTACTTCTGCTGGACTTGTGTCAGGGACAGAAGTATTTGAATCTGACTCGCCACTGCAAGCAATCAACATTAAACCCAGTGTCATAGTTATAAAACTGCTTTGCAGTGTGTGAAAGATGTTCTTCATTGATTTATTCCACGACTTCACATTGAACAATTTCATAGCCTGTGCCTTGATCAATATTGACCAACTCTGCCACTTCTTCAAAGCCCGCTTGGCGAGCAGAAGGTAGATCTTGCTGTGCTATTTCATGAATTAATATCGTGCCTGTGCCCATGCCGCAGGCGGCTGGATACATAACACCGGTTCTATTTCCGCAATCAGTTTTGCTAACGGCTATCCCGGCAGCAGTTAGTTTGGCAACACTATCTGACGGCGAAATACCTGCGCTCTCACATTGCAGAGCATTTCGATTTTCATAAACTAACACCAGCTCTGATATTGAATCCTGCTTGCTGCAGCCGATCAGAAAAACCTGTGACAGGATCAGGATGCTAAAGATTTTCATGAGAACGCCTTGTATGAATACATACCAATGAGACCAAAAGATCGGTTGAATGTTAATGATATTTCAAATGATATAAAGACTTGATGAGGATGTAGCTATTACACCAACAAAACTGACGGGTATTGTACCCGCCAGCTTGATGGTTAATACAGTAATGATGACAACAAATTCTGCCTATTTCTTACAGTAGACTCCCACATACCCGCCATCCAGGCAGCCATCTTTTCTGATTGTCATGGGGTTTTGGTCTCCCCCGATAGCCACCATGACCTTATCGCCCTCAACGGTGAATATGCCCAAAGCGGTCTCATCACCATCAATTGCTCTCACTTTATCATCAGGACCGAATACCAATTTATCGACCCAAGAGTTTTCCTGACCAATATACTCACCCGAAACCGAACCACCATCACCACAAGCAGTTAAGGTAAAAAACATGGCTATCAACAGCATTTTTTTAATCATTTTCAGCATCCTTTATAAGAATCCAAATCGAAAAAAACCACCACTAACACCCTACTTTCTTTCATATTTCCGAAACCCGGAAATGACGCACAACATACTGTAATTGAAGAATTTTTCTTCATCGCGATTATTATCCTGTTGCACAAATAAAGCTAGACTAACCAGAATTAATATCGAAACTTATCTGAAGTGGATTGAAAAGAAATCGGCTTTAAGCAAAAGCGACTGCTTAACAACTTGGCATTTGCTTGGGTATGCTAAATCACTAATGAGTATGGTACCTTTCAAGCCATCAACTGCGAGTTTAACCACATGTCACGGAAAAAAGCGGCCCGTCATAAGTCAATTATTGATGAACTGACCATTCATCCCTCAATGCGCGTCAATGAATTAGCTTCGGCTTTAAATGTCACCACCGAAACCATCCGCCGTGATCTGGAAGAACTGGCTGAACAAAACCTAATTAGCCGCACTTACGGTGGTGCATTATTACGTCAAGCTGTTGAACCAGTGCTCAATGAACGTCATAAGACAAATATTACTGAACGGGTGGCTATTGCTAAAAAAGCAGCTCCAATGCTCAAAGAGGCAAAAGTTTTGATGATAGGCTCCGGCGTAACAACGGTTGAAGTCGCCAAACGGATTGCCTATGAAATGAATAACATCACGGTTATCACCCATTCATTTGGTGTTGCCACGGTATTGTCGTTAAATCCAACCATTAAGGTCATCATGGCGCCAGGGCTTTATCATGCAGAAGAAGGTTCAACTCATGGCTCGGTGACCTGTCAGTTTCTCACCAATTACACTGTTGATTGGACGATTTTAGGCGCCAGTGGTCTTGCTCCCACCGGACCATCAGATGCATTAGTTGATGCAGCGGATGTGTACAAACAAATGATTCGTCAAAGTACACACAATATGATCGTCGCAGACCACAGCAAGTTTGATCGGCTTGCCACCGCTCGTTATGCAAAGTGGGATGAGATTGATAATTTAATTACCGATAAAAAGCCAAGCGGCCCGCTCAAAAAAGCCTTATCTAAAGCAGAGGTGCAGATCATTGTGGCAACAGTTCAATAGGCATCGCTATAGTCGATTTAATGAACCATTTATACCTGCTGAACAAATGCGTCTAAAAAAAAGTCGGCCTCGGATTGGGTCAACGTCAATAAAGGCCGTAATTTCAAGGTAGCGCCAAACCGCCCTGCTGCGCCAATCAACACCCCAGCCGCCTTTAACCCATTGATGACTTGTTTGGTTTTGAGCGGATCAGGAATCTGTTTATTGTCGGCTTTACCGATATCAATTCCCATAAACAATCCCTGCCCTCTTACTTCAGCAACATAAGCTGATTGGCTGGCAATAGATTGCAATCGGGTTTTTAAATAATGTCCCATCACTAGTGCATTAGTTTGCAGATTTTCCTGCTGAATCGTGTCCAACACAGCCTGCCCTGCCGCAGCGGCAACTGGATTACCCCCAAAGGTATTGAAATAGCCAACGTCAGCACAAAAACTCGCCAGATATTCTGATCGGGTTGCCACTGCCGCCATCGGAAAACCATTGCCCATTGGTTTACCCATGGTCACGATATCCGGTGTGACCCCATGAAAATCAAACCCCCAGAAGGCTTCACCCAGTCGGGCAAAACCCGGTTGCACTTCATCGGCGATAAATACACCACCTGCGTTATGCACGACATCAACAGCTTTTTTTAAAAAACCTCTCGGTTCAGTATAAATACCGTCTGATGAAAAAATGGTATCGACTAATAAAGCCGCGACACTAAATCCTCGTTCCCACAAAAGCTCAATGGCTTCAGTGACTTTTGCAGCAAAGCCAGTAGCGATATCTTCACCATAAACAGCAGAAGATGGTGGAGGAATAGCTACAACATGAGCCGGTAATTTTCCTTGTTTGATAATTGATGGCGATACTTCGGTGACCAGACTGGTATTACCGTGATAGGCATCTTCGGTCACGATAAAACCTTCACCACCCGTAGCCTGTTTTGCCAGACGCATCGCCAGATCATTGGCCTCACTGCCCGAACAGGTCATCACAATATTGGTAATCGATTCGGGCAATGTTGCTTTCAACGAATCAAGATAATCGTCCACTGCTGACACTAGATAACGGGTATGCACATTCAACGTACCAATTTGTCTGGAAACCGCCTGCACCACGCTGGGATGGCAATGTCCCAGACATGGCACATTATTGTAGAAATCGAGATAGCGTTTGCCATCAGCAGCCTGCATCCAGGCACCCTGGGCCGAAACCATTTCAATTGGCTCTTGATAAAACAACACCGAGGCAGCACCCAGATTATTCAAACGACGCGCCACATTTTCTGCATGCCCCCCGTGCTTGGCCTCAAACGCATTCATATCCAAAATACGTTTTTCCGTTAAATCATTCCCTTCTTCAGCTTGTTGTTGCAGATATTTTTTTGCCAACTCGATAGTGCCAAAGGTGAATTGTTCAAAGCCGGCTTCCGCAGCGGTTGGTGTTTCCGGATGACTTGCCACCCATGCAGTCAGCAATAATCGACGAAACATCACCAACGTTGAAATCATTGCTTCATCTTCGGCAGACAGTGCTGCTATTGATTTGTAACCTCGCACCCATGCCCGTTGCAACTCAGGCAGTAAAGGTGAGGTTTCCAGAAACGAAACTGCCGAAGCAAAATCATAGATAAACCAGCTAAAACCACAGTCATCAAAATCAATCACACTTAACTGTTTGTCATCGACTAACAAATTCGCTAGCCGTAGATCAGCATGCACCAAGCCAAATCGATCCGGGGTTTCACCATAGTGATGTAATTTCGCTTCCAGAACCTCACATAATTGCTCTAATATCGCCTGCCCTGAGTCATCGAGTCCCGGAGCTTCACGCCAGTCTCCCCATAACGGTTTAGCACCGAATGCACTATCAAAATTCCATTTTTTACGGCTAAATCCTTTCGGCAAAGACCATTGTCGCGCTTGTTGGTGCAATCTGGCAGAGGTCGCACCCAATATTTCAAAACCGACAATCAGTGATTCATCTTCATTTGGCTGTTTGCCGGGCATAAACTCAAACGCCACCAGATACCGTTCAACACCATCATCTTCAAATGCAGCAATCAGCGATCCATCACGCATGGTCAACGGTTCCGGAGTATTCAACAACGCTTGCTGTCGCAGCGATTTAATCCACAGTAACTCGGAATGGATTTCATGCTTTGAATGATATTCAGGCCGGTGAACACGAATGATAAATCGCTGATCATTATTTTCATCAGTCACAAGAAAAGTGGCATTTTCAGAGACCGTTAACAGTGAGACGCTAGCAGCTTCATCAATATTCCACTGCCCGAGTAATTCCTGTATTTGCCCAGCCAATCGCTGCAAATATTCCTCGTTGTATAAACCTGCCATCATTCTGTACCTAATAAACCCGGTTAAACATGTTTATATCGCCAAAATGTCCGACTTGCAATATTTTTGTTGCAAAGAAAAAGATTTATGCTAAAAATGCATTTAACGTGTCAATTCATATTCCGGAGGTAATTCATGCTGACATCTATTCAAGACAAGACCGTCATTGTTACTGGTGGCTCAAAAGGTATTGGCAAAGGCATTGCCAGTGTATTTGCCAGACAAGGAGCCAAGGTGATGATTGCTGCACGCGGTGAATCCGCAGCACAACAGTCGGTCGATGAAATTAAGGCTGCAGGTGGAACGGCAGCTTATTTCTTATGTGATGTCGCCAGTTGGGAACAGGTTCAGGCGCTGGTCGAACACACAGAAAATACCTTCGGACCAGTCGATATTCTCTGCGCCAATGCTGGGAGCTTCCCGCAAAAGAAAATTATCGATCTTTCACCGGAAGAGTGGGACGACATGATGTCGACCAACCTGAAAAGCACTTTTCTGTGTGTCAAAGCCTGTATTCCACATTTTGAAAAACTCGGGGCAGGCCGTGTGGTGATCACCTCATCTATAACCGGGCCTATTACAGGCTATCCCGGTTGGCACATTACGGGGCGACCAAGGCCGGCCAACTGGGTTTTATGAGAACAGCAGCGATGGAACTGGCACGTTACAACACCACCATTAATGCGGTGATGCCCGGCAATATTGTTACCGAAGGACTGGCGAGTTTGGGTGAAGATTATCTTAATAGTATGGCAGCGGCGATCCCGCTGAAACGACTGGGTGATGTGGAAGATATTGCCAATGCGGCGTTATTTCTGGCGTCGAAAGAGGCGGCCTATATCACTGGCCAACAAATAGTAGTGGATGGTGGACAAACCTTACCTGAGTGTATGGAAGCGGTCGCCGAAATTTAGCCGTTTTGAGTTTACTGGTGGAAAGTGTGCAGATAAAAAAAGGGTAAGCAACGCTTACCCTTTGTTTTGTAGCTGTTCAGAAGCCTGAACATAATTATCGAAATTCTGAATATAGTCTTCCATATTCAATTCCAACATCCGCCGAAATTCACTGACAAAGAATTTGACGGTTTCATCTTTTGCATCCGCCATATCTTGGGCATTTGTCCAACCAGAAGCCGTAAACCAAGCACTATATCTGGCAAGACCATACATAAAAGACGGACTTACTTCTCCTGCCTGAATGCCTTTTTCCATTTGGGTATTCGCTAATTTGATATAGGCATCCGCTCTATCAAAAAAGCCGTTATCTCTCTCGCTCATATAAGGTTTCGCTTTTTTATTATTTATTTTGGCAAGACACCAAAACAAGTGAGCAGGATAAACCTCAATAATGCGGCATTGATATGGAATAAATCACAATCCGCTACGGGAAAACATCAATTTATGTTCGTTATAAGACCAGCAGATTCGGCTACAACGACAATCGAATATTGGATTCGACTTCATCGATCAATGTCTTTGGTACAGCGTGTTGAGTTGCCAGTTTTCGCCATTCGGCAACATGGCTAATGGTTTGATCGATAAACTGATTTATCTTTCTACGAGTAAATAACGGGCTCAGTTTTTCTAAAGAATAAAAATCTTCACGGTTAAAATCATCTCGTTTGCCGTTCAAACTCATCCAATGCTGACTCACCCATTTACTACCTGGTTTATAGCTATAGGCCAGATCGTATGCAGGGGCTAACGTCCACTTGTTGTCATTCAGCATGAAGGCAATATTTTTTGAATGATCATCGTGATTTCTGGCAACGATGTTGAAAACCATACGTTTAAAAAGTTGCTCAGCCTCAATGGCAGATAAGCCTAATTTTCGGGCTACCCCGAATAATTCAGCATAAGAAAAACTGCCCGGTTGTTTGTAATTGACATGGGCTAACCCATTCAAGGTTTGGATATGTCTTTTTTGATTACCGACACGATCAAAGCGCTGCGTTAAAAAATGCCGACGCTGTCCTTCATCGAGTAAACGACACGGCATCATCTCAATGCCACAGGCGGTAGCCATTAAATAATACACATACTCCATGGCGCCGAACCCCATAGGATCGCCAAAGGTTTGCTGATTTTTATTATGTTCGCTGACCCCGTCAAACTTCATCAGATAATGCTTAAAGCCTTGCGGCACATTAACCTGTCCAGAACGTACCTGAGTAAAGTCATCGTTAAAAGCCAAAACGGCTTTGGGCCGTGCTCCGCCAGCACTGGTGCCCACAGACAATAACGCCATCATTGCTTCGCGATCTGTCTGAGCTTCATTAGCTAACTCCACAGCAAAGTTAGCACGACTGTCCAATATTTCCTGGGCAATATTGACTAACGCTGCAACATCGACTTGTTGAGTTGCATTCAGATCTTTCAGTCTGGTCGCGGGGGTATATTCCAACGCGCCCATACCTCGAGTACCGGTGTACTGTAAACGTTGCAGTGGAGAAATATCCTCCGGTGACTTACCTCGGCTGGCCACCCAGGCATTTAGTACTGCATTGCCAAAATCATCCGGTAGCGAGTCGGCAATTAAGCCTGGCAAGCCTTTATAGGTCTCAAAATCCAGTTCTGGAAATGTATAAATCTGCCGACCCAGTGGCATCGTCAATGGCGCGAGTTCAATACCACGCTCAATAAAAGCCGCTTCATATTCAAAAGCACCTCGACCTGTTTCAGTATCAAAGCTGACCGCGCCAACATCGTAGTCCTGATAATGAACCCGAATAACCTCCATTACCATTCGCTGCCGTCCTCATCTTGGGTTTTGCCTTGCCCTGAGGCTCTTTGACGTTGTTTTCCCTGAAGCTTGGCTAATTGGATGGGGGATAACGCTTGCTTGGGTAAAAAGTTATCCAGTTGTTGTGTCAAACCTAGAACCTGCATCATGGCGACCAAAGCATGTAACTGAACTTTGCCTTTTTCAGCGTTTAGCACCACTTTTCGTGACACACCGGCTTGTTCGGCCAGCGCTAATTGGGTCAAATTGGCATTAAGCCTGGCTTGTTTCAGACGTTCCCCAAGCTCTTCGGTGATTGCATTGGCTGATTTATCTTTAAGATTCATAATGTATCCAAAATAGAACACAAAAAGGCTTTAAGGCTTATTAGGTATCTAAAATAGCACATTATTAAACTTGTAAATAGTTTTTATAAAGTCCTAAATATGGAACTTAGATGCACAAAAAATGGTATAAAGTCCAAAAATACGGACTTTATTTACAATTAGTTATACTTGATAAAGCTAAGTGCTAGCGAAAATCCTCCAAACGTATCAAGCTAAGAAACCTGAAACTGCATGAAAACCCTGGCCCGGCTGCTTCGAATTTATTCTTCGGAAAACTGAGCAAACAGTTCTGCACCAGTGAGGTTTCGAGTGTGTTCAGCAAAGGAATAAAAACCCGGCTTACTTTCAATAAATACCTGATCGGTTAATTCCCATTGCTCATTAGCATCGAACAAACCAACTGGAATAGCGTACATCTCACCCTGCTTCAAACGATAAAACAGATGGGTGCCACACTGCTGACAGAAGCCCCGTTCTGCCCACTCTGAAGAATTGTAAACCGAGATATTTTTGGCACCATCGAACCGAACATCACCACCACATTCCACCGCCAACAACGGACCACCACCCCACTTCCGGCAAGTCTCGCAATGACACGCCCCAACATGAAAACTCTTGGGCGTTGCTAGCAGACTGACGGAACCACACAAACAACTTCCACTTTGTTCAGTTATCGCGTTCATGGTTTTCTCCTTCTAAAGTTCACACACTGATTTGGGCTAGGGCTTGGAAACGTTTCGCTAATTTATACCGAATTTTTTCCTGCATACCTCTACTTAATTGATTTAACTATCAAATATTGAAGTATCCATCAAGCCGCAGTGTGGAAATCCATTGAGAAATATCTTTCTATGATTGAGCCAGCATCAACACATAACCGTCTGGATCCTCAAGCCTGAATTCACCATCAGCCATGTAAAACGGATAGTTAATGGCACCCGGCTTATGGCCCAGTTCGGCCATTATATTGTGGGTTTGCTTAATATCGTCGAAGTACAGATAGAAGAGAATAGCTTGTTGAGTCGAATCAATCGGCGCCGACGCTAACCCAAGCATCAGATTAGCTTGTTCGCTTTGTAAATAAGCCCAGCTTGGATCAGTTTCTCCGTCAGGAACAATACTGTTAGTCACTACAAAACCAAGATCAGCATAGAAATTGATGCTTTGTTCTACATTATTGACATGAACATACGCTACCAATGATTTGGTTTGAGCTTTCATATTATCTCCATGAACATACAAGCCGATATTTTGATGACTCAATTTCTAACTGCTAACAAATTGATCAAAGTTAGTTGCTCTAACCTCATATAAAAACTGATTAGTAAGAGTCAGCGTTAAAAAATGAACTATCTTTAGCAAAAAATCATACTGTTTGGAAATTAAGACTATTTGAGACATACAATCCTGACGGCTTTGTGAATTCGGCTAAAGCAAAATTATTTAAGGCGAGGAACTAGATTAATAAACCACCTCAAACGCCTCGCACCAAATCTGCAACATTTCACACACAGTTTCGGTACTTGTCCAAATCAAACATTCAAGTTTGCTGAGTTTTGCTTTGTCCTAAGCTTGTGCAGCATTCCTAGATAATTATCCCGCTCGTCCAGCCAGTTAAGCCATTGACGCTGCAGCTCCTGATCTTGCCAGCCGGACAAGGCAATCACGGGCTCACGGGCATTGGCAAAAACCTTGGTAATGGCTTGAGACTGTTTGCCGGTTAATAGGGCAATTTCTGACAGCTCGGAATCAATAACCCAACGAGCGAATTCCGGCAGATGACTACGAAAAACCTGCATGTCATGGAAATCACCCAGCAGTTCTTGGACCTCTTTGCACCAGCCCACCAGCTCTTTTGAGTTATGAACTATGCTGGTGAAGGGTTCGAGTAGATAACGCAGATATTTAATCTCAATGCGAGCAACATGTGTTTCTTCCATGCCTGCATGCAAAAGTTGATTAATATGCTCAATACGTTGATCAACCGTTCTATCCAGCCATTGGCCTAAACCAATACCCATTTTTTGTTTAACCTGGGGTTCAAGTCCCTGCTTTGTAGAAAATTTTAACTGCGTGGATTGCTGATAAACCTGTTTGCCGTATTCAATCAACTTATCTAGAGCAGGCATCTCGCCAATCTGTTTTTGAGCCACTGCCAACCAAGCCAGTGTCACTTCGTGATCACGCACGGGATTGCTTGCCTTAGCCAATACCTTCAATCGTTTGCAAGTAGGTTTATTCGTTTTGACTTCATCGCGGGCAAGCTTTACCCACACTCGTAACCGACGCAGCTCAACACGCATATCGTGTAATGCTTCAGGATCATCTTCTGCCGTTTGATAATGCGTCCAGGCAGCACGAAATGCTGTTTCTTTTTCCCGAATGACTTCTACCAGCACCCTACCCGCCGGTTTTAGCAAAATCTTATTGCCATCGGCAATCATCTCAGTCTGTGTTTTTTTGCTTTTTTTTAGTCATAAAGATATCAGCAGTGCCTGACTTAGTTTTCTAACTATATCTGTGAAGCAATAAAGCAAATCTTCTATATTTAATATTGAGTATATTGTCTGCCAACAAAGCTGGTTAAACGATTAAATTATTGGCTTGGCTTATTCTATCTCTGGTTGCTCCGAAGTATCGTAAAAATAGATTCTGTTCGTACTGGATTTTTTGGCGCTATACATCGCATGATCTGCGGCTTCTAACATCTCGACAGCTGAAATGGTATTTTCTGTAAAGAGCGAGATGCCAATGCTGGCAGAAATCTGTACAGACTTTTTCTCCAGATCAAAAGGCAGTGAGATTGCATCAATAATTGTCTGAGCTACAACTTCGATATCTTGTTGCTGCTCAGCACCGATGAGAATTACAGTAAATTCATCACCACCCAATCGAGCAACCGTATCTTCTTCGCGTACACATTTAGTAAGACGTTCTGCCACCAATTGCAAAACGCGATCACCGGCCTCATGACCGAGCGTATCGTTTACACCCTTAAAGCCGTCAAGGTCTAAAAATAATAAGGCTAACGAAAGATTGCTGCGGTTGGCATGTTTGAGCTCTTGCTCCAGCCGATCCAGAAAAAGTCGACGATTAGGCAGCCCGGTCAACAGGTCATGGTGTGCGTTATGCCAAATTTTTTCTTCAGCAAGTGCCTGCTCAGTGATATCTCTGGATATGCAGACTGTTGCTTCGGTTTTTTGTTGCTCGTCCAGAACCGGTGCGAGTAGATACTCAAATCTTTCGCCTAAACCAGAACTAAAAGTGTGCACAAACTTTCCACGGTAGGTCGACTGTTCTGCTATTACTTTTTCAATATTGTGCTGAAAATCTGCTGCGAACGGAAACCCGAGATCAAAGGTGGATTTTCCCATTATTTCCTCGGGTGCCAGAGCAAAAAGATCGGCTGTGGCTTTATTGGCATAAATAAATTTACCCTCAAGATCTAGCACATAAATTGGATCTGGCGAAGCTAACAACACAGCTCCGAACAGCCGGGTTTCCATCTCTTTAAGTGTCGCATATTGTTCTAGCGATTCAGCAACAGCTTGATCTATGGCTTCATGGAATCGGGTGAGATCTTCAAGATGGTCAAATGGAATCGTTTTGTATGATTTGGTCCAATGTGCGACTACGCTTGCTCGAAGGGCCCTGAATTCGGAAACCGTCTCAATTACAGTAAATCCGCTGGTTTGTCTGTCACCTCCATGAACTTCTGCCCAGGACTCTTCGCCAGCCGACGCACATCCTTTCGATTTAGCGGCCTGTTCTGTTTCACTTTGGGGGGTATCAATATCGTCAGCAATTTCCAGCAGCATATGTCTGGCATGATCGCGAAGTCCGGTTTTGCTCATATGCTTGGCGCTGAGGATAGTTTTCGCAAACGCTTCCCAGTCCTGCAGAATAGGTTCAATCTCTGTTCTAATAAAATCAGCTAACCGCATTGTTCATCTGCATTTGTTTGACTCACGTTGAGGACGGAAACAACAAAATCTGAACATTTGGTTCAGAGCAGGATTTTCTCACATATAGGGTCAGTACATTTTAAATTTGAGTTGATGTAAGAATGCTCAGCGACATGGAGTGATCGTCTTACATTTTAGAACTTCTTAGAAAGTATACTCCGCTCGGCATATCCAATAATCTTCAGAATTTATGCTTGTGGGGAACGCTGTTTTGATACGTGATCACGGCAACGCAAACCACCTAACAGTGCAATAGCAATAACGCATCCAGCAGTTATTAACGGATCCTCATTTATCAGCATAATTTTGCCAAAGTACAAACTAACCGCAACAATGGTGACCAGCGCCAGTAACAAACAAGCGGCTGCCCCCACCCGAAATGCTAAAGCTTTAGAGATATTATTATTTCGACACCATTTTCCTACAGCAGCCATATAAGCGTAGTAAATGATTATCCCGATTATTGCTGCTACCAATTGCACGATTTAATTCCTCAGTATTTAACATTTCGCTGATGCATCTCCGCGTTCGAAAGCACGAAAGAGTCGCTTTTAAACTCATTATAAGCCACATCAATCATTGCAGCCGCAACACATTTTGTGGAAATAGGCCGTATAGATTTTGGTAAAAACGATGCAATAGGTCCTAGCAATCCATCAGCCAATTTTTCTGCAAATCGACCATCATCAGGTCGGCCCAAAAGTAGCGAAGGACGAGCAAAAAACACACTCGTCAAACCGAGCGATTGAATATCACGCTCCACCTCGCCTTTGACGCGATTATAAAAACTGACTGATCGAAGATTGGCCCCGTGAGCTGTTACCACACCCAATCTATTAACAACGGCAGACTTACATGCTCGTGCAAACGCAAACACCAAATCATGGTCGATGTGGCGAAAAGCCGCTTTACTACCCGCTTGTTTTTGTGTGGTACCCAACGCAATAAAGGCAACTGAGTTCGTAGGAATAAGTGGTTTGCTGTGTTGTTCCAACTGCTCAAAATCAACAACATGGTTTTTGATTTTTGAGATGATTGCCTCAGGAAAACTGAGCAACACATCCACCTCACGACGAGATATCAAAATGATATTAGTAACATCATCTCGTTGACTTAGCTGTGTAACTAACTGCGTTCCAATAGCGCCCGTTGCACCTAAAACAATTGCTGTATCAGACTTCATGAACGTCTAAAACTGCGGTTTGTGTATCGGAATTAATGTCCATTGATTCCTCATTAACTCTGCATCATCACAATACCAACCAATGCAGCAGCTACGCCAGTCATTTGAACCCATGTGGCTCGCTCTTTCAATATTAGAAAAGCGAGAATGGCCGTTGGAACCGGCGATAACGCACCGGCAACACCAGCCACAGAAAGCATACCTAAATTGGCAGCAATGACGAATGTGAGTGTGCCAAAAGTTTGAAACAGGCCAACCACTACTACTATCGGCAAATTGCTCCTGTCAAAAAACAAATCAGGTTTAAGTACCGGGATCAAAATCGCGACAATCAATGCTGATGCAATAGTTGCTGACGCTGCTGGCCATAACGGAGAACCAGACTGGGCCTGCCCAAGAAAAACAAAGAAAAGCCCAAACCATAAACCCGCGCCCGTGGCTTGCAGAATGCTGCGATCATAAGCCAGGAATCCGCGTTGCAATGCATAAAAGGAAAGTGATTTTCCCGGTCGCTTAAATTGTTGCGAGACATTTTCAATTGTCGATTTTTCACCGCTACTGACCAAGGCAATTGCGATAACCACCAGCATTATCCCAAGTATTGCCATCGTCGAAGGGCGTTCTCCCAGCCAATAACCCACCACAAAAGGAATAATGGCTGTCCAAACACCGGTAACAGCAGCCACCCCCCCCATCCTTCCATTGGATAAAGCACGATAATAGAGAATAAAGCCTGACCCGAGCGTAGCGCCTGCCGCCGCTCCCCAGGCAAGATCGGAAATATTTGGTGTCCCTCCAAACATCACTGCCAGCACAGTAATGACCACCGATCCGATGGATTGTGAGTACAGGGTCAATGTCAGTGGAGACATTTTTCTGCCCACCAAACCACCGAGAAAATCGGCGATACCAAAACTTAAAGCGGTCAACAGACCGAAAAACAGCAGCATAAACTCCTCTCCAAACCGTTAAAAGGCAGTAAAGCTTTCAACCATCATTGGATAAAGCTATGGATGTATTTTGGGTGTAACGGCAGACTAACACATTGGTCTAAAGAACGATGTCAGACTTAATGAGTACTACTTTCGTGTCTGGTCGAAAGAGGCGGATCCAGCAATGACGTGTTTTGACATACACATCTCAATAGACGTGGCTAGACATGCCAAGCTTATCCAATAAATAACTCATATGAGACTTTACCGTTTTCTGGGTGATACCTAACTACTCGGCAATTGAAGCATTACGTTCATCCTTATACAGTTTCAATCCTCCGGCAATTTCAATCATCGTTTGTAAAAGTGTCTCGCTTAACTGAAGCTCTTCTATACCAACGCCAACCAATACTGAATAGAAGCAATGTCCACAATGATGCGACCACATCATCAAGCACTACTCCCACACCTCCTGGTAGTGATTCTGCTGCCCGCGCAGGTGGTGGTTTAGTCCAGTCAATAATCCTGTTGGTCATAAAAATACCTGCCAGCATTACAGGATATTGATGGATGGGCAGACCAATGGTTGCCACCGGAAAGGTAAACAGTTCATCCGCCACAATCTGTGAAGCATCTTTGCCATCAAAGTAAGTTTCACCATAGTCACATATTGGAATAGCGACCAGAATCAGTAAAGTCACCGCTATCAATTGTTTTCTGATAGACAAACGACAAATCATTAAACTCAGAATGATGCCACCCAGAGCACCGGCAGTACCGGGAATTAAAGGCACACAGCCCAGACCGAAACTAATGGCAAGCATGCCCATCAGATCATCGGCTGGCACACCGCAAAGAGATTGTCCTGATAAGATAAAACTTACAACAATGACTACTGCAGCAATGCCCAATATGGTCACAGTAATAATCATTTTTTTGCTGAGAAGAGTTTTCATTATTTACCAATGAGTGATGCAGTGTTACCAGCAGATTACAACAAATTATCCTGAATAAGCATGATGATGCACTCAATCAACTCTTTCCTTTAGCAGATTGCCGTGATGTCTCTTTTGTGTTGGGAGCACCACTAAACTCAGGCTATTTAGCGGGGAATGATTATCACAACTACAAGAAGGGCGCGCCGGATCACATTCATCAAAAGCGCGAGCAATATCGCAAACTGGCGAAAGATCTTGATGTGGACTTACACACAGCTGCATTACAGTTTTGCAACGCCCCAAACGTAGTGAGCGCCATATTGCCAGGGGCCAGCAAACCTGAACATATTCGTGAAAATGTGTCCTCCCTTTCTACCCGCATTCCCACAGAATTTTGGGAAGCAGCTAATCGGCAAGGAGTGATAGAAGAAAACGCTCCGGTTCCAAGTTAGTTCGGAAAATTAAGCAGCATTGAGTTCCACCCGAAACACCATAAACTCAGCCGGCTTGATAACGGCCACGCCGACTAAGCACACCACTCGTTGGTTATCGATGTCTA
Organism: Methylophaga sp. SB9B; assembly: GCF_004832235.1. NCBI lineage: Bacteria > Pseudomonadati > Pseudomonadota > Gammaproteobacteria > Thiotrichales > Piscirickettsiaceae > Methylophaga > Methylophaga sp. SB9B. The sequence goes on from NZ_SSXS01000013.1 coordinate 56,536, forward strand.
GCTGTGTCATAGTGCTGCGGTCACACCGAACAAAGAATGCCTCTTCTACTTTGTTGCCAACCAAACTGCCTTTGCGCCATTCATTGAACAAAAAGTCACTGATGAGCTGCTGAATATTGGCCCACAAGATCTCGCCGTTAGGCGTTGATTCGGCCCACGGCGTTCCACGATCGATAGAGGCTTGCAGATAATTGAAAAAGCGGCGAACGTTGACGTATTTCCACTCAGGCTCACGTGAGAGTGTTCGGGCACCCCACACTTGGTGACCTCTGCCCTCGAAGAAACGCAAGCAGTTGATACCTTCGGGATTGAGGTTTTCCTGATCAATGCGAGTTATATTGTGTTCAAAGCCAACCACCCCACGCAGCTCCTCATTCGCGGGAGCATGATGCACACCACGTTGAACATCGGTTCGTGCATAAATTCCACAAATGAAACCTGATGGCGGCAGCAAGATCTCTTCATCCTCTTTGCTGCTAGCCACCACCCACGGGTAATACATCGCTGCATATTTGGAATCGAACTGACCTCGATATTCGAGCACTTCAGCAGAGGTGAGACCGGGCGGTGGATCAATCACTGCAAAGCTTTGAGTGCCGGGACGTTCGGCATAAGCAATTAAAGCGTGAGCAACTTCAACTGAAGTATTGCCTGGCGTAGCCACAATAGCTATATCTTGCAGTGGTTCAATAGCGGCAAGTGCTCGTTGATAGCTGGCAAGTGACGAAAAATCTGATGTACGGGATATATAAAGATACTGTCCACCTTCATCGAAAAAGGCACGTGCCGCATACGCTACGAAGTTGGTGGCTGAAGACTGGCATTCATCTGCAGGCAGATCATCCAGGCTGCCATAGATCTGCTCAAATTCGGCGAAGCTGGTGAGTAATTCTGGAGCACTATCAACTGAAGCATCCGGCCCTTGTAATGTCGGGCCAAGAAAGACGGTGGCATGGGTATTTACCCCATCAATGGTCTTTCTGCGTGAGCTTGTTTCCTGAACATAGACACCGGGTACAGTGTATTCGGGCATACAGCATCCTCCCTCTCTCTATTCAACGCAGTTGAGAGCTAACTATCGATATTTAATTGCCTAAGCATCGTCCCTTTCACTGACTTTTAGTCACGTTAAACCAGCATTTAACTTGGATAAGTTTCTGAATACCCATTCACCACGACTTTATTTCGGCCTGCATTTTTGGCGCTGTATAACATGCGATCCACTGTTTGCAGTAAGCTGGTTTGAGATTGATCAGCTTGAAACTCTGCCACACCAATACTACAGGTGAGAGAAATTTCTACGTCATCATCCTGACAAAAACGGTGCTGTTCAAAATCAACCCTGATGCGTTCTGCAAGTAGTCTGGCGCTCTCTGTATCCGTCTCTGGCAGTAATAAAAGAAATTCCTCACCACCATAACGACCCAATACATCTGTACTTCGACAGGCTTGTGACAAAATATTCGCCGATTCAATTAAAACAGCATCCCCAGTGAGATGCCCATATTCATCATTAACGTATTTAAAATGATCAAGATCGACCATTAATAAACTTAACTTGTGTTGATAACGCTCAGCCCGGTCAATTTCTACCGTTAAACTATCCATAAGTCCACGACGATTCGTTATACCAGTGAGTGAATCAGTATGGGCGATTCGTTCTAGCTCTTTGGTGCGGTCTAAAACACGCAGTTCAAGTGATTGGTTAGCTTCCAGTAACTCATGTTGAACTCGAAGTAACGCCTCATTTTTACTCCTAAATTCTTCATTACTCGGAATAGCCAATGCTTTAGGCATTAAACGCCAAATCATGATGGCGGTGAAAATAGATACCAGCCCGGTTGTGAACTTCGCGATACCTTCAATGTAATAAAACCCCTGCCAAATATTTATCAGTGAGGTTAAGTGAGTAACGCCACACAGAAAAATAAAAGCGGCAAACATGATAAATATCCAGTTAAACCCCAGATCGTTTCTTTTTTTTACTAAATAAATAAGTGCTAGCGGAATAACAAAATAAGCAATAGCTGTTAACACATCACCCGTTACGTGGAGGAATAGGAGATCTGGGAGCCACCGCAAACAATGACCATGCGGCATAAAGCTGCCATCAAATAACTTATCGACAAACCCCATATAAATCTCCGCTGAGAAAAGATTCTAAATATTTACAAATCGTTTTAAAAAATGACTTCCATTGAATCAACGAAGCACAAAGAGCTGCCTTAACAAAAATTAAAACAACAAATATCACAGAGCAGAAAGTTTGATAAGAATAATTTTAGAAATATAAATAAAACAAGTTAGATTCAGGTATGACCGCTACTAATCATTGAATGAGATGTTAGTAAAATTTTGTCCTCTGTTTTTTTACAGATGGAGTCGCTGGTGTTCCAGCAATCAATGTTTGCGTTCCAGACAGCCGTCAAAAGCCGTTAACATCCCATTTTTTCTGATCATCTTATGACAGGGAATGATAATGGAAACACGATTACAACCATTTGCAGAGGCAGCTGACCGCCTGCTTTTGGGTTTGCGACCCACTCGGCCCGTACCGGGTAACTAATTTTGATGATATTGAATGCTGCCTAGAACCGGTAAGCAACGCCAACCGAAAGGATCTGGGTTTTAAGATCGACAGAACTCTTCAAATCATTAGCAAGCGTCGGGTAATTAGAATTGGTTACAACTGCTGTGGTGTTAGCTTTTCCATAATCCGCGTAAAGATACTCTGCTCGAATGATCCAACTCTCGCTAAGAGCATATTCCCCACCTAGCCCAATTATCCAGCCTAATTTGGTGTCATTGTCTGAAGCACTACCAAAAGCACCTGTAGCTAAATTATCTGAAAATGTTGCATCCATCCTGATTCGAGAAGCGGCTAAACCACCCGTCAGATACGCTAGCCAGCGTTTCTCGGTCCACCCTACTCGAGCTCGTAGTGAGGCTTGCCAGTCAGATTTCACCGAAACTTCATTAGTAAAGCTTGCCGTTGTATTGGACTCATAGATCCCGCCTGATGAAGATGATTCATCAAAGCTTAAACTGTTTAAGCCAGCTTCAAGCCCGAGATATAAACGATCAAACTGCTGACCATAGCCTCCAAACAGACCAGCGCTAAGTCGTGATCGCGAAGCACTTTTATCGGCTTCTCCAGCAATTTGCTCAGGATCGGGCGGAGTAAAATAAGACCCCACAAAACCATCAGAAGTTGAAGCATCAAATGATGCACGATTATGAGCAGCCCCAAGGCTTGCCCCAATGTATGGGCCTGACCAATCATAATCCTGAAGAGTTTGCGCTTGCGCGCTACTCATTAGGTTTAGAGCACCAAAGATGCCAAAGGCAGCCAGCGAATAGTTAGAGATAAATTGACTCTTCAACTTCATTTTGTTCTTTAACACGCAATATTTCCTCCCTGGAAAATCAATCTAATCGACTTTGCTTTTTATTTCTTTGTCGAATTATATAAAGAGTTTGAATAAATCGCTTAATGTTTTTTCAGCACGAAATAAGGTTCAAAGCAACGACCTTTAATTAATCCCCACGAAATTTTTTGATGTAAGACAACAAGGTGTTTTGCCATCAATCTTTGCATTATTTGGTAAGTCGCTTACCACTCGATTTTATATGGTTCTACTTTTTGCCAAGTTGAAAGATTACTTAAGCAGTGCGTCCAGTTCTTTTGTTAATCTGGTGATTTCGGTAGTGGCATGACCAGTATTCTCGGCCAGTTTTTTGACCTCGGATGCAACAACAGCAAAACCTCGACCGGCGTCCCCGGCCCGAGCGGCTTCAATACTGGCATTCAAGCTAAGCAAGCGCAGGGTTTTCAACATATCCAAAATAGTTTGGGTTTGTTTGACGATGTCTGAGCTATGACCTTCGACCTCTTCCATTCTGGATTGCCGTTCCAATTCCTGCACTTTCCTGGCCTGGATCGTAGTCACCACACCTTCAAGAAATGTTACTTGGTTATTGTCGTCAAAGACTGGGCCGCCCTTCTCATTAACCCAAATAGGCTCTCCCATTTTGCATTTTAAACGGTAGTCCACGTCCCAGTTCTTGTGTTGTTCGATAGCTGCCGCCACGGCATCATCGACAGCTTGTCCATCATCTTCGTGGATCAGGTTTACGTATGAGGTAAATTTGTTACCAATCAACTCATGGTGTTTATACCCAGTAAGCTCCTCCACATTGCCAAACATGTTAAGCATTGTGTAATCATTATCCATGCGGCAACGATACAAAAAGCCAGACATTCGGCTGGAAATACTTTCAAAGATGTTTTGGTCATCAGCTGGAATTACGTTGGGAAAGGCATTAATGCTGCTCATAGGATCTCTTCTATTAATAGAGGTTGATAACGCTCGCATAAAGCGTGCGAAGTATGAGCGTCGCCTTTGACGCGTTTGTTAGGATTTATTCTGATGCAGAAATCATGGAGTCAACCACTGACCGATCTCCACGAAAAAAGCTAATTAAACAATAAATGAAGTTAATAAAGAAAGAAACTCACATCACAAAATCATGAATCAAGTTGGCTGCCCCTTTATTTCTCGCCAAATCAGGCTCGACGTCATATTAGAACAACAGCTTTGAAGTTGCACCGACCATCAATCATTATCAGGCTCTAAAAGAAGCAACCAGAGACTTAAGTAAATCCACCGATGGCTCAGATGATAAGGTTTGGCTTAGCTCCTTTATTATGCTGATGGGCAAATCCCACCATCTCAGCTCCAAAAGTAACTCTCTTATTTCCTCATCGAACCGGTATCTAATGTGTTTTGCAGGATTTCCACCGACAATTTCATAGGGAGCAACATCTTTTACAACGTGTGCGTTGGCAGCAATAACAGCTCCGCTTCCAATTGTTACGCCAGATACAATAGTTGAGCCATATCCAATCCAAACATCATGGCCGATGACGACGTCGCCATTACTAGCCGGATGCCCTTTTATTTCACGGCCTCCTAACTCATCAGCCATTTGATGACCAAATGGAAAAGTAGTGATCCAATCAGTTCGATGGTTTGAGCCAAGAAATATGGTGGTTTTCATTGCAATTGAACAGAAACTGCCTATCGTCAACGAAACGCCTTCGGCGCCGAAGACTTGCAAGTATTCATAACCATAGGTACATGGTCCAATTGTGACCTTGCTGTTTTCAATAATCCCTTGCTGAGTATCCAAACTCGCCATAATAATTTTTATCCTGTAGATATTCAGGCCATTCAAATAACCCGCGCCGAAATTAAAACATAAATAATGAATAATCCAAGAGCATTGTTTAAATTTGTTCTTAGTCTAAAAGGCGATGATTCCCTTTTATTATCCATCAAGCAATACACCAAAACCGTTACCTGATGTTTTTACAATAATCAGTGGGCCATGCCATACAGCCTTGCTTGTCATCATCATGAAAAAATACATGTCAGGCTCTTATGGGCACGGCAAGAGCCTAAAATATTAATCCATTAATGGGAAGCGCCCCCTTATATTGTTCTTGCCACATAAGTTAATTATTCAGATCCCAAATATCGTTTTACAGCTATGTACTCCAGCGAACAGACTCGATGATCAAGGAAATCTATTCTGAATTTAAATCAGTTTGCTAGGAGGGGTATTAACTGGCCGTACGAAAGGTCGTGTAACCTCGATTCCAGATTTGTAAAAAGAATGCGTTTGTTTTAAACAATATCATCTACATAGACGGTCCAATAGAAATCATCTTAGTGATTCTTTCTTTTCTTGGTTTGCGTTAGAACTTCATTCGTAAACGTTTCTCCTGAGCGATATTTTGCAGTACCTGTCTTCAAATATTACTTTCTCCACGCCGTATTGTCTGGCTGAGTAAGTCACTGCTCACTGGCCTCCTAAAGCATCCCAAGCGCTACGTTTTTAAGCATATCAAGCTCCATCAAACAGATATATCAGAGAATTCTCAATCAATTATTCAAGGAACAATTTCAATGAACAATTATTTAATAAAGTCTGGAGCAAACATTAGTCTTTTTCTTCTCGCATTAACTGGCTGTGCTGGCAACACTACGACAGCTGATCTTATGAGAGATAACGCGTCAACTGGGCAAACTCAAGTAGACCTGAAGAATCAAATCGCGAAAGATTGGGAAAGAGGTACAAAATTGATTACTACGGGTGAAAAGCGTGTCGAAAATGGCGAAAAGCAAGTGGAATCGGCAGAACGCGATCTTAGAAGTGGCCAGGATGACATTGCACGTGGTCGAGGCGAGATCGCTGAAGGGCAAAAACTAGTCACAGAAAGCGAAAGAGTATTTCGATTAGATTACCCAGAGGTAGATCTCAATCAAACGAATTAAGTAATTTCTTATTTGCCAATCTATTTACAGTAGCTTTTAACTCTCAGAGCCTTTCCCAGGCTAGACAAAGCTGCTCTAACACTACTTTAATGCTCCAGGTCGGGGGCAGCCAGCTTGATTTTTCAGCAAATTAATATGGTTACCCCTTAATCATCCTTTTCACGTAACCATAATTGTCTTGCTTGTTCTTCTTCCAGAATCGCTTTGATTTCAAGCATCACCCCATCCACATCAGCGGCTTGCGTGTCTTCTTCAAATTGGCCGGTGAGTTCTGTATCGGGCATTAACTCACCATTCTCGAATAGCGACCATATTTCTTTTTCGAAATGTGTGTTGCGTAATTCTGGTGCAAATTGGGCATAGTAACGTGTCATATTCTGCACATCACGCGTTAACATGGCTTGTGCATTATTATTTGCCACCGCATTCACCGCTTGGGGCAGATCGATAATCACCGGACCATGCGCGTCGACCAGCACATTAAACTCTGACAAATCACCATGAACTAACCCCGCACAAAGCATTTTTTTCACCGAATGCATCACCATCATGTGATCTTCGATGGCTTGCTCGGCAGACATAGTTACATCGTTGAGGCGCGGTGCAACATCACCTTCCTCATCAGTAATCAACTCCATCAATAACACGCCGTTCATGCAATCGTATGGTTGAGGCACTCTCACACCGGCACTAGCAAGCAAATACAGGGCATCGACTTCGGCATTTTGCCAGGTTTCTTCTTGCTGCTGACGACCAAATTTAGAGCCTTTTTCCATCGCCCGGCCTCGGCGACTATTACGTACTTTTCGTCCTTCCTGATATTGAACGGCTTTTTTAAAACTACGCTTGACGGCGTCTTTATAGACCTTGGCACAGCGTATTTCATCACCACATCTTACGACATAGACATCGGCTTCTTTGCCACTCATTAAGCGACTAATCACCTCATCCACAAGGCCATCATCAACTAGTGGTTGGATTTGTTTTGGTATTTTCATTGTTCGATTTTTATCGCTCAAACGTATCCAGTAAAAGATACCGTGCAGTATAGACTACCGTCGCTTGTTTAGAACGGGCGAGGCCTCATCAATGCATGTTTTACAAAGCACAATTGAAGTTTCCGTTAACCCAATCTGAGTGCCCAATTACCATTGTGATATTGATTACAGTTTTCTTCAGAATCGTATGCGATATGATCACCAAGACGTTTGAGCTTGATATCCATAGTTTTAAATTCAGCTTGAATAAGGGATATCAACGCTTGGCTGTCATCTGATTGAAGATAATTTTTCAAATTCTCGTTTGTATCAAACACACAAACAACCATTAAGCTATTCGGAAAATCCTCATAGTTAACCAAGTGCGTTAGCCACTGAAAACCAGTGATATCTTTTAATGCTTGTTCACATACCTCGGTCAATTTTAGCCGAAGTTCATTATCAATTTTTCTGTCTGTTTTACGCATAGTTCATATTTTCACTGGCTTTGGTAAACCTAAAACGGCTCGGGTTTTTCTATCTGATAGTATATGTTGCGTTCAATCAGCTTATATAGCCTCATCACGGCTGCCATCAAATTTCAAATCAATAACATTAATGAGAGAGAAAGAATGAGTGAAAATTCACCAACAAAAACATTTCAACAACGTGTCGATGAGTTCATTGCCGTTGCTAATCAACAAGCAGCAGACAGTAGTGTAGACGACGTCAATACATCAATTCTATTTTCAGCCGCCCGATTTAATGCTTTCAGCGTCGCCCGTTCTGTTGAGAGTGCAGAGAACCTACAAGCTGAAAAACAAGCCGCAATTGAATTCTTCACCCAACGTTTCGCAGAAATGCTAAACCAAAACCTAGAAGAACATATTGCCCGTTTTGATAGCTTTAGACAGAAATAATTAATTACTAAATTGCTGAACACAAAGTTCTGTTTAATGTAATCAGGGCTTTGTGTTCATTCATGGGTCAAAATAGAAACGGTACATTGCGTCGTTGTATTGTTCCAAATGGTCAAACTACGGTTCTTCATAAAAGAAATATTGGTTTTTACCTGATAACTTGGCTTTATACATAGCCATATCAGCTTGCTTTATCATTTCTTCCGCAGTAATTGAATTCATTCGACTCACTGAAATACCAATGCTCGCTGAAATCATGATATCTGAACCCCGGATTGATATTTTTTCCTGAAGCAATTTAAGAATTTTTTCAGCCACTGCAATAGCGTCTGTTTTATTTTGTAGATTAGCCAGGATAATCGTAAATTCATCTCCGCCAAGGCGCGATACTGTATCAATACCCTCCCGAATACACGATGTCAGACGTTGAGCAACATTGAGTAACAAGTCATCGCCGATATCATGTCCAAAGGTGTCATTAACATTTTTGAAACCATCCAGATCGATGAACAAAACAGCTGTCATAGCTTGATACCGTGATGATGCTTTTATAGCTTGCTCTAGTCGGTCCATACCTAAAAGGCGGTTAGGTAATGCTGTTACGGTATCGTAATGCGCCAACTTCTGTAGCTCATCTCGATTGTTTTCTAACTCTTTCGCTGCAAATAACGTAAGTCTTATATATCGATTGAAATGGAGACAAAACAACACTGAAACGATAGCTAAAAAGACAATAATCAGGCTAGTCATTGGCATAATTTCGCCTAAATAACGCTTACCCGGTAAATCGGGTTTCCAGACGATATCAGCAATGTGTTCTCCCAAAGGGTTCATCACCTTAAAAGCGGTAAAGCCGTTTTTAAGAGGCAAACCTTTAGGCTGAACGCTCAAACTATACAAATGAAATTGGCTCTCCCACTTATACAACAATGGTTTATTAACTGGCCGAGTCATGACTAATACACCATAGAGTTTTCCCAGTGACACAGTGTCAGATTCAATACTGGGTACAATGGCGCTAGCGGCGATAAAGTGTAGTTGACCAGAAATGTTGATAAACGATGTCACCGGGGTCGGCGATTTATAATTAACTTTTGTCGCTTTTTCGACAAGAGCTTGCAAGGCAGGCTGGGTATAAAGAGGAATCTCAGTAAGATTTTGTTCGCCATTGGCAAAGCTGATAAAGACTTTGCCATCAGCGTTATAAACGATAACTTGATTTATATGAAAGGTATTTAATAAGTAGTCACCATCTAGGCTTTCTTCAAAATAGAGTGAATCGGTTTTGCCTGATAATGCTTCGGCGGCTTCATTCCAGTAACTGTAGTCATAAACCACCTTTCCTAGATTTTCACGCTCATTCTCAAACACACTTTTCGATACTATTCGCGATGACTCTATTGAGTTCGCATTTAAGTGATTAAACGATTCAGTAGTCAAATACAGAAAATAGATGCCCAGACAGAACAGCATGAAAAACAAGCAATAGAGACTTGTTCTCATATATTTCAAAATACTATCTATCTGTTTATTACTCATCAAACTTCTCTGACCCTAACCGTTCACAGACTAAAGTAACAGAGTCATCTTAAAGTCTTTATGAGCTTCATAAGCATTTTTTAATCAATCAGTTCAAATACTTACACTATCATTTCTATATGGGGAACGAACCTTAACTATAGCTTCAATATCACATTTCCAGCAGCATCATTATAGTGAGTCTACGCTGGCTGACTATGGAGTAGTCCCCCCCCCCCTTGCTCTCTGGTCGTTAACCACCGACCGAGTAGCAGCTTGATATATCCGGCCATTTATCGGCCTTGATGGTCGTGTAATGTTGCCAGAAAGCATTGTCGATGGCTTTCAAGCTGGCGGCGGTTTCTTCTCGTCGGTATCGTGCCAAGTGTGACGGACCGCCGTTATATGCGGCATAGGTTGCCTTTATCAAATTGTCATCACCGCCGGGCTGTTCGTGCTCGCCTTTACGGATCGCATGATCAATCATGTAATAGGTCAAAATTTCGATGCCGGCGTTCACGTTGTAGTCGACCTCATTAACCAGGCGGTCAAGATCGTAGATCTTGCGCCAAACCCGTCCGTTTATCTGCATCATGCCAACTGCTCCACCGGATGAACGCAGCACTTGGGGCTCGCTACTCGAACCGACGAACTGACGCCAGCAGGATTCTTTCCATGCTGTGGCACGAACCAAAGGATCGAGTCGCTCTGTCATTCTGTCCGGCAAGCGATCGTTTTCAGCCAGCCAGGCGTTGGACTGTTCTTCCAGCAAGCTGGCGACCAGATCAAGGTATTCATTAAGGTTATCCCGTTGCGGGACTAGCCCTTTAAAGCCTCAGCCGGAGGGATACTGTCGGCATGAGCGTCCGGAAAAAACCAAGACCCTAGTCGGCTAAAACCATCGGAGATCTGTCCCGCCAATTCTACTGGTGAAAATACACCCTCGTCTCGGCCATTTAATCCAAACAAATCGCGAAACTCCGGATCGACCTCCAGTGGCAACGGTGTAAAACTCGGCGGCGCCGATTCAGCGAGCAGCAAGCGGGCAAGCCTGCGCAGACCGTCACGGGTGATTTCAAATCCATACTCAGGCCCGAGGGCGTCAAGAGCACGCAGTGCGTCACCACCCGCAATAAACGTAGCAAGCTTGAAATCAGCCTCCAAGCCTGGGGTCTTCAGACGTTCAAGTTCGTTCATCAGTGGCCGCAACCGATCCCATGTCGTCAGGAAAAGTTCTCGAACCGGATCATATTCGGGATCATCGATCGTCAGCGCCTCAGCAATCGCGTGTCGCGCGTCCAGCAGCACGCCGAGTAACTCAAGACGTAAGATACGGGACTCCGTCGAGTAGGCCAGCGCCGAAATAATGGTAGTCAGAAAGCCGTCTAACTCATCTTCAAGAGTTTGCCACTGAGCCAACTCGCTGTCGTCAAAAGTTGGCTCGGGCGCTAGAACGTCGGGTTCAGGAGCACGAACCTGGAAAGCCAGCCAAGCCCTGATGCCTGTTTCTTCAGTCTGGAGGCGGGTAATATGAGTTCGCTGAATCAGGGACTGCTCACCACCTTGCGCACTACCCTGACCCAGCATTTGCACGATCAATCCATCAAGGCCATTCAGTGGTCCGGCCAGGTCAATTTGTACCCTTCTCATGCGCGGCAGCACCAGCGCATCGGCAATGAGCTGAGCTGGTTTGGTCAAAATGCCGGGGGTACTATCCGGGCGCGACAATTCGATCGAATCAGGTACAAACTCTATGGCCTGTCCCGATGCCATAACATTGGGAGTCATTTTCAATGCAAGACGGCCCTGCCATGGTTTAGGTCCCCGGCATGCACCGAGCACGAAACCACCGGTAGTGGCAGTCAATGCCATGCCCACAGACAATTGGTCACCATCGGTCACCACCACCATATCAGACAACTCAACCCGGTTGCATGGGTCGTTGCTAATTGTGCTTTGGCCATTCTCATCGAAATCAAGGACGCGACTGATCGCCGTCTGGAGATGAGCGGTTTCAGCCAGCAAAGGGATTTCAACTTCACCCGCTGACAGCGCGTTCGAACTGTACAAGACGAAAAGCAGCCACCCAATATGTTTCATTCGATGTTCCAATGGTTAAAAGCGAGATGATTTAAGGTCAGAGCCCAATCCAAATGCTGACCTGTAATATTATGCCGCGCTTTTAGTTGAGTTTAGAAATTAATTGGCGAACCTCGTCAGAGCGTAATGGCCTCACGAGGCGAGCCACTTCATTACCATCGCGCAAGAGTATCAATGTCGACCAAAGCTTTACCTTGAACATACGCCCCAGTCGTTTGCCTTTTCCGTCATAGATTTTAATATGACGCAGTTCTGAATGTTCAGATACGACTTCTTCTATCGCCGAACTTGCCGCCTGACAGTGTCCACACCAAGCGCGCCAAACTCAAGTAAAGCGTAACCGAACAATTCGTTAATTTGTTCAAATGTAAATGCTTCTTCTGCGTAATCAGAGTTAGAACCAATATCACTGGTTTTCATTCCTTTTACTCCCCACTGTAAATTACAAGAATAATCAAAAAGGCCAGAATCTGACCTTTTGATTTGAGACGGATACGGAAGCTTTGCTGGTTATTTATTTAGAACGACTACAAAAATACCAAGAGCGTTTTTAAACGCAAGCCTCGAATGAGTGAGATATACAGCGATGTATATCACAAACTGTATTCCTCGCGCCTTGATTGGTGTATTTTCAGTGACAACAACGGCGGCTATGGAAAAAACCTGGTTTCCATATTCTGTATCGATAGGTGGAGAGTTTCGCATGCTGAGATTTAATGGTTGGTTGGGGATAGTATTGTTGGCTGTTACGGGCTATACAATAGCGGATGATCAGGCCTACAAAGGTCAGAATCTGTTGCAGAGCGGAGTTGATGTGTTGGGCCAGCCGCTGGTCTACCCAAGCGGAACACCTCGTGTTACCTCAGATATCATTACTCTGGCACCGGGCGAAGCTGGCAAGCCGCATATTCATCAGATCCCGATGTTTGCCTATGTGTTGTCCGGCATAATTTCAGTGGATTATGGCGACCACGGCGTGCGCACTTACCAGCAGGGCGAGGCATTGATGGAGGCTCAGAATGTGGTGCATTTTGGTTTTAACCCCGGCAGCGAACCTGTAAGTCTGCTGGTGGTTTATATCGGCAGTACCGAATTGTCTAACGCTGAATTACCGTGAAGCTGGTTTGGCTTGTGGAATCAAAAGAGAATTAAATCAGATTGGCTGACCCTTGATTCATACTAATTTCTTTTGATTACATCTCGCCAAACAGCCCGCAAAAACGAAGTAGAACCTTACTCGTTGTGGAAGGTACAAGTTAACTGATGTTATGGCTCACAATTTGAGAAGTATGCAAATATGGGCTGTCCGTGAACCAGACAAAATCGGTCCACATCCATTGAAAACAACGAGGAGATATTCATGTTTAAATTTTTAGGCAGTGTAGTAGGTATTATTTTTATTATCGGATTGCTCGTCGTCATCGGCCTTTTAGCGTTGATTTTTTAACCCTGTTTTATTCTCAGCTTTCAAGGTATCAAGGGTAAAGTATCTCAAAACCAAAAACTCTGCCCCTTTTGGTTCCGCCCCTGCCAATAGCTATTTCCAACCCTGAATCCATTTTTCCTGGTTTTTTAATTCTGTCCAGTCGATTGAGTAGAGTTTTTTAGAAATAATCGCTTCCAATTTACATGAAGTAACCGAGCCAGCTTCGTCAAACTCTATGTCTGATACCAAGAAATGCTTTTCTCGATTTATCGGATTCACCGCGGTCCATTTACTGTTATGTAGCTTAGCTGGGTTTATTCGATTCATGGCAATGCCTGGGGCAATATTATCTACTTCAAGATTAACATGACACGATTGTTGATAAACTCCCATCCTAAATAATGCCTGAGCGTTTTCAGGTAGCGTCAAAATACCTCATATAACGACTTTTCATCGGCTTCATAAATAGTGGCTTAGAGTAAAAATCAAACACTCTGGCCTCATTGATTCATTGATTTGCGTAGACCCCAAATATCTATTTGCTTGTTGGGCGATTCATGGATCTTCGTTATCCGAGTTCTGATTTGATCCCTGCTGTTCCGGAAAATCGAAAGTGGAAAGCATGCGTTCATGGCTATTCTCAAAAACCGCTTCAATTGCCATCTGCAAATTTTCTTCAAACAGTTTGTCAATGACTTTCTTATCTACAGCATAAGGGTTTGTAATGCAATCAATGCAAACTGCATCGAATGACCGCTCGCCGAAATCCCAATCGTGTGGGCTAGCAGGCTTTCTCACTCTATCCTTTATTGGATAACGCCCATAACCCAAGAAGATATCTACAAGTTTAGATAAGAGTCTGTTTTGCTGGGCAGACAAGCTCAAAGAAATGTCGCTAGCTAGGCGAGGCAAATCATGTGTTCTTAGTATGTTTGGCAACTTATCAAAGCCTATCTGCTCTGGAAATTTATCTAGCCAAACCCCCTTTAATACATTCTCAAGTGAGAGGTGCATCAAAAGGTAGTAGCTATCAAAATCAGGTAAAAAGATATCTTCGTTTTTCTCAAGGATAGAATTGATGCCTTCCTGTAGTTCCCATCGGTAAAATCGCGAAAAGTTGAAATTTTTCTTTTCAAGCTGAGACACTATAAATGATCTGGTAGATTCGCTCGCTTCATAAAACAGAGAAGCGTCCCTTTTCAGGCGCATGCCTTTTCCCACCCAGCTCTTTGGTTGCTGGCTAAGCCTAAACATCTTCTGGTTTATATCCGCTGTGTCGGAACCACCAGAAAGTAGATAGTGATATGAATTGTCCGCCATTCTAATTTCAAAGACTTGTATTAAGGGGCCAGCCGACTTGCTTTAGCTTAAAATCAAGGACAGATCAAGGGGTCAGCCACTGACCCTTTTGGTTTGACCCATTTGATTTAGTTGAATTTTACTAAATGAGCTATGTTAGTTAGCTTCAATATGTATTATTTATTATTTCTTCCATTTTTCTAATTGCTTCTTGCTCTTTCAAATGAGCTTCGTATCTCAATTCATTGGCATTTAAAACCAAATCGTTAATTTCTTTCTGCTTTTGTTGGTTCTTCAGTATTGGTAAAGGAATATCACCGACATGATTTGTATCAATTTCATCAACCACAGCACCGTAAGTGTGCTTTTTAATCATTTCTTTTCCATAATCAGAATTGAGCCAACAGAAGAGATACCCTGCAATTTCTTTGTTTTTAGGAAAAACTCTTATTATATGTTCGTTAGCTGCCCAATTTTCCCAATGCTTTGGAACCAGTGAAACTTTACCAATAGTTCCACTTCTTGTTATGAGAATACAATTTTCAAGCAAAAGAAGTTCTTTACCTAATCGAGTATCATGAATTAATTTTGATAGAAATTTTTCTGAAGACGGATTTAAGTCAAGTATTTGTTTTCCTCCTATAAATTTTATTCCATATTCTTCAGAATCGACATACGTTCTTTTAAATCTACCGGGCAAAATAATTGATTTTGAAATATCTTTATTTTTCAAATACTTTATCTCAGACCCAAATTTTTCTATATGAGATTGAATGCTTTTAAAAATGGGCAAGTGATAAGAGCCATCTAACCGAAATCCTAAATCACTTAGTTTCGAAGTGTAGCTTCTAAGTCCAACCGTGTTTTCAAAATATTCAGTTTCTAACTCCTCAATTGGTTTAAGTTGAAGTTCTTCATAAAGTATTTTTTCTGCCTGGTCAATTAAACCATTTGATTTGTCACGTAAATCATATGATTCAATTATAGTTTCATGTATTTCTTTTTTTAATATGTCAGGTGCATTTGGTATTATGATATTTTTCAAATGTTCAGGTTCAATGTGTTTAATTACTGCACCGTAATTATTTGACTGTAAAATATGTTGGCCCGCTTCTGTTAAAAAATAACAGTAGATATAACCTGTATCATATTTTCCTTTACCTGTTACTCTTAAAAGATCATGACTAAAAACTTGATTATTTAATTTATTACCAGCAATGGCAACTTTTCCAATAGTGCCTGAAACAGTCATCAAAAGCATGCCTTTTTTGACTCTAAGACTTTCAAGATTAGTTTCTGTTTTAGCAGAAATAAACTTAGTAGGTTTTGGATAAACTTCTGTAATTGATGACGGTTGAAAAAAAGGAATTTCTTTCGGGACAACGTAAATACGCTTAAACCTTGGTCTATGAAAAGCTCTTTCAATAAGCCCATGTTCTGACCACAATTTCACAGTTCCATATTTGTTGGCTAAGATTTTTTCTTTGGCGACTTTTGCTTTTAAGTTGAAAGCATTGGCTTCTAGGCGAAGACTATTCTTGAAGATATCTGCAAGCGAAACTGAAGTGTATTTAAGCTGGTCGGGTAAATAGGTGTAATCTATTTCCTGTTCAACTTTTTGAAACTTATATGCTAAATTACTATCTACCATGCTATACCCTGCTTGGCTTTCCATTTTGAAAAAACATCTGCAACATGAATAGTTTGATCGTTAACAATTTTTTCTTGGGTTATCTCCTTACGAGCAGTCAAATTTCCATGAGCATCTTTTTCTTTTACAATTTCTGAAACTTCAATCATCACGATATTTCCTTTATCATCTCGCTTAAAGATTTTTCCACCTCTTTTATCATGACCGATGTGGTCAATCATGGTCATGAAAATATCGTAATCAATGATTTGTCTGGACTTTTCTTCATCAAAAATTTCTGTTTTAGTTTTCTTCTGTAAAAAGAGAATAGAGCATTGCGTTCCATTTCTTGGTTGGAAAGCATCCGCGTGTAAATCTACACTTGCAATAATTTTGGTATTTTTTATTAACCAATAACGTATGTATTCAAGTCCAGGAGACCCTAAAATTGAATCAGGCAAAACAATGGCAGTTCTACCACCTTCTTTTAAAAGTTGAATAATACGTTCTATAAAAAGTTGCTCTGGCGGTACGCTTGATTGTAAACGGTCTGTTTTAAACCAATTACCATTTTCGTCTTTATTCCAGATATAAGCGATATCAAATTGTTCAAGAATTTGTTGATCTTTAATTGGGATCTTAGCTCCAAAAGGCGGATTTGTTACGATAATGTCAAAATATTCTAAACTTTTGTGATTACGAATATCACTTGCCGAAATACCTAAGGCTTTGGCAAGTTTCTTTTTGGTCTCTTCTTCCCACTCTTGTGGTGGTAAAAGTGAATTGAGTTGCAGAATATTCCCACTACCATCATTATTCATTACCATGTTCATCTTAGTGGCTTTAACTAAATCAGGGTTTATATCAAAGCCAAAATAATTTTCAGAAGCAATTTCGGAAATTTTATCGTTGAAAGCATTTCTTACGTCAGTATTCCAACCTTCTTCTTCACCGTATTGTTCTTCCATTCTTTCACGCAAAGAATCAATTACAACAGTCATAGCAGTAACTACAAAGCCGCCAGTTCCACAACTACTATCCAAAACGCGTTCATTCTCTTTTGGGTTAATCATGGCAACAGCCATTTTCATAACATTTCTTGGCGTAAAGAATTCGCCTCTATCGCCTCTTAAATTAGCTCCTACAATTTCTTCGTAGGCTTTTCCTTTTATATCAATATTAGTGCTTAGAAGAGCATATTTTTGAAGTTCTGCAACTAAATAAGTAACGGATCTAGGAAGTAATTTAATTTCATCATTTTTATCAAAAATTTGTCCATGTCGTTTTTTAACATCTTCAAATATTTTTGAAATCCTTTTGTAAACACTGGCTTGTCCATCTTTATAATTCCTTTCTTTTGAAGTTGTATAAAACTCAATTGGTTCAAGCAAATTTCGCTCATCATGAATTTTACAAAATATTATCTTTAGAAATTCAAAGAAAGCAGGTTGTTTTTGTAAACCTTCGTTTACATAAATAATGTTATGGCAAGTTTTAAAAGTGAAAAGTAGATTATCTTCGTATGCTTTTATCAAAGTGTTTCTGTTAGGTCGCTCATCTTCATCAGTTGATCCATCGGCCGAAGGAATATCATTAAACTCCTCATAGATATATTTTCCTTGTTCGTTTCTTATCTTTCGCCAAACTTCTTTATGCATTCCGTTAGTCCACATGCCCCACTCACAATTTCCGCAAGCAGCCATGTATGACTTTAATTGTTCGACACCATTGTTTTTGTCAGTAGCTTTAATAGACTCTTTTTTGCACTCAATGACTAACCATATATTATCTTGGTCTTTCATTTCTTCTTCTGTTGAATCTTTAGGAAAAATAACAATGTCAGCTCTTTTTTTCCCAGACCCCATTTGAACACCATATTCAATTTTTATTTGCTCTTTGGAATATTTATGTTCGTTAATTAATCTTTTTTGAACTGTCTGTCTAACGTATTCCTCTGGAGTATCTATACGTATTACTCCGTCGATATAATCCCTTAACTTACCTTCGGGAATTGATATTATTATTGCTTCTGCCATTTTTATTTCACATATTTATTAACTGATAAAAATTTATTGAATCGTATTTATCTTCAATTACCCAAAAGCTTGAAACAATTTACGATCCCCAAAAACCTGTCTTCTATTGTGAAAAACATTTAAAAATTCTACATGTTGAAAAACGATTAATTCTTAAAATTTGATTTAGGGACATTAGATTTACTCTGGCCGCATATGGGGGAAAAGCAACACGTCTCTAATCGATGGTGAATCAGTCAACAACATCACCAACCGATCAATACCAATCCCCTCACCTGCTGTTGGTGGCATACCGTATTCCAGAGCACGGATATAGTCAGCGTCGTAATGCATAGCTTCGATATCACCGGCATCTTTTTCAGCGACCTGGGCTTTGAAGCGTTCGGCCTGGTCTTCGGCGTCGTTTAATTCCGAGAAACCATTGGCGATTTCACGGCCACCGACGAAGAATTCAAAGCGGTCAGTGACAAACGGATCGTTATCACTGCGTCTTGCCAATGGCGAGACTTCGGTTGGATAGGCAGTGATAAAGGTCGGTTGCATCAGTTGATGTTCGACGGTTTTCTCGAAGATTTCGATTTGTACTTTGCCAAGACCATAGCTGTCTTTCAGTGGTATTCCCAAGCCTTGGGCCACTTCTCTGGCCGCTTCGATACTGTCGAGTTGTTCGGCTTTCAGATCCGGGTTGAAATGCAGGATGGAATCTTTGACGGTCATGCGATCAAATGGCTGGGCAAAATCAATATCCAGCCCTTGGTAATGTACCTGGCTGCTGCCCAATACATTTTGGGTCACAGTACGCAGCATATCTTCGGTGAGATCCATCAGATCATTGAAATCGGCATAGGCCTGATAAAACTCGACCATGGTGAATTCAGGATTATGACGAGTGGACAGACCTTCATTACGGAAATTACGGTTGATTTCAAACACCCGTTCGAAGCCACCGACAATTAGTCGTTTCAGATACAGTTCCGGTGCGATACGTAGGAAAAGGTCCATATCTAACGCATTGTGATAAGTGGTGAAGGGTCGGGCTGTGGCACCGCCGGGAATGGCTTGCATCATCGGCGTTTCGACTTCGAGGTAGTCTTTATCCATCAGGTAACGACGCACGCCATCGATCACTTTGGTGCGAATCCGGAAGGTTTCACGGCTGGCTTCGTTCATGATCAGATCGACATAACGCTGGCGATAGCGGGTTTCCATATCGGACAGACCGTGGAATTTTTCCGGTAATGGACGTAGTGATTTGGTCAGTAATTTGATGGTTTCGACATGTATCGACAATTCACCCTTTTGGGTACGAAACAAGGTACCTTCGGCGGCGATGATATCGCCGTTATCCCAGGTTTTGAATTGTGGATAGACGCCTTCTGGCAATTCATCACGAGCGACATACAGCTGGATATCACCGGACATATCACGCACGGTGGCAAAGCTGGCTTTACCCATAACCCGTTTGGTCATCATCCGACCGGCAATGGCGACGCGGCGTGGTGTGGCTTTGAGTTGATCGCCATCCCACTCGGCATATTCAGTTTGTAACTCGCCGTTCATCACATTGCGACGGAAGTCATTGGGGAAGGCATTGCCTTGCTCACGAATGGTCGCCAGTTTTTCACGACGTTGGGCAATCAGTCGGTTTTCGTCAAATTCTGTTTCTTGGGTCATGTTGGATTCGCTTATAAACCTGATTTGAGTGAGGCTTCAATGAATTGATCCAGATCGCCATCCAGAACCGCCTGCGTGTTTCCGGTTTCGACACCGGTACGTAAATCTTTGATGCGTGATTGATCGAGTACATAGGAGCGGATTTGACTGCCCCAGCCGATATCCGATTTGGATTCTTCGGCGGCTTGTTTGACTTCGTTTTGCTTTTGTAATTCCAGCTCATACAGTTTGGCGCGTAACTGGCTCATCGCCTGGTCACGGTTTTTATGCTGTGAGCGTTCCATCTGACATTGAACCACGGTGTTGGTGGGTACGTGGGTAATACGTACCGCAGAATCGGTGGTGTTAACGTGCTGACCACCGGCACGCTTGAGCGGTAGGTATCAATACGTAAATCAGACGGATTAATGTCGATTTCAATGGTGTCATCAACTTCCGGATAGACAAACACCGAGGCAAATGAAGTATGACGACGGGCACCGGAATCGAACGGTGATTTACGTACCAGACGATGTACACCGGTTTCGGTACGTAACATGCCAAAGGCGTATTCGCCTTCAAAGCGAACGGTAGCGCTCTTGATACCGGCAACCTCACCTGCGGAGACTTCCATCAGCGTGACATTGTAACCTTGAGCTTCGCCCCAACGCAGATACATTCGCAGAATGATATTGGCCCAGTCTTGTGCCTCTGTACCCCCAGAGCCGGATTGAATATCGAGATAGGCACTGTTGGCGTCAAGCTTGCCGGAGAACATGCGTTGGAATTCAAGTTTTTCCAGACCTTTTTCCAGCTCGTCCAGATCAGCATTCACCGCATTGAAGGTGTCTTCGTCATTTTCTTCAACAGCGAGTTCGAGCAGGTCTTTTGCATCGTCTAAAACTTCACTGTGCGAAGACAGGGTTTTAACGATTCGCTCTAGGCTTGAGCGTTCTTGTCCGAGTTTCTGGGCGTTTTCTGGATTATTCCATACGGCTGGATCTTCCAGCTCGCGGGTGACTTCAACTAGGCGTTCTGCCTTGGTATCGAAGTCAAAGATACCCCCTGAGATCGTCACTGCGATCGCGGAGAGTTTTAATTCGTTGCATCGTCGCGCCGAGTTCCACGCTAATACCTCATTGATATTGATTGATAATGTTGCCTAGCAAACCCGGTATTGTAACGGAATACGGGGTTTATTGTTTAGGTAGAAAACGTAATGGATCGACCGGTTTACCGTTACGGCGGATTTCAAAATGCAGTTGATCGGTCTGAGTACCAGAGCGACCTAAGGTGGCAATCCGCTGACCACTTTTCACCTTATCGCCTTCTTTTACCAGCAAGGTATCGTTGTGTGCATAGGCACTTAAATATGTGTCATTGTGTTTGATAATCAACAAATTACCGTAACGTGGCAAGCCATCGCCACTATAAACCACGGTGCCATCAGCAGCGGCTGTTATCGCTTGACCGGGTTTGCCAACGATATTAATGCCTTTTCTACCGGGGCCAGATTCAGAAAAGGTTGAGACCACACGACCATCCGTTGGCCAGCGCCAAACCATACTTTCATTAGCACCAGTCACTGCTGGAGCCGTGGTGACAGTCGGTGTCGAAGGTCGAGCCTGCGGTGTTTGTGTGGCGGTAGAAGGTCTTGTTGCCTGTGAAGGCGTTGAAGGCCGTGTTACCGACGGTGTAGAAGGTTGGCTTGGCCTTGTTTGTGCTGGGGCTGGACGGGTTGCAGTGGTAGTCGTCGGCGCACCAGCGAATTTAATTTGTTGCCCGACATAAATGGTATATGGCGCACGAATACCGTTAATACGCGCCACATCACGATAGTCCATGCCATAACGGAAACTGATCGAATACAGGGTATCACCGCGTTTCACGGTGTAGCTATTCGGGGCCGGAGTCGGGGCTGCCTGAGACTGAGGCCGAGGTTGCGTACGGCTTTCACCTTCACGGCCGATCGGTGCTAATGCACTGCCACCACTACATGCCGTCAATAAAAGTATTAATAAGCTCGTTAAAAACTTCATATTACATAAAAATAAAGTAGGCCAGGACTAATAACCCCACCGTTAACCAACCAAGACGATCCACCCACAAATGCAATTTTTCTTCGAAGGGTTTGCCGCCCCACTTCATTAAGCCCGCCACCAGGAAAAACCGCATGCCGCGACCGATTAATGAGCCGAGAATAAATGGCAGTAACAACATGCCAACGGCACCGGCAGCAATAGTAAATATCTTGTAGGGAATTGGCGTAAATCCCGCTAAAAATATGGCCCAGAAGCCATAATCAGCAAACCATTGTTGGGCTGTCTCATAGGCTTCGACATAACCAAACTGAATGATCCATGGCTCAACCATTTGCAAAGCAAATAAGCCAATCAGGTAACCTAGTAATCCGCCTAATACTGAAGCTACAGTGGTCAGGCCAGCATAAAACCAGGCTTTATCTGGTCTGGCCAAGGACATAGGTGCCAACATGACATCCGGTGGAATTAGAAAAAATGAGGACTCAGTAAAGCTGACCAGTGCTAACCAATAGGTGGCATATTTATGCCTCGCCCATTGCATGACTCTTGCGTAAAGCCCGGAAAATAATTTCATCCAATCTGTCCACTTAACAGTGGGACAAAACTAACGGCGTCCCATTCCGTTTCTTCAAATTTACCGCCAACGCGATCAATCACTTTTAAAATTTGTCCTTTGCTGCCACCGACAGGGATAACCAATCGTCCTCCCGGAGCCAGTTGTTCCAGCAAGGTTGGTGGAATCTGCTCTGCACCACAAGTGACAATAATGCCATCGTAAGGACCATTTTCCGGCCAACCCCAACTGCCATCACTGTGTTTTAGGCGAATATTATTGAGCTTTAACTCATAGAAACGTTCCCTTGCCTGCTTCAGTAAAGGGGCAATACGTTCTACGCTGAACACTCTGGGCACTAATGCTGAAAGCACCGCTGTCTGATAGCCCGACCCTGTACCGATTTCCAATACCTTATTTCTCGGACCATCCTGCAATAGAATTTCGGTCATACGCGCCACAATGTAGGGCTGCGAAATAGTCTGGCCCAGGCCAATCGGCAATGCCGTGTCTTCATATGCTCTGCTGGCTAAGGCTTCATCAACAAATAAATGCCTTGGGCACTGGCGCATCACTGCCAATAAATGAATATTTTTGATACCTCGCTCTTGCAGTCGCTGGATCAAACGATCCCGCGTCCGCTGCGATGTCATCCCTATTCCGCGAGGATCGGCAGTCATGGCAAAGTGCTTTCCAACCACCGTGCAACGCCATCAATGGCATCATATCGAGTCAAATCAATTTGCAATGGCGTGACTGATACGGCACCGCGACGAACTGCATCAAAATCAGTACCGGGACCGGCATCTTCTTCTTGCCCTGCGGGACCAATCCAATACATCGGTCTGCCGCGCGGATCAAATTCTTTTATAACCGGTTCGGCTTTATGCCGATGTCCCAGCCGGGTGCTTTCAAACCCGATGATTTCTTCAATCGGTAAATCAGGCACGTTTACATTCAAAATAGTATCGGCGGGTAATGCTACAGATTTAAGTCGTTCGACTAATTGTTGTGCGACCCAACCAGCTGTTTCGTAATGTTTGCCTTCAAAACTTGCCAGCGAAATGGCAATTGCCGGTAATCCGAGAAAGCGCCCTTCCATCGCCGCAGCCACGGTACCGGAATACAGTACGTCATCGCCCAAATTAGCGCCGGCATTAATGCCTGAAACCACCATATCAGGTTCATCTTCCAGCAAGCCGGTGATCGCCAAATGCACACAGTCTGTGGGCGTGCCTTCTACGCGGTAAACACCGTCTTCCATGCGATCCAGTCTTAATGGATTTTCCAATGTCAGCGAGTTACTGGCACCACTGCGGTTACGGTCTGGAGCGACCACGGTAATTTCCCCCAAACCGGCAAGCGAACGCGCCAATGTGCGGATACCCTTTGCCATGTAGCCGTCATCGTTACTAATGAGGATTTTCATTTATGTTTTTGACCTGTTGCGTCAAGAGATTATTCGTCCGCTATCTTAGCAAGAATGCGCGGTTATGACATAAAAAAGGGCATGAAATCATGCCCTTTTGTGATGTAAGCCACCGAGGCCGTTTCAATGCCTTAATTTATTTTGCGACTGACCGCCACCGTAGCTATGAAACTTCAGTGGTACACCGCCTGGTGTTACCTTCACGGCGCAATATTTGAACTCTGGAATTTTGGCCGCTGGGTCCAAAGCCGCATTAGACAGCTTGTTTACCGCCGCTTCGTAATAACAGAAGGCCATAAATATCGCACCAGTTGGTACGGCTTCATCAACCCGCGCCACCACAGATACTTCACCGCGTCGTGTTGATAAAGTCACCATTTCACCCGGTCTGACATTCATCTCTTCCAATGTCAGTGGATGGATAGTTGCCACCGCTTCTGGTTCCAGTGCATCAAGAACATTCGAACGACGCGTCATCGAGCCGGTATGCCAATGTTCCAGCATACGACCAGTAATTAATATATACGGATATTCATCATCTGGGCGCTCATCCGGCTCAACAATATCTGCCGGAACAAATAGGCCACGTCCATCAGTTGTCGGGAAGCGATCCGTAAAGATAATTGGCTCACCCGGATCACCTTCCTGCTCACATGGATAGACCACACCATGTTCACGTTCAAGACGCTCCCAGGTAATACCGCCCATCGATGGAACCGCTTTACGGATTTCATCAAAGACTTCCTTGGGCCCATCGTAATTCCAGTCGAGCTCCATACGTTGGGCGATCTGTTGAATGATCCATAAATCCTGACGTGCATCACCGGGCATTGGGATAGCTGTGCGTCCCATTTGCACCAGTCGATCAGTGTTGGTGAAAGTACCGGTTTTTTCCGGGAATCCTGACGCTGGCAAAATAACATCCGCCAGATAAGCCGTTTCGGTCAGGAAGATATCTTGCACCACCAGAATATCCAGCTCAGACAATGCCTGACGGGCATGGTTGGCATCCGGATCCGACATCGCCGGGTTTTCACCCATGATATATAGACCGTTTAACTTGCCCTCATGAATTGCATCCATGATTTCAACAACCGTCAAACCAGGTTTGGAATCAATTTCTGAACCCCATAATTGTTCAAGCTTGTGGCGTGCTGAGTCATCTTGCACTTTGTAATAATCCGGCAGGCGCATAGGAATCAGCCCCATATCCGAAGCACCCTGAACATTATTTTGCCCACGCAGTGGATGCAGACCGGTTCCCGGACGGCCAATCTGTCCGGTCATTAATGACAAGGAGATCAGGCAGCGAGCATTGTCCGTTCCATGAACGTGTTGTGATACGCCCATTCCCCACAAAATCATTGCCGTATTGGCTGTGGCATAGAGCCGCGCCACTTCACGCAAGGTTTGTGCAGGAATACCGCATATTGGTTCCATCAGTTCTGGAGAGTATTTCTGCAGATGTTTTTTCATTGCTTCAAAGCCCAGCGTACGATCGGCGACGAAGCTTTGATCAACCAGATTTTCTTCAACAATGACATGCATGATAGCGTTGAGCATCGGTACGTCACTGCCCGGTTTAAATGCCAGATGATGTGTCGCCATCCGCGATAATTCTGTTGTACGTGGATCCAGCAGAATCAGTTTGGTACCAGCACGTAGTGCATTTTTCATCCACGTTGCACCCACCGGATGATTAACAGTTGGATTGGCACCAATCAACACGATGACATCGGCTTTATCCACATCAGCCACCGGATTGGATACTGCGCCGGAGCCCAGACATTCAAGTAATGCCACTACAGAAGAGGCATGGCAAAGACGGGTACAGTGATCAACGTTATTGGTTTTGAAGCCGGTACGGATCAGCTTCTGGAAAAGATACGCTTCTTCGTTGCTGCCTTTGGCACTGCCAAAACCAGCTAATGCATTTGGACCTTTTTCATCGCGGATGTTGAGGAAGCCTTTTGCTGCCATATCCAGCGCTTCTTCCCAAGTCGCTTCACGGAAGATTTTATCAATATCGTTGGGTTCCATCGTAAAGTCACCAGTTTTTGGTGCACCTTCACGGCGGATAAGCGGTTTGGTTAAACGGTGTGGATGATGCACATAGTCAAAACCATACCGTCCTTTAACACATAGACGCCCATGGTTGGCCGGGCCATCACGACCTTCAACATATAAAATCTTGTCGTCTTTAATGTTGTAGGTCAGCTGACAACCGACACCACAATATGGACAAACTGATTCAACCTGACGATCCGGTTCAACCATCGCCACTTCATTGGCTGGCATCAACGCACCGGTCGGGCAAGCCTGCACACATTCACCGCAAGCAACACAGGTGCTTTCACCCATTGGATCAGCAAGATCAAAGACTATTTCGGTATGACTGCCACGCATGGCCAAGCCGATGACATCGTTATTTTGTTCATCACGGCAGGCACGTAAACAGCGGGTGCATTGAATACAGGCATCCATATTCACTGCGATACCAGGATGCGATAAATCCGGTGCGACTTGCTTACGGGGTTTGAAACGCGGCGTACTGACTTCTAATTTACTGGCCCAATAATCCAGTTCGGAATGCAGTGTATGCGGCTTTTCGGAAACATCGGATTTAAGCAGTTCGATTACCATGCGTTGTGAATGCAAAGCCCGTTCGCTATTGGTTTGCACTTTCATATCATTGCCAGGATAACGGCAGCATGAAGGGGCTAACACGCGCTCCCCATCAATCTCGACCATACAGGCACGACAGTTACCGTCTTGGCCTTCACGCTCGGAATAACATAAATGTGGGATTTCGATACCTTCACGCTCGGCGGCTTTTAAGATGGTTTCATCAGCGCGTGCACTGATTTTCTGGCCGTTAAGCGTAAATTCGACCATTTCTACGCTGTCTTGTAATTGAGTGGCCATTATTTCAACTCCTCAGGGAAATACTTGACGACGCAGCGCAGTGGGTTTGGAGCAGCTTGCCCCAGACCGCAAATTGATGCATCTACCATTACTTGAGACAACTCTTCGAGCAATGGTTCGTCCCATTTAGCCTGTTTCATTAAGGTGACTGCTTTGGCTGTTCCGACGCGGCAAGGCGTACATTGGCCGCAGGACTCATCTTCGAAGAAATGCATGGCATTAACAGCCAAATCGCGGGCTCTGTCTTTATCAGAGAAAACAATCACCGCAGCTGAGCCGATAAAACAACCATATTCGTGCAAGGTATCAAAATCTAACGGCACATCACCCAGTGAGGCTGGCAAAATTCCGCCCGACGCACCGCCTGGAAAATAGCCATAAAACTCATGCCCTTCCAGCATACCGCCACAATATTCATCAATTAACTCTCGCATAGTGATGCCGGCTGGTGCGAGGTGCACGCCGGGTTTATTAACTCGACCACTAACAGAGAAGGAACGCAGCCCCTTACGGCCATGACGCCCATGGTCAGTGAAACATTGCGGACCTTTTTCGAGAATATCGCGAACCCAATATAGTGATTCCATATTGTGTTCCAACGTTGGCCGACCGAATAAACCCACTTGAGCTACAAACGGTGGACGCAAGCGTGGCATGCCGCGTTTTCCTTCTATGGATTCAATCATCGCTGACTCTTCACCACAGATGTAAGCTCCGGCACCGCGACGTAAATAAATCGTTGGTAATTTTTGAACAGGAGGATGTGCACGCAGCTTGGCAAGTTCTTGTTCCAGCATGACGCGAATAGCCGCATATTCATCACGCAGATAAATATAGATTTCATCGATACCGACAGCCCAGGCGGCGATCAACATGCCTTCCAGGAAACAGTGCGGATCACGATCCAG
Organism: Methylophaga sp. SB9B; assembly: GCF_004832235.1. NCBI lineage: Bacteria > Pseudomonadati > Pseudomonadota > Gammaproteobacteria > Thiotrichales > Piscirickettsiaceae > Methylophaga > Methylophaga sp. SB9B. The sequence goes on from NZ_SSXS01000013.1 coordinate 84,293, forward strand.
ATAATATTTGTCTTTAAAAGTGCCAGGCTCGCCTTCGTCAATATTGACGGCCATTAATCTTGGTGCAGGTTGATCACGCACGATGCGCCATTTACGACCTACTGGGAAACCCGCACCACCTAAACCACGCAGCCCAGAGTCATCCATCATATCGAGCACATTATTCACATCATGCTGTCCGGCCATACATTGCTGATAAATGGTGTAACCACCGTTTGCCAGATATTGTTCAAACAAAATCGGTGCCAGGGTTTCCGGTTCAGTTATGCCCTTTTCAACCAACTCATCGACTTTTTGAACATCAGCAAATTCAACCGGATGCATACCGACAACGGCGACGGGTGCTTTGTCACAACGACCGATACACGGAACCCGCTGTACACGTACTTTTTCACCCATTGCCGATTCAAGAGAACTGACCAGTTCTTCGGCTCCAGCCATGCCACAGCTCATTGAGTCACAGACGCGCACAGTTAAATCGGCAGGAATGGCATCGCCTTCTTTAATCACATCAAAATGATGATAAAACGTGGCAACTTCGTAAACTTCAGCCCGTGATAATTTCATTTCATAGGCTAAAGCCACCAGATGATTGGCCGAAATATGTTTGTAAAAATCCTGAATTTTATGCAGATGTTCTATCAGTAAATCTTTTTGTCTGGATGCATCGCCAAGTAACTGCCGTACTTCCGCCAGTGCTTTTGGATCTATCTGCCGACCTTTACTGGTGACTCTTGCCAGCTTGATTGGTTTTCCAGTTTTTTGAGCACTGATTGGTTGATCGATCATGTACTGCCCTCTCTCTCACTTCGTAGCCTACTTTGGCTTTTATATTAAAAAATATCCAGTCAAAACTATCATGGCTAAGAGTTGATGTGAAGTATGGAGATGAGCAAAAAGTAAAGCCAAATCAGGCTTTTGAATATTGTTCTGCAGGCAGGGATTTGGTGAAGGTCAAAAATGCACTAAATAGTGGCAGATTGAGTGGATGGGGATAAGAAAACTGTCGGATGAATAGCAACCCTGATCCAAATTGGATCATAAATATGTATTGTTAAGAATCCTGAAAATGAAAACAGCCGAACAGTTTTCACCGCCCGGCTGTTAACAGGTATTCAGTTTGCGCAAATTAATGCTTGGTATTTTGTTCCTGCTGCTGGAGTTCTTTTAACCACAAATCATGATGTTGTTCTGCCCATGCGACATCTACCTGCCCCGTCGTCATGCCTTCCAATGCACCCTCAGTACCAACGGTACCGATGTAGATATGGCCCAGCGAAAATGCCATCAACAGCATCGCTGTCAGGATATGAATCAGGTGGGCAACAATAATAACGAAACGCTCTTGGCCAAAATTAGGGAAATCCAAAACCAGACCTGAAAAACACAATGCTACGCCCGCTGTGGCCAAGGTCCAGAACCAGACTTTTTCACCACCATTGAATTTGCCAGCAGAGGGATGTTTATCTCCGATCATACCGCCAAAGTCTTTAAACCACTGGATATCTACTTTGGTGAATAGATTTTGTTTGAACCATTTAATCAGAATGATAAACAAAGCGACCATAAACACCGGTCCCAATACATTATGTATCCATTTAGCTGCGGTTGCGTAGGCAGAAAATCCTGGATATCCGAGTAATGGAATTAAAGCATAGCGACCGTATAACAAACTCAGCCCGGTGATCGCCAACAAGATAAATAGCGTAGCGGTGGTCCAATGCAAACGACGTTCGTTTAAAGTCCAGCGTTCAACGGTTTTGCCAGTTCTTGGATGATTGAGTTTGACCTCACCCCGTAACAAATAAAATGCGGCAAGAATCACCAGAACACCACTGAGTAACCATGCACCATAGGTGGCAATAGGACCATTACGCAATTGACGCCAGTTTTGACCAGCACCTTGAATCAATACATTAGTTTCTTGACCTGTTACCGCAGTGTAGCCTTTGTTGCCTTCACGCACCTGACGCCAAGTATCGGCTCGTGGATTGGTCTGCTCAAAGGCTGTCGGTTGATCGGTGACACTGACATACAAATAACCGGTTAACGGTAATACCAGAATTGCCAATACAATGATCAGCATCGCCCAGAGCGATGTTTTTTTACGATTGTTCATAGCAGCAGATGCAGACATGCTTACTCCGTTAGCGATCCGTTTGAACGCTGTTGAAACGTAGCTTCAGCACTTCAGCACGTTCCTCGGCAGACAGAGCATGACTATCTTCTTTGCCCTTATAAACGCCAGCTTTATGCATAGTGACATCAGTATCTTCGTAACAGGCAGTCAGCAGAAATGCGCCAAGCAAAAAAACAATCAGCTTCATGATTAATCCTTGTAGGCTGTTGCCCAACCCCAGTTATCAGGACGGCCGCCACGACGCACTACACGGCTACGGAACAAGTCAGCAACGATATCACCATCACCGGCAATCAAGGCTTTGGTCGAACACATTTCAGCACATAAAGGTAATTTACCTTCGGCTAAACGGTTACGGCCATATTTCTCGACTTCAGCAGCAGAATTATCTTCTTCAGGGCCGCCAGCACAGAAAGTACATTTGTCCATTTTGCCACGAGCACCAAAAGCGCCTTCTTGAGGATATTGCGGCGCACCAAACGGACAAGCATAAAAGCAGTAGCCACATCCAATACAAATATCTTTGTCATGCAATACGACACCATCAGCCGTAGTGTAGAAACAATCTACTGGGCAAACGGCCTGACAAGGCGCATCAGTACAATGCATACAAGCAACTGAGATGGATTTTTCACCTGGAATACCATCATCAATGGTGACGACCCGGCGACGGTTAATGCCCCAAGGTACTTCATGTTCATTTTTACAGGCGGTGACACAGGCATTGCATTCAATACAACGCTCGGCATCACACAAAAACTTCATTCGAGCCATTTAGCAATCCCCTTAATCAGGCAGCACGGATACGACAGAGGGAAACTTTGGTTTCCTGCATCGCCGTAACAGAGTCATAACCATAGGTGAATACGGTGTTACACGATTCACCACGAACATGCGGCACAGTGCCTTCCGGATAGTTATCAATCAAATCTTTACCCTGATAATGCCCACCAAAGTGGAATGGCATAAATACGACACCGCGTTCTACACGCTGAGTGACCATTGCCATAACTTTGATGGTTCCGCCTTCAGGACCATCTACCCAAACTTGCTGACCATCTTTAACACCAGCATTGTTTGCATCAGCCGGGTTGATTTCAATAAACATGTCTTGTTGTAATTCAGCCAACCAAGGATTAGACCGAGTTTCCTCACCGCCGCCTTCATATTCCACCAATCGACCACTGGTCATGATTAATGGGAAATCTTTGCTGAAATCCTGTGCCTGAATTGATCCATAACGGGTCGGCAGACGATAGAAGCTACGGCGATCTTCATAGGTTGGATATTTTTCAACCAGATCACGACGAGTTGTGTAGAGAGGCTCACGGTGAATTGGCACTGGGTCCGGGAACTGCCAGACTATCGCGCGGGCTTTAGCATTACCATACGGTGCACAGCCATGTTTGATGGCAACGCGTTGAATACCGCCGGACAAATCGGTTTTCCAGTTCTTGCCTTCGGCTTCGACTTTTTCTTCATCAGTCAGATCATCCCACCAGCCCAATTCTTTGAGCATATCGGCGGTAAATTCTGGATAGCCGTCGGTGAGTTCTGCGCCTACTGTGCTGGATCCTTCGGATAACAAATTAACGCCATCATATTCGACACCGAAACGTGCACGGAACGGCCCACCGCCCTCAGCTACAGGAACTGAATTGTCATACATGATGTGGGTTCCGGGATGTTTCATCTCCGGCGTACCCCAACATGGCCAAGGCAATCCATAGGTTTCACCATCACATGGGCCGCCTTCGGCTTTTAATGTGGTGGTGTTAAAGGTATGCAGATTTTCAGATTGCAACTTCAAACGTTCTGGAGACTGGCCGGTATAACCCACCGCCCACATGCCTCTGTTGTATTCGCGGGTAATATCTTCGATTAATGGTTCTTCACCATTTACTTCAATCTGATTGCACAGCTCTTGTTCGAAGCCAAATTTCTTAGCGAATTTGTACATGATGGTGTGATCAGGCAAAGATTCGAATAAAGGTTTGATAACCTGAAAACGCCATTGCACTGAACGGTTGGATGAGGTCAATGAACCATAGGTTTCAAACTGGGTTGAGGCCGGCAATAAATACACGCCATCGGTGCGATCGTTCATTACAGCAGAAACTGTAGGATAAGGATCAACAACTACCAGCAAGTCGAGTTTTTCCATCGCCTCTTTCATTTCCGGGCCACGGGTCTGACTGTTTGGAGCATGTCCCCATAACACCATCGCTTTGATGGCATCATTCTGCTCGATGTTATCTTTATTTTCTAAAACGCCGTCAATCCAGCGTGACACCGTAATACCGTTGGTATACATCGGTGACACCATGGTGCCTTCGACTTCTTCGTATTTGGTTTGATCAAATTTTTGTTTGATCCAATCCAGCTCGACATTCCAAACGCGAGCCCAATGTTCCCAAGCTCCCTCTGCCAAACCGTAATAACCTGGCAAACTATTGGAAACCACACCAAAATCCGTCGCGCCCTGAACGTTATCATGACCACGGAAAATGTTGGTGCCTCCACCGGAAACACCCATATTGCCAAGTGCTAATTGCAAAATACATAAAGCACGAGTGTTGCTGTTACCGACTGTATGCTGAGTAATACCCATACACCAGATAACGGTACCGGGACGGTGTTCAGCCATGGTTTTAGCAGCTTGGTAAATATCTGCTTCTTTGGCACCAGTCACTCTTTCAACTTCTGCAGGAGGCCAGTTTGCTACTTCCTTGCGGATTTCGTCCATGCCAAAAACGCGCTGTTCGATAAAGGTTTTATCTTCCCAGCCGTTTTCAAAAATATGCCACAACATACCCCAGACAAACGGAATATCAGTACCGCTGCGAATACGAATAAATTGATCGGCATGTGCCGCGGTACGACTGAAACGTGGGTCGACAACAATTATCGGTGCACCACGTTCTTTACCACGGAAAATATGTTGCAGTGAAACCGGATGCGCTTCAGCTGGATTCGCGCCGATAATGAAAATGGCTTTGGAATTATGAATATCGTTATACGAGTTGGTCATTGCCCCAAAGCCCCAGGTGTTGGCAACACCGGCTACTGTGGTGGAATGACAGATACGAGCTTGGTGATCGACGTTATTGGTACCCCAGAACGCAGCAAACTTACGGAACAGATAGGCTTGTTCGTTGCTGAATTTTGCTGAACCCAACCAGTAAACTGAATCCGGACCGGAGGTTTCACGAATGTTCAGCATCTGGTCGCCGATTTCATCAATGGCTTGTTCCCATGACAAACGTTGCCATTTGCCATCGACTTTTTTCATTGGATATTTGAGACGTTTGTCACCGTGACCATGTTCACGAACTGACGCACCTTTGGCACAATGTGAACCAAGATTGAACGGATGATCAAAGCTCGGCTCCTGACCAATCCAAACGCCATTTTGTACTTCAGCAGTTACACCACAACCAACACTACAATGACTGCAGACACTGCGGACCCGAGTGATTTCACCTTCGTCATAAGCTGCTTGACGGCGTTCGGCTGCATCGGCTTTTTGAATCATCGCGGTGGGCAGCATGCTCATAAAAGCGGCACCACCGGCGGCTATGCCTGAACCTTTCAGGAAGGTTCGACGATTAACACCTGAAACGCCAGTGATGATGGCTGCCGGGTCACGTTTAGTCAGTTTCATAACGTCAGTCTTTTAAAAGTCAGCCAGCTGATAGTAGGTATCAACATGTTTGGTGTGTTGATAACCTTTCGCAGCAGGAGCAGGTTCATTGGGTGCTTCGATAATTTTTTGCGGAGCAGCTTGCAGCGTATTTGCTGTCAAAGCCAGCGTTGCCGTTCCACCAATTGTGGCAGTCAATTTGTGCAGAAACTCTCTGCGGCTGTTTGATGGCTTTGCAGTCATGGATTTCTCCGAATGAAATTCAATGCAGTGACAAGCAAGAAGTTGTCAGCGTCGACAACAAAATTGAGTCACAATTATCGCGCAGACGGCACCACTGTTCAAGGTTATTCGCTGGCAATTTCAAACTATCTGTCACACTTCAAGACGTTGAAGTTCCGCCTCGATAAACTGTTGACCCAATATTGCGACCCCGGCATAAAATCCTGCACTTTTGGCTTTGGCCAAATCACTAAAAAACCGGGCTGCCCAAGGACGTAAATGGCTGTTAAAAAAGCTTTTGTCATCAATGATTGGCGTACCGTTGGCTGTCAAAATCAATCGCATAACATCACACTCGCCGGCAATATGATCTTCAGGTTCGGCTTTATCCTGCTGGCGTTCTAATCCTAACTTGCCAAGATCGACACGTAGTCTGGCCAGTGGTTTTTCATTTAGAAAACCGCTTTGATAATACGAGCCGTAAGGAATCACCTCACCTTGCGCCAGACCGATAAACAATAATTGATATTCATCAGCGATTTGCTCAGCAGTAAATTGTTTGGCAGCTTCAATCAATGCCAGCCAGCCTTGTCCGAGTGGGCTATCCGGTTCCGTGACTTGCAGACTGATGATATTGTCGAGCAGATCCTGCTGCGGAGGTGTCGCCAGCAATGTGGCTAATAAGGCATAGGTTTGGGCGCGCCACTGATTTTCTTCAATATTCTCCATCACCATCAACCTTTTTTGAACATGGCTTTAACACGGCAATCTTCACACATTTTCAATTGCTCTAAAGCCGCTCCCTGAAACATATGATGGTCTTTTAATTTAGCGGTGATGGTATCGATCATTTTCTGAGTAGCAAACGGCTTTGCACAACTGATGCAATGGAAAATAGCCTCTTCATGCAATATACGTTTTTGACGTGCTTGATCGCGCTGATAAAGATAGCGTGGTGCCAACGTAATAGCATTTTCAGGACAGGCGGTTTCGCAAATACCGCATTGCACACATAAATCTTCAATAAAATTGAGCTGGGGTTTATCAACGCCATCGACCAAGGCACCAACCGGGCAAACCGAAACGCATGACATACATAAGGTGCAGGCTTGTTTATCGACCAGAATTTCACCAAATGGTGAAGGTTTTTCAAGTTTGATTTCGGCTTGAGGTGCGGGTGCATTCTCGTACAGGTGAGATAAGGCCATCGTGCTGACCCGGCGTTTGTTGTCGATACCGGCAAAAAGACTTGGAGAGACAGCTTCTCTTTCTGGTCGCTGCTGTAGATGGCTTTTCAATGCAGAGAAATCGTTACCTTGATGCCAATAAATCGCAGCTGGATAGCCCATGCCCTTCAGTAATTCATTGCTTAATTGCATTTGCTGCTGCAGTTCCCGCCAATCATGATCGCTGTGAGTCAACGCATCCCAGACCGTCACATCCGCAGCCCCATAAGCCATTGCGGCTAACCAGAATGGCATACTCAACGCACCGATTTCTTCAATCGAAAACGTGATTACATTATTTGCGAGTTCATGGCCGCGCATTTCCAACAAGGTCTGCGCGTTGGCTTCATCATGGATCAAAATATGTGGCGGCTGCGTTTCCAATTCAGCATATTGCTGCATCATTGATCGTAAACGTTCCAGGCTGACATCCAGCGTCGGTAGCGCATAATTCATCGCGCCGGACGGGCAAACGGCTACGCAACTGCCACAACCCTGACATAAATTCGGATCCACTCTTACTTCGTCACCAGCATGGCTGATGGCTTCTGCAGGACACGCTTCGAGACATTGGTTACAACCGCTGATGCCGCGTCGGGAATGGGCACAGATATTCGGTTTGTATTGGAAATAACGCGGCTTGTCGAAAATACCAATCAGTTCAGGGAGTTGCTGTAGCGCTTCTGCCAACGCTTGTTGATTATCACCGGGAGCAAAATAGCCTAATGGTGAAACCTTGTGTTTGAGAATTGGCGAATCACTCAGATCCAGAATCAAATCAAACCGTAAGCTTTGACCAGCAACGATGGCGTCAAACTCGCCCAGCCAGCCAGTTAAACTAACTAAATCATTGTTTAAAACCGTCACTATCTCGCTACTGATAGCTGCGTCATCAGTGATCACAGCACTGATCGTCAATGGCTGACAATGTGGTGCTACGGCAGAGACCGCTTCGGCACTGCCGATAATCAATAAACGACCACGGGATTCAAATTCAATTAATTGCACAGGATGAATTTCGATTCGGCCTGCTTCCAAAACCACGTTATGCAATGGGCTTATCCTCTTCGTCGCGATTATGTCGCGGTTTTATGTCTTGTTCTAATTCACTGTCTTGAGCTGAAGTTGTTTCAGTTGTCTGTTCAGTGGCTTCATCTGCCGCCAGCTGGCGTTCCAACATCCGTTTCATCTCATGGGTAACCACTGAGCCCAAACCTGCAAAAGCATGATAGTTGTAGTCATTTTCATATTCTTCAAGCCCGTCGGTTTTGTTAAAACCGGGTTTACGGAATAAATCGCGTAACGCCTGCTGTTTGGTTTCGGGGTCAACATCTTCACGTTGCCAGATAGGTAATTCGGCTGGATCTTTTGCTACTGCTGGCTCAGCTTGCTCTGTAACCGGCGCGTTTTCAGTTACGGTTTCTGGGGCCGTTTCAGACTGTTGTTTACGCCGAGACCATCGTGATAAGAAATTCTCGGATGCCGATTTTTCTTTCATCATGCGCCTCCTTCGTTGTCTTTCCAGCGTTGACGACGGCGTTTCTTTGGAGCTTGTGGGGCGTAATGATAAAGCAGAAACCGTTCCAGCCAGATACACAACTCATCCGGCAGGGGCGCATCAAACACTTGATCACCAGCCTCCATATACGAAGCTGCCTCGTCAAAATCCACTGTTAACAACACCGGGGTTAATGAATCATTTTCCGGCCGGCCGATGAAATAGATCTTGGCCTGCTCGGACATCAGATTCACGTAATAACTTTCGCAATAATGGCGGAATAAACGTAAATGTAAATCAGGAAAAAGTAGCAGTTCACCTTGAGTCTGCGCATCGGACAATTTGGCTTCACTCAATCCTGGCATGACTCCAAGCAATGACCATGAATGCTTGGCCCAGCGGTGCTGACTGGCTTTTTTCAGCAATACTGCAGTAACGGAAAAATGATCAGAAGGTAAGTCCAGCATCACTATCAGGCTTATTGATTTGAGCCTAATAGGATAACAAGTAACCGAGTTTTTTACTCGGTTACTTCGACTGCAGTTACTTTTTGTAATCCCCGAGGCAGTTTATGACCGCGTTTACCGCGCTCGCCGGCATAATGCTGCAAATCAGCTGTTTTCAATGTCAAATGCCGGCGTCCGGCATGTAATGTCAGACTGTAATTTTCTGGAACCAGCGTGACCGATTGCAACCATTCCTGGCCACTGCTGAAACGGGCCTGTGGAATATTAATCAGGCGAACACCTTTGCCTTTATTGAGCTCAGGTACTTCACTGACCGGGAACACTAACAAACGGCCATCACCCGCTGCTACAGCGAGTTGCTGTGGTGTTTTGCTATCCAACACCAACGGTGACAACAAACTGGATTTTTCCGGTAAATTGAACAACGCTTTACCGGCTTTGTTCTTGGCCAGTAAATTTTCAAAGCGAGTGACAAAACCATATCCGGCAGTATTGGATAACAACACCATCTGTTCACTTTCCGCCGCAATCACCGCAATAAAGCGTACTTCAGCAGCTGATTGCAGACGACCACTAAGTGGTTCCCCCTGACCTCTTGCCGACGGCAGAGTATGGGCTGGCAGTGAATAACTGCGTCCACTTTCATCAAGAAACACCACTTGTTGATTACTTCGGGTTTTCACCGATGCCAGATAGCGATCGCCAGTTCGGTAATTTAATGACACTGGATCCACATCATGGCCTTTGGCGGCACGCACCCAGCCACTGGCTGAAAGTACGATGGTCAACGGTTCGGTCGGCAATAACTCATTTTCACTCAACGCTTTTGCAGCATCACGCTGTTTGATTTCACTGCGTCGATCATCACCATATTTTTCAGCATCGGCTATAAGTTCTTTGCGTATAAGAGATCTCAAACGAGTGTCTGAGCTTAATAATAATTCCAGCGCTTTACGCTCCTTGCTTAGCTCATCCATTTCACCCTGAAGTTTCATTTCTTCAAGCTTGGCCAAATGGCGTAAACGTAATTCAAGAATCGATTCGGCCTGGCGATCACTGAGATTAAAACGCGCCATCAGCTCGGCTTTGGGATCATCTTCATTTCGAATAATCGCAATAACTTCGTCGATGTTGAGATAGGCAATCAGCAAGCCTTCCAACACATGCATGCGATCCAGCACTTTATCAAGACGGAACTGTAAGCGCCGGCGCACAGTTTCAATACGGTAAGTCAGCCATTCGCTGAGCATTTGCAGCAGATTTTTAACCTGTGGCCGACCGTCCAGACCGATCATGTTCATATTGACGCGGTAGCTGCGTTCCAAGTCGGTAGTTGCAAACAGATGCAGCATCAAACTTTCGATATCTACCCGATTGGAGCGCGGCACAATGACCAGCCGCACTGCCTGCTCATGATCAGATTCATCACGTAAATCTGCCACCATCGGCAGTTTTTTTATTGTTCATTTGCGCGGCAATCTGTTCCAACACTTTGGCACCAGAGGTCTGATATGGCAGCGCATGAATAATGACTTCGTGTTCTTCGACTTTGTAAGAAGCGCGTTGGCGAATCGATCCATGGCCGGTTTCATAGATGCGACGAATTTCGGCTTGGGATGAAACTATTTCACCGCCGGTAGGGAAATCAGGTCCCTGAATTTCAGTTAACAGATCATCTAATGTGCTTTTCGGTGATTTGAGCAATAACAGACAGGCATTGACTACTTCACGCAGGTTATGCGGCAAGATGTCAGTTGCCATACCCACGGCAATACCAGTGGCACCATTGAGCAATACATTCGGAAGACGTGCAGGCAGTAATTGTGGCTCATCCATGGTGCCATCAAAATTGGGCATCCATTCAACTGTGCCCTGGCCCAACTCACTTAATAACGTTTGAGCATAAGGTGCCAGTCTGGCTTCGGTATAACGCATGGCAGCGAAGGATTTAGGATCATCCATCGAACCCCAGTTGCCCTGACCATCAATCAAGGTGTAACGATATGAGAAAGGCTGGGCCATCAAAACCATGGCTTCGTAACAGGCTGAATCACCATGCGGATGATATTTACCTAAAACGTCACCGACGGTACGAGCAGATTTTTTATGCTTGGAAACGGCACTGAGTCCGAGTTCAGACATCGCGTACACAATACGCCGTTGGACTGGTTTCAGACCATCAGCCAAATGTGGCAGGGCCCGATCCAAAATGACGTACATGGAATATCCCAGATACGCTTTTTCGGTAAAATCACGAAGCGGTTGCTGTTCCAGATCGTCGACTAATGCACTCATTTAAAATTCTCAGTTCAGATTAAACCATCAGCCAAATCGCCATGCTGTTCCAGCCAGATTTTGCGATCACCAGCCCGTTTTTTGGCCAGCAATTTATCAAGCATCATAAATGTATCGTCTTCCGCATCGATGGTCAGACGAATCAGCCGGCGAGTATCAGGTGCCATGGTGGTTTCACGTAATTGCAAAGGATTCATTTCACCCAGGCCTTTAAAGCGCTGAGTACTGACTTTGCCTTTTATTTTGTCACGCTCAATACGTTCCAGAATGATTTTGCGTTCTTCATCATCCAGCGCGTAGAAAACTTGTTTGCCAACATCGATCCGATACAAAGGCGGCATGGCGACACAAATATGTCCGGCTTCAACCAACGGCCGGAAATGACGAACAAATAACGCACATAACAAAGTGGCGATATGTGCACCGTCTGAGTCAGCATCGGCCAAGATACAGATTTTGCCGTAACGCAGACCGGTAAGATCATCTGAGCCGGGATCCACACCTACTGCAACTGCAATATCATGAACCTCTTGTGAAGCCAACACTTGAGAAGCTTCTACTTCCCAGGTATTTAAGATTTTACCGCGTAGCGGCATGATGGCTTGAAATACGCGATCCCGACCTTGTTTGGCACTGCCGCCAGCAGAATCCCCTTCCACTAGAAACAGTTCGGTACGGGCCGGATCTTGAGAAGTGCAATCGGCCAGTTTGCCGGGTAATGCCGGGCCAGATTGCACCCGTTTACGCACGACTTTTTTGGCTTGTTTTAAGCGTGACTGAGCATTATTAATTGCTAGCTCGGCAATTTTTTCACCATCTTCAATATGATGATTTAGCCATAGGCTGAATGAATCTTTTACTGCACCAGCAACAAACCCGGCACATTGCCTGGACGATAAACGTTCTTTGGTCTGACCGGAAAATTGGGGATCCTGCAATTTGACTGACAACACATAGCTACAACGTTCCCAGATATCTTCTGCAGAAAGTTTGACCCCACGCGGTAAAAGGCTGCGAAACTCACAAAACTCACGTAAGGCGTCCAGCAAACCTGAACGCAAACCATTGACATGAGTACCGCCCTGGGCAGTTGGGATTAGATTCACATAACTTTCAGCGATGACTTCAGCCGGTTCAAGCTGCCACATCAAAGCCCAGTCAACTTCTTGAATTTCATCAGCAAAATGTCCGACAAACGGTTTAGCTGGCACACAGGGAACATCAGTCATCGCATTAGCTAGATAACTGTTCAAACCATCTTCATAACACCAACGATCATTTTGTTTTTCGGCACCACTTAAATCTTCGAAGGTAACAACCAGACCGGGACACAATACTGCTTTGGCTCGCAGCACATGACGCAGTCGGGAAACCAGAAATTTAGGGGCATCAAAGAAACTGGTATCTGGCCAGAAGCGTACACTGGTGCCGGTATTTTTTTTGCCGACCGTTCCGGTTTCTTTTAAAGATTCAACTAACAAACCATTTTCAAAGGCAATACTGTAACTAACGCCATCACGGCGGATATTGACTTCCAGACGTTTGGATAAGGCATTTACAACAGAGACACCTACGCCATGCAGACCACCGGAAAACCGGTAATTTTTATTGGAAAACTTACCACCAGCATGTAAACGGGTCAGAATAACTTCAACACCGGGAACACCTTCTTCCGGGTGAATATCCACCGGCATACCCCGGCCATCATCAATCACTTCAAGCGAATTATCAGGATGCAGGATGACTTCAATATTAGTTGCGTGACCGGCAATGGCTTCATCGACACTATTATCAATGACTTCCTGAGCCAGATGATTCGGCCTAGTTGTATCGGTATACATGCCGGGCCGCTTTCTGACCGGATCCAATCCCGTTAAAACCTCAATTGCCGAAGCGTCGTAGATATTGGTCATTTTCTCTTAGTCAAAAAATTCAAGTTGCCCGAAGGTTAGCAGGATAAAAGCCAGATGTACAAGCATCTGAGCTCATGGAATGAAATAACTAAGCTTGCATCACATATAATTATTACCTAATATTAGAAAACACTAATCTATTGAATAGGGAAGCAACATGAACATAGATAAAATGGTTTTTGCTTTTGCAGGAAGTTTTATTCTGATAAGTTTATTACTCTCACGGTTGCATCATATTTACTGGCTGTGGTTCACTGGGTTTATAGGGTTGAATTTGTTACAAGCAGCATTTACCGGTTTGTGTCCATTGGCGGTGTTACTCAAAAAATTCAACATTCCTAAAGGCAACGCCTTTTAATGACTCAACGCGGAGTAATGTTATGAATATTCGACGGGTTCTTCTTATAACGATTTTATTATTTTCCGCCCCACTCCATGCTGACGATGCAAAGTATTTTGAAAAACAGGCCAATCAAGCAATAAAAGAATTTGCCGAAACGCTTAAATCAGCTTTGATGCTATCAATGCAAACTGATGGTTCAATTAAAACCATCGCTGTTTGTAAAGATATTGCCCCGAAAGTGGCACAGCAAGTTTCCGAAAAATACAATCTTGATGTCAGCCGTACTTCATTGAAAGTTAGAAACCCAGAGAACAGGGCCGATGATTGGGAAAAAAAGGTGCTCAGAGACTTCAACACACGTATGGAAAAAGGGGAAACTATCAAACAGCTGCGTTTCAGCGAGCAAGTTGATATTGATGGACAAAAACAACGACGCGTAATGAAAGCCATCGGCACTGATTTAGTTTGCATTACCTGTCACGGTGAAAAAATACCCGAGCAGATTCAGGCAGAATTAGACAAACTTTACCCCGACGATGAGGCCACCGGCTTCAGTATCGGTAGTGTCAGAGGTGCGTTTAGCGTGAAAGAAGTTACTCAGGCAGATTAACTTTCTTTCAAGTCGATAATTTCAGTACGACCTTTTTGAATCGACACCAGCTTGTCTTCTCTGGCCAGCCAGCCGATAGCACGTTGCACCAGCTTTATATCCAGCTCACAAGCTGATGCCAGCTTTGTGGTACTGGTGGCCCCGTTATTTTGTAAATATTTCCAAATTTTGCCTGCTGCATCCCCAATAATTTGTTCCATCACTAACCTCATATTGTTGAAGAAAATCGTTGTTATCAGCCTGCCTTATACAATTAATTTTGTGCTTTGAAATCCGCTAATTCAGCTTTTTCCCATGCAGTAACAATTTGCTGGCAGGCTTGTTGGATGACCGCCATTGGAGCCGCTATGTTCATCCGCATAAAACCGCTGCCACCCTCTCCAAACATTAGTCCAGGATTCATCGCCACACCAGCCTTTTGCACAAAAAAAGTTCTCAGTTGTTTGTCATCCAACTGCAAAGACTGGCAATCCAGCCATATTAGATAAGTCGACTGCAAAGGTAATACACGTATCTTGGGTAAATGTTCGGCAAAAAACTTTTCTACCCATTTATAAGTTTGCTGAAGATAGGCCATTACTTTCTCTAACCATTCATCACCATGTTGGTAGGCAGCTATCGTCGCTTCAATGCTAAATGGATTCGCGGCACTGACATGCCATGAGTTAAAAACTGCCTCAATCGCTTTTTTGTGTTGAGAGTTCTTTACTATCAGCATCGACATACCTAAACCGGCAATATTAAAGGTCTTGCTGGCTGATACGGCTGTGATGATTGGAACATCGTTAGCTAGTGATGCCAACGGAATATGCTTTTGTCCCGTGAAGACTAAATCGGCATGAATTTCATCACTGACAATAATCAATTGAAATTGTCTGGCAATCTCCAGCAGTTTTTGCAGCTCAGACTCAGTCCATACTCGCCCACCCGGGTTATGTGGTGAACATAACAACAGCATTTTGGCACCATCAGCAGCTTGAGCAGCTAATTGCTCAAAATTTATCTGATACAAGTCATTCTGCAAAATTAACGGATTTAATACCAATTTACGCTGTGTTTCTGTAACCGCTGAAAAGAACGGAAAATACACTGGCGGTTGAGCGATGACCTGATCGTTTTTCTCGGTGAGCGCCATGATAGTGGCATGCAATGAAGGTACAACACCGGGGCAAATCAGAATTTGTTCGGCTTCAATATGCCAATCATGTCGTCGTAAAAACCACTGCTGGGTAGCAAGGTATAAATCGTCCGGATACTCGCTGTAACCATAAACCGGGTGTTGTGCTCTGGCAGATAATGCTTGGCTAACGGCCTCGGGAGCAGCAAAATCCATATCCGCCACCCATAACGGAATTGCATCATCCCGGCCAAACAAACGCTGGCGTGCATCGTATTTAAGACTATTGGTGCCGCTGCGATCAATCAGCTGGTCAAAATCAATTTTCGTCATCAAGACGTTCCCAGATAGTCACCTCTGACAGAGTATGCTGGAATTTTCGTCGGGTTTCACGAATGACAAACGCTTGCGAAAACGGCCCATCAATCAATTTAAATTGGTTTTCCAGCACGCTTTTAATACCATCCAGTGTGGAAAAACTTTCACCGTCTTTTTTAAAGCCACCCAGCCAATTGGCTTTATCCGTGTGTTCTTCCTGCCAGGTATACGGTGAGGTTAGGACTAACAGTCCACCGACATTGATCCGTTGATGGATCTGTTTTAAGAATAAAATCGGGTCATACAGACGATCCAGTAAGTTAGCTGCCAACACAAGATCATAATTGCTGTAAGTCGCTTTCAGATTACAGGCATCCCCCTGCATAAAATCGACTTTGTGAGCGGTATCCTGCAAACCAAAATTAGCCAGACGCTGTTCACGATACAGCAATAAATCACCTTCATCAGCAACGGCGTAGCGAATCACCCCATCACGTTTGAGCTGTACACCGAGATTGATCAAGCGGGCTGAGAAATCGATACCAGTAACCTGATCAAAATGTCGGGCTAATTCAAAACTGGCTCGCCCCACGGCACAACCCAAATCAAGAGCACGTCTGGCTGGCTTATCGCCCATTTTGTCAATGGCAAGCTGAGCGATGGCTTGTTGAAAATTCGGTACATCAAAATAGCTTTCACCAAAGTGAAACTCGGCGTATTCCGACAGCATTTTGTCGGTTTCATAATTTGAATCCAGATTTTTCACTGGCGAATCCGATACGACATAGCGAAACCCTGCATGCTGAAAAAAGTGTCGGCGAAAAGCATATCGAGATGATAGACGAGTTTCATTACCACAGGAAATCCAGCTACCGCCTTTAATCAGATTGTGTTTTCCATCATAAGTCGGGGTGGTGAAATCGTCATATAAACGATGTACTTGAGAACCATCAAATGGATATATCGGGGTTTCAGTCCATTGCCAGACATTGCCTGTCACATCATAAAAATCGCCTTGAGCGAATTGATTGACAGGGCAAGACGAAGCAAAATGATCCAAGTGAATATTGCTGGAGCTGGAGCTTGGTTTATCTCTTGAACATTTGCAGTTTGTGCCAGTCGATACCACTCATCTTCAGTTGGCAGTCGCACATTTTCACCAGTTATTTCGGCTTTCCACAGACAGAAGGCCTTGGCCTCGTGATAATTTACTTCGACCGGCCAATCCCAACGCATTGGCACTATTTCCGTCATTAATCGCAACTGCCAGCCTTGATCGGATTTAATCCAAAACGTCGGATGCTCGGCTTGGGTGAATTCCCTCCACTGCAGCCCTTCTTCCAACCAATACTGTTGCTGCTGATAGCCACCAGCTTCAACAAACGTTAGAAATTCCTGATTACTGACCAGATATTTAGCGGCCTGGAATTCGCCCACTTCAGCCTGATGCTGGCCGTATTCGTTGTCCCAGCCGTAAAAGGCATCATCAAAGTTTTTCCCCAGTTTTACGTTACCGGCATCTACTGGTAACAATTTGTTTTCCGGTGCAGGTCCGGAAATATCACAGGCTTTCCACTCCGGTTGATATTGCACCCAGTGTAATTGCTGCTGACGTATTAATACTGATGAGGTTTCAAGATGAATGTTTTCATGCTCAATACACATCACCACGGCCACCAGGGGTTTTCCCAGTTAATAGGTAAAGTCAGTGGCGCTTGATGAATCAGATGGTTAACCGAATTTTTAACTTGTTGACGGTAGGCCTTAACCTCAGCAACCGTTGGCCAATCGTAATGAGCTTCATTGAGATCATCCCAACTCATTTCATCCACGCCGATGGCAAACATCGACTCAAACAGTGGATTGATACGTTGGGTTAACAGACCAGCTAACAGCAGTTTATTAACAAAAAAAGTCGCTGTGTGACCGTAGTAAAAAATTAATGGATGACGTAACGGAATGCTTTTCTGGTAAAAACCTTCTTCAGATTTCAAGGTTTCGAACAAAGATTCATAGCGTTCAAACGTTGAATTAAAATAGGTTGCAAGTTCGGCACGCATTGCTTCTGTATCATTTATATCCAGCCGCGGAGTGCGTAAGTTAGTTGTTTCTGGGAGAGAAAAAGAAAAGGCTTTTCCGGCAGTCATGTGTCAAAAATCCCTTCACGGATATCTGTTGAAGTCTATCTGACTTAATCTTTACTAATTGGTTTCGTCAGTCAAAGATTATAGTTGAGCAGTCAGCCAGGCTGTTTTTGCAGAGAGCTCAACCGAACAACTCCACTTATAAGCCAAATTAATGGTTTCTGCACAGGCATACACACCATGCCCGCGAACAATGACAACTTTATGACTGGCAAGACCGCGTGCAACGGCTGAAGGTGACTTTTCCAGATATTCCGCATAATCAATTGAAATAACCGGCACCATCGGGAAGTAATACTGCCCTTCAAAATCTACTGGAATAAAATCTTTGCCGCTCATCGTCATGGCAATAGCATGCGGTCCATGACTATGAAATACAGCCTTTGCAGTGGGATTAGATTGGTAAGTCGCTATATGAAGAGGCGCATCGAGTGAAGCACCTTCGCCAATTTGTCCATCCAGACCACATAACACCAGCATTTCAGCGGTTAGGGTATCAGCACAACAGCCAGTTGGCGTTACCCATATCTGATCATGCCAACGCAATGAAGCATTACCACTATGCGAATCATTGCAACCATACTGGCGTAGCCAACGATAATGTTGAACCAATTGCCCTTTTAGCTCGGCCAGTGCGGTTTCAGGCATCTTCCTTATCCGACCGCGTATTCTGTAAATGTCTCAGCCATTGTGAAGCCTGATTGCGCACTTCAGCGAAGGCCAAAGCACGATTTAAATGCTGTTCGGATTGCTCCATATTTCCTACGTGATAATTGACCATTCCGGAGAGCATCCACGCTTGACCGCGTTTATCTTCAGGTAATTTTTCCAAACTCTGCTGCAATGGACCAGCCGCTGCAGGCCAGTTTTCCATGCTGATAAAGACTCGAGCAAGTTTCAAATCCGTCTCGCCAGAAGTATCCATCGATTGCATTCGGGCTAAAACCTGGGTCGCATTTTCATTTTCTCTGGCGGCTAACCAGCTGTCTGCCAATGATTCGAGATTTTTAAAATTACGTTCAATCACGCCATCGTCCATGGACTTTTGCAATAACTGAGCAGATTTATACGGAATATTCAAAAACCGATACATATTGGCAAGACGAATAACAGTATCGTTATCACCCATATTTAGGCGTTTAGCCAGCATTTGCACTGCCAATGAAGTGAGTCGTTTGTCCTGTTGAGCATATAATGCAGCGAGTTGATCCCAATAGGTTTTATTCACTGGAAAGCGTTCAATCAGAATTTCCAGAACATCTATTGATTGATTGTATTGCTGCATTTCCATATGCGCCGCCAGTTGCAAGCGATACCAGCTTTCTTTTGGCGCTCTATCGCGTTGAATGGCCGTTCGGATAGCTTCTACTGCTCTAGAAAACTGATTGATTTGGTAATAGGCGGTTGCCAGTAAAACATAGGCATTACTGTTGGCTTGCGGCTCATTCTTCAACCATTCGTTCAGTAAATCGATACCTTTCTGATAACGGTCATCACCAATCAATAACTGGGCAAGGTTGTAGCGCAGATTATGCGTTACATCTTCCGGTAAAGCATTCAGTGCCAGTGCCTGCTCAAACTGATCCGCTGCCAGTTTGTACTGCTCCGTTTCAGAATATAAATACCCAAGTGTTTGGAGCACCACCGCCCGCTCGTATGAACCGGCTTCAGTTTCACCGACCAGTTTTTTTAAATCTGCTTCAGCCTGACGATATTGCTGTTGCTCCATTTTTTCCTGAGCAGCATTCAGTGAGTTGTAGGTTTTTTCACTGAGTAAATAGTCATTTGCCAGCACACTAAACGGCCAGACCAAACAGCTTAAAATGGTCAGTAAAACGACTTTCTGATTTAGTGTCTTCATCATTATCTGGCCAGCTTAAATTCGATTTCCTGGGTGGCGCGGCGTTCTACCGGTTCACCATCAACCACTTTAGGTTTGAACTTCCACTTTAGAATCGCCGTCATCGCTGCGTTATCAAATACACTCTCCGGATTGGCAGAAACCACTACGGGATCTTTAACTTGTCCATCACGGGTAATGGTAAACGCCACTGTCACCACGCCTTCAATTCCGCGTCGCTGAGCAACACGAGGATAATTAGGTGGAATACGTACCAATGGCAGACCTCATCATCCATTTGCGGGCCTGGTTGTGCCGGCATTGTTGAAGGCGCCGGAGCAGGTTCTGCACTGAAATCCCCCAAATAGGGTTGACCAGCAATATTCAATGGCACATCAATTCTTGGCATATCCATTTTCGGTTGCTGCACATCCGGCTGCGTCATTTTGGGTGCCGTAGTCGGAGTTGGTGGCGGTGGTTCTTCCGGTGGTGGCGGTTTTTTCGGGATCTCACGTTTTATTGTCTCAGGTTGTGTTTCTTCCGGCTTGAGACGCACGAAATCCAAAACCAATGCTTCATTATCATCACGAAACAGGCTGCTATCTGAATTGGTCATTTCCTTCATCAAGGTAAACAAACCATAATTGACGACAATTGCCAGTAATAGTCCAATTAAGATCCGCATAGCCGGTGATTCTCCGCGACTAGTCTCGTTCAGCAGCAATTGAGACATTCGCAACTCCCGCCAAACGTGCCTGGTCCATGACCTCAATCAACAGGCCGGTTTTCGCATTTTCATCGGCCAGAATAATCACCGAACCTTCTGGATTTTCCGCATACATACGCTCTACATTAGCTCTCACCGCACGCCGATCAATCTGCCGTTGATCCATCCAGATTTCATCGTTTTCACGAATCGAGATCAGGATATTGGCCCGCTCTTTCTCTACTGCTGTTTTCGCCGATGGACGGTTTACATCAACACCAGTCTCTTTAACAAACGAGGTGGTGACGATAAAAAAGATCAGCAATATAAACACCATATCTATCAATGGTGTCATGTTGATTTCAGCTATACCGCCACTTTGACGGCGGGAATGTCGTTTTCGCATAAACTTTCCTAATCTCTGCGTAGGGCGTCAGCCACATTATTGACTTCTCTGGCAACACGCTGTTCCAGCTGAGTAATGAAATAGAGCCCTGATAAAGCGGTCAGCAGGCCGCCCATCGTTGTAATCAATGCCACTGAAATGCCACCAGCCATACCGCGAGTGTTGCCCGTTCCGAAAACGGTCATAACATCAAATGTCTGGATCATGCCATTTACCGTGCCTAATAAACCCAGCATCGGCAATGCGACGGTCAGCGTACGAATTAAAATCAGAAACCGCTCCAACATAACCCGGCTTTCGGCAATCATGCCCTGACGGATTTGTTGCGCATACCAACTGCTTAAATCTTGACGCTGATGCCATTCATCCATCATCTTGCGAACTTCACGTGGATGTAAAAACCAAATAAACACGTAACGTTCGATGATCAGCGTCCACATTAAAGTAGACGCCAGCAAAATCAGCCAGAGCACTGTGCCGCCGCTTTCCATCAGCAGCTGTATTTGAAAGAAATTATCCGTCACGGTGCAAGGTTTGAGCTTCAGCGTTACGTGCCACTATCGCTGCACTTTCTTCATCAAGGATCTGAATCAACCGATTACTCTTACTTGATAAAGCGCTATGAATTAACAAAATCGGAATAGCTACGGCCAATCCTAACTCCGTCGTCACCAAAGCCTGTGAGATACCACCAGACATCAGTTTTGGATCACCAGTACCAAATAAAGTGATGGCCTGGAAGGTTTCAATCATGCCTGAAACCGTACCTAACAATCCCAACATTGGGGCAACGGCCGCCAAAATTGCCAGTGTTATCAAGCCACGTTCAATACTTGGAGTTTCTCTTAGGATGGCTTCATCCAGTTTCAGAGACAAAGTTTCTACGTCTTGGGCAATCTTGTCGCTGTAAACAGACAAAATACGACCCAGTGGGTTTTTCAGATTCAATTCTTTGGTTTTTTGCTGTTTGCTGACACCGCGTTCTAGACGTATTAAGGTCACAAAGCGAATCAATGCAATCAATAGACCAATAGCACCCAAAAACAGGATGATGTAGCCAATCCAGCCACCTTGCTGGATACGCTCACGCAAGTCCGGTGTTTGTACAAGTAACGCCATGATGGCGCCGCGAGTCGGATCAACCACCACGGTTTTTAATTCACCGGCATCACTGTTTTCAAACGCTTCAACCTGATCGCGTAAACGTTGTACAGGTTGTCTGGCCAGTTCCACCAGAGTGCGGTTTTCAGACATGTAACGCAGGAATTTGCCATCACTAAATGCGGTAAACACACCGACGCGTGTTACATCTCTTTCGGCAACTTCACCGTTGGCGGTGATAACTTGTGCTTTAAATTGCTCAACTTTGCCGGAATGTGTCATCTCGTGTTGCAACACTAACCAAAGCTCGCGTAACTCATCGATAGTCGGCTGCTGTTTGCGTTCACTTAAACCTGTCAGAAAAGCGACACGTTCTGGGTATTGAACGGTGGTCATCGAGGTTTCAATAACGGCACGGCTGTCATTCGCCATTTGTCGGACGGAGCCAAATAGTTCGCCCAATGAGCCTGAACGTTCCTGTAATTGGGACTCTTTTTCCGCTAATTTGAATTCATTCTCTTCAAATTCATCATTAAGCTGCTCAGTTCGACGCTCTTCTGCCGCTAAATCGGCTTTGGCCTCCGACAATAGTTGGGCTTGACGATCGCGGGCCTGAAGAAATTCTGCTTCACGAATTCGATTTTGTTCTTGTTCAATCAACCGCTCACGTTTAACTTGATCCAATAACTGATCAAGGTTCACTGGTTTATCATCGGCAACAACGGCCAGCGGCAACAACAGTAAAGAAATTATAAAAATAGAAATGTTTCTCATTGGATCGCCTCTGGCGTTTTGACCGGCAGGGTTAACAGATCAGGTGGTAACTGTTTACGAGCCACCTTCAGACCTTGTACAACAGACTGAATGGAGTCCCGCGGAAGCTGCTGCCAGCTTCTTGTATCCTGATCCCACATACCCGCTTCACGTTGATCCAATGTCAGGTAATAAAGACCTACTCGCCCTACCCGCAGAAAATCAACTGTGCGACTGCGATCTTCAGTTTCCATTTCTCCTTGATAAGCTTCCAAGGTACGGCCATATTCGGTTTCGACCTGATATGCCTCAAAAATGCGACGGAATTTTTCAGCCAGATTCACATCGGCGCGAGCCATCATCGTTTTTAATTGTTCAACACGACTCGCACGTTCCTCTGGCAGAAATGGACTATCCAGTTCAACAAACTGTTCAATCACTTCGACCATTTTGATCATCAGGGGAACGATGTCACGCTGCGTGGTATCAATATTAGCTAACTGCGCATCCACTGAAACCAGCTCTTCTTGTTGCGAGGATACTAACTGTTCCAGCTGACTGTTATAAGCCGCCAGACTTTCTTTCTGATTCAGTACGCTGCGATATTCGGCTAATAGCTCACGAGTTTCATCGTCCAGGCTGTCAATTTGTTGCTGAGTACGTTGAGCCGCGGTATCAGTTTGCACCTGTTGATCCACGGCTTGGTCCAATGCGCCGGAATAGGCGAAAGTAGGCACCAACCAGATGCCAAGCAAGCAACATAGTCGGCTGAGATTGAATTGCATAAAGTTTTCCTTGTGTTACCGGATGTCGGCGGTGGAAATTAAAGCGACATCTTATAAGAGAAAACGCATAGAGGGAAGCCTAAATGCGATCTCTTATCATTTAGACGAGCAATGGAGAAAAAAGTGTAAAAAAAAGACAAAAAAAAAGCCAGACCGATTGGGTCTGGCTAAACCTTCATAGAAGGAGAGAGAAATATAAGACAATAGAAGCTGAACATTCCTATGGACTTGTGATACAGCTTACTGAATGCAAGCCCATTCGCCATGAGCGACTTCTCCTTTTAAAACGGGAATATGTTCCTTTTCAAAAACATACATGTAATACAGACGCTTAGGACGATAAACCATGACTGATTGCAAATCGCATCAGCTCAGCAGTTTTATTGATGTCCAGCTTGCCTTTTATTTGTGTCAGGTTATTAGCGACCGTCTTATAACTGATGCCTAAAACGTCCGAAATTTCATTCATGCTTTTACCTTCGCCGAGTAACCGTAAAATCTCTAATTCGCGGCGCGATAGATCACTTAGCGCACTGGTACCCGCATCAATGTTTAACATCGCCAGTTGCTGCGCCATGTCAGGACTCAAGTAAATTTTACCTTCAAGTACTTTACTCACCGCTTCAACCAGGTGATCGGCAGCGTTGTTCTTGGTGATATAACCACGCGCACCAGCTTGCATGGCACGAGAAGCAAATACCGGATCTTCATGCATGCTGAACATTAAGACCTTGGCAGTATCGCGATTGGCCCGAATGCGACGTAATACTTCAAGTCCACCGACGCCTGGCAGGGTGATATCCAATAACACCATATCCGGATACAGTTCCTGAAACATCCGGTAACCTTCTTCGCCAGTCTCTGCTTCGACTACTTTGGCTGAGGGAATTTGCTGAATTAACTGCCGACAGCCCGCTCTGACAATCGGATGATCGTCGACTACAAGGATTGTGATGTTTGGTTTCATTTTTTATTTTCACTCTTCATAGGGATCATTACCCGAACCTGCAAACCTTGACCTTCGGCAGTATCAAACGCAATCTTACCACCTAATGCCGAGACCCTCTCTCGCATACCGATCAAACCAAAGCCTTTCACGGCAGAAGTGTCCAGACCTTTACCATCATCTGTGACTGTAACCTTTATATATTGTTTTTCACGCTTAACTTCAACCCGTACATGACTGGCTTCTGCATGGCGAACACAATTGGTTGTACATTCCTGCACCACGCGATACACCGTCACTTGCAAAGTATCTGCAAGACCGGTGAAATCGCCAACGAAATCCCATTCCCAATCAATTTCCGGTTGTCGGTCACGCCAGTTATGCAACATATCACGTAAGGCTTCCACCAGACCTAAATCATCCAGAGTCATCGGCCGCAAACGACTAAGCATCTTACGTACTAGTGATTGAATATGGCTGGTAATCAATTTAACCGAGCTGACTTTTTCTTCGACATCCGGCAATTTATTTTCAATAGCAATGCGTTCGATTTCAGCCAGATCGACTCGGATACCAAACAGACACGGTGCCAGCTCGTCATGTAGCTCACGTGCCAGATCTCGTCGTTCAGATTCCTGTAAGGTCAGCATGTTTCCGGCCAGGGCATGGTTTTCAGCCATGGTAGTTTCCAAGACATCGGCCATATGATTAAAGCGAATCTGGATCGGTTTTAATTCTTTGGCGCCGCCGGTATCCACCCGCGCATGAAAATCGCCTTTTTCCAGATGTCCCAAGGCGTCCGCTAATTGCTGTAATGGTCTTAAACCATGTAATAACGCCAAATAGATCAAACTGGAAATAACTGTCAGGAAAAACAAACCTAAAAATAGCAGAGTTTCCATATCCCGCCAGACCTCGGTAACCTCGTCACTGGGATCTGCTTCAACTACCAGATAACCATACGATTGACTGCCACGAGTGATAAGTCGTCGAAAAGCGACTGCTTCAGGTTCCATTAATCGGATAAACCAGTCTGGCGCGTCTGGTCGATTAGTGAATGGCACTCCTTCTTCATGACCAATCAACGGTTGGCCATTCATATCTTCAAACCAGGCACGGATATGCCGGGTATGTCGCACACTATCGACGATCAAGGTTACCCGTTCACTCAAATCATTGGAAAACCTTAATGTCGGTAAAGCATTGATCAATAATCCACGCGCCAACTGGGTACTGGAGGCCATTTCGGCAGCCACCGCCTGGCGGGCATTCTGGATCATAAAATAGCCAGCGGCGACAAAGTTGAATACCAGAATCAAGGTTACAATGATCAATAAACGCAGTTTCAGGCTCATGTCGGGTCAGTTATCTCGCTGTGATAGGCTAGAATTATCGCACATCATCAAATCAGGACTCTGTAAATGCAAGCGCAAAGCAATCAACAACTTTTCCTTCAAGCTCAAAAACATATCCCCGGTGGCGTGAATTCACCGGTACGTGCATTCAAAGGTGTCGGCGGTGATCCGGTATTTTTCAGTAGCGCAAAAGGTGCCTGGCTCACCGATGTGGAAGGCAAAAAATATATTGATTACATCGGCTCGTGGGGACCGATGATTGCCGGTCATGCGCATCCGCAAGTCATTGAGGCCGTTCAGCTAATGTGCGCAAATGGACTGGGTTACGGCGCGCCTACAGCGATTGAAACCGAAATGGCGGATTTACTCTGTGAATTAGTACCTTCAATGGAAATGGTGCGTATGGTCAGCTCCGGTACTGAAGCGACCATGAGTGCTATCCGCCTTGCCCGCGGCCATACCGGTCGTGACAAAATCGTTAAGTTTGAAGGCTGTTACCACGGTCATGCAGACTCGTTATTAGTCAAAGCTGGCAGTGGCGCATTAACCCTCGGTGAACCCTCTTCAGCTGGTGTGCCTAAAGCGATTGCCGAGCACACCATTACCTTGCGCTACAACGATATGGAATCAGTCAAACAGTGTTTTGCTGAAATTGGTGCTCAGGTGGCCTGTATTATTGTTGAACCGGTAGCTGGCAATATGAACTGCATTCCACCGATTCCGGGATTTCTCGAAGGCTTGCGCGAAGTCTGTGATCAATACGGCAGTCTGCTTATTTTTGATGAAGTCATGACCGGTTTCCGGGTCGCTTTGGGCGGTGCGCAGCAGCATTACGGAATCAAGCCCGATCTCACTACCTTGGGTAAAGTTGTTGGTGGTGGTTTACCGGTTGGAGCCTTTGGTGGCCGCAAAGATGTTATGCATTCGATTGCCCGCTTGGCCCTGTTTATCAGCAGGTACGTTATCCGGCAATCCGGTGGCTATGGCAGCAGGCTTGGCGACTTTGAAGCTGGTACAACAACCAGGCTTTCATGATCGCCTCAGTCAACAGACAGCTAAATTAGCCAATGGCTTGAAACAAAAAGCCGATGCGGCCGGTATCCCGATGAGTGTTAATTATGTTGGTGGCATGTTTGGCTTTTTCTTTACCGAAGAAAACAACATTGAGTTTTTTGAACAGGTCACCCAATGTGATCAGGAACGTTTTAAAAAGTTTTATCACGGCATGCTGGATCGTGGGGTCTATCTTGCACCTTCTGCATTTGAGGCGGGCTTTGTCTCTGCTGCACATGGCGATGATGAAATTGAAGCCACATTGGCAGCAGCTGAACTGGTATTGGCGAGCTTATAAATGAATACGCTGTACTGGCACGATTATGAGACGACTGGCACCGATCCGCGCTTTGATCGGCCATTACAGTTCGCCGGAGTTCGCACCGATGAAGATCTGAATATCATCGATGAACCGTTGATGATTTACTGCAAACCGGCAGCCGATGTATTACCGCATCCAATGGCGAGTTTAATAACGGGCATCACGCCACAGAAAGCCCGGCAGGAAGGTCTGACTGAGGCCGAATTCATCAAACAAATTCATAATGAACTGTCACAGCCCGGCACTTGTGGTGTGGGCTATAACAGTTTGCGGTTTGATGATGAATTTACCCGCTTCGCCCTGTTTCGTAATTTTTACGATGCCTATGCCCGTGAATGGCAAAACAACAATTCACGCTGGGACATTATTGATATGGTGCGTCTCACCCGGGCTCTGCGCCCGGAAGGAATTGAATGGCCAAATCGTGAAGATGGCCTGCCAAGTTTTCGTCTGGAAGCCTTAACTGCAGCAAACGGTATTGAGCATAAGGGTGCCCATGATGCGTTAGTGGATGTGTATGCCACCATCGCGTTGGCAAAACTGATTAAAGATCGTCAGCCAAAACTGTATGACTATATTTATCAGTTACGCCGTAAACAGCAGCTCGCTCCGTTACTGAACCTGCATCAGGCTGATCCGGTTTTGCATACCTCACGCATGTACCCTTCTGAATATTGCAATACGGCATTGGTGGTGCCAATTGCCAAAGAACCCAATAACAGCAATGGGGTGATTGTTTATGATCTGCGCCATGATCCCTCTGAGTTACTGGAGCAGGATGCCGATACCATTCGGCAATGGTTATTTACGCCCACTAAAGATTTACCTGAAGGTGTTTCGCGTCCGGCATTAAAAACTGTACAAATCAATAAATGTCCGGTCATTGTGCCTGCAGCTACGCTGGATGATGCCGCTGCCGAGCGGCTGCAGATTGATCGGGAATTAAGTCATAAACATCTGCAACTATTACGTGAGGCGGGCGAATCGTTTCAGCAAAAATTGCAGAAAGTTTTCAGTCAAAAATCATTTGATGAGATAGACGATGTTGATACCAGTTTGTATGGCGGCGGATTCTTTGATGACAGTGATAAAAACAAAATGACCCTGATTCGCGAAGCGGCTCCCGATCAATTGGGCACGTTATCGATTCCTTTTAATGATTCGCGATTACCGGAAATGCTGTTCCGTTATCGAGCGCGTAACTGGCCTGAATCGTTAGATGAAAGTGAAGCAGAACAATGGCAGCAGTTCTGTCGTAACAAATTAACCGCAACTGCGTCGCCTGGACTTACATTTGAAAAATTTAACGCCGCATTAGCGGAGTGTAGGCAGCAAGAGCTCACCACAGCCCAACAGCAAACTTTGGACGACTTACAACGTTATGTCACCGAGCAACAAACCGCATTAGGAATTAACTGAACAGATTGATTGGCCACGTTTGATTTACAATGTGCGCATGTCGACTACTGCCAAAATCCTGCTCACTACGCTTAATGCCCGCTATATGCACTCGGCATTTGGTTTGCGTTATTTATATGCCAATCTCGGTGAGCAGCAATCCGCCGCTGAACTGATCGAATTTACTATTCAGGAACAACCGCTAAGCATTGCTGAAAAATTGCTTAGCTATCAGCCTGAGGTTATCGGGTTCAGTGTGTATATCTGGAATGTTAGTGAAATTGAGGCGGTAGTCGGGCTGTTAAAATCGATTAAGCCTGAAATTCGTATTATTCTCGGTGGCCCGGAAGTCAGTCATTCACCTGATTTGCCGAAAGTGTGTGAGCTGGCCGACTATGTGATTGCCGGACCCGGCGAACAGGATTTTCGTGAGCTGTGCGAAAAATTACTGCGCAATGAAAATCCTGCAACTAAATATATTGATGGCCGAGCAACACCACTGGAGCAGTTGATTCTGCCCTATCGTTTTTACAACGATGAGGATATTCGCAACCGGTTGATCTACGTTGAAGCTTCCCGTGGCTGTCCATTCAAGTGTGAGTTCTGTTTATCGGCTTTGGATAAAACCGCGACGGCATTTCCACTCGATGCGTTTCTCGCTGAAATAGATCAGCTTTGGCAGCGCGGCGTGCGAAATTTTAAATTTATCGACCGTACCTTTAATCTGAAAATCACCACCAGCATTGCCATTCTGGAGTTTTTCCTGGAACGAATGAGCGATGATTTGTATCTGCATTTTGAAGTGGTACCGGATAATCTGCCGGACAAATTGAAATCAGTTTTACAGAAATTTCCGCCCAATAGCCTGCAATTTGAAATCGGTATTCAGACCTTTGACAGTGAAATTCAGGAACGTATCAGTCGTAAGCAAAACAACGATAAAAGCAAAGACAATATTCGCTGGCTGCGGGAACATAGCGGCGCGCATTTACACACTGATCTGATCTTTGGTCTGCCTGGCGATACCTTGGAAAATTTTGCTGATAGCTTTGATCAATTGATCGCATTGAATCCACATGAAATTCAGGTCGCATTCTCAAACGTCTGCGTGGCGCGCCATTGAACCGGCATAATGAACCCAGTGATTTACGCTTTAATCCTTTGCCGCCGTATAACCTGCTCAGCAGCCGTGAAATCGACTTTTCTACCATGCAACGGGTCAATCGTTTTGCCCGTTACTGGGATTTAATCGGTAACTCAGGACGCTTCATCAATACCCTGCCGTTGCTGCTGGATGAACAACCGTTCTGGCATTTTATGACATTGTCAGATCAGATTTATCAGCGTACCGGCCAAACCGCCAAAATTGCCTTGAAACGACTGTTTGAACTGATTTATGTTGTGCTGACAGAAGATATGCATCACCCGGCGGAATTGGTCAAAGATCATCTGCGGCTGGATTATGCCCGTGCAGGTCTCAAAGGTCAGCCGGATTATGAAGCGCTGCCAACCTTAAACAAACCTGCCAAAGTCGGCACGGCAAATAAACGCCAGCGGTTTCATGCTTAAGCTTTACAATCAGCCTTAGCTGGGAACCAATTTAAGCTGTTGGGTTTCGTACCTCAACCCAACCTACCCTGCCAATGAATGTTGGGCTTCACAAACTCAGCGCCAAACTACGATCAGACACTATCATGAACTCAGATAAATCATTCACTCCCAGCCCCTGCATTGGAAAATGTGGGCTTAATGCTCAGGATATCTGCCGGGGCTGTTTTCGGACGATGGATGAGATATTACGTTGGGAAAAAATGAGCGAAGCTGATAAGCAGGCCACTGTAATCAATTGTAAAACCAGACGGCAGCAACGATCCGCTACACAGAGAAATCGTTAAACAATCAATTTAGCCAGCGTTTTAAATTCTGCGTGACTGGCATCGCCGAGCCATTCAAACAATACTGATTCCACATTACTGATCACCACGCTAGCATGACGCATACGTTGCAAAGCATTGTACTGGTTACATTTTGCGCGCGAACAAACACCGTCTTCAGCCACATGAACACTGTAATTCTCAGCTTTAAGAGCCAAGGCAGTTTGCAATACACAGATATGTGTTTCCATTCCCACCAGAATGACTTGTTTGCGTCTGGTCGCAGCGAGTTGATAGCGAAAATCCTCTGAGCGCATACAGGAAAAACAGGTTTTCTCAATGGTTTTTGTACCAATAGGTAAGTTGCTCTGAATCACTGATTCCGTTGGTCCAAGCCCTTTGGGGTACTGCTCAGTGACAATAACCGGAATATTGAGTACCTTGGCAGCGGTAAGCAGAATTTTAATCTGATTGGTCAGGCGCTCATGCACACCTTCTGGCATAGCTTGAGCCAGTTTCTGTTGCACATCGATTACGACTAAAACGCTGTCTTGGGAATTTGCCATCATGGCAATAAGACTCCTTAAGCCCTGGGTTCCAACCACTGATTGATTTGTTCAATATCATTGGTACTAACAATACCGGCCGCCTGTTTCAACCTTAATGTATTCACGACATAATCATAACGAGAACGCGAATAATCACGTAATGCACTGAATAATTCACGGCGCGCATTCAACACATCCACTGTCGTGCGAGTACCAACTTCAAAACCTGCTTCGGTGGATTCCAATGCTTTTTGGTTGGAATATACCGCTTGTTTTAACGCATTCACCCTGCTGATACCCGACATCACACTGTTATAAGCTGCACGCGTCTGCCGTAAAATAGCTCGCCGTTGTTCTTCTTCATTTTGCATCGCTTCATCCAGCCGGAAACTGGCTTCACGGGTTCTGGAGCTGACCACACCACCGGCATAAATCGGGATATTGACCTGCAAACCTAATATCTTCTGATGGGTTTTATTGCTACCGCTTAAGTTGCTGTCACTTTGCGAGGTGTAACCTTTCTGGGCGACTAAATCCAATGTCGGATAATGCCCGCTGCGTTCAAACTCGATATTTTCTCTGGCAAGGCCGACATTGCTGCCAGCAGCAAGCAAAACCGGATTCATCACGATGGCCTGCTCGCTCCACTCATCAATACTTTCAGGTTCTGGTTTAACCAGCGGTGTTTCATCTCTGAGTTCAGCCAGATTACCAGGATAGACACCGGCCGTTTCACGCAAAGCTTCACGGCTATTTGCCACCAAATTTTCAGCTTCAATAACGGCGGCGTTGGCGAGATCATAAGCAGCACGAGCTTCGCTGACATCGGTAATTGTTGCCAAGCCAACCTCAAATCGTTGATCGGCCTGTTCAAGTTGTTTTTCAATCGCTTCAAGCTCTGCCAGGGCAAAACTCAGATCATCTTCTGCACCCAATACCGCAAAATACCGTTCAGCAACACGAACAATCAGTTCCTGTTCGGCAAATTGATAATTGGCAGCCGCACCTTCAATGGCAATATCTGCCTGACGGGATTGCACAAAATTATTACGCCGGTAAATCGGTTGTACCAGACTTAAAGTGTAACCGTGGTCATTGTATTCACTGGTGCCCCCAAAACGTTGAGATGAGCTGTCACTCCATACCCGACTATTGTTAGCAACAATATCAATCTGCGGTAAAAATGCTGCATCGGCCTGATCAGCTAGTTCGCCGGTTGCTCGTTGTGCTGCGCCTTGCGCCATGAGGATCGGATCACTTTGGACAGATAGATAATAAATATCTACCAGATCTTGAACCGCCAATGCCGGTCGACAAAATACAGCTGCAAAAAAACTAACGATAAACAGCGACTTCATGCTCAATCCTTAATATACGTTCATGCTGGTATCGATTTGCGCTGCCCAGGCGTTCATACCACCTTCAAGATTAATTACGTCAGAAAAACCTAATTGTTCAAGATATTGGCCGACTTGAGCGCTGCGTTGACCAGAACGGCAAATCAACACTATCGGACTGTCTTTCACCGTTTCAAGTTCATCCACATGGGCCGGAATACTATTCATCGGGATATGTTGTGCATTTTCCAGCATGCCGTTAGCAAGCTCGTGTGCTTCACGCACATCTATCAAAATGGCTTCCTGCCCGTGGTCCTGCAAAAATTCATCTAATTGAGTTGCTGACATTTGTTTCATAACACGTTCTCTACGTTAAAAAGTGAATTCAGTTTTTGTTTCAGCGTGCACCAGGGGAGCCACTACGGTTTCAAATAAATTTTCGGTTTGCCATTGCCATTCGCCGGAACGGGTAATGCGCTGCACTTGCATCGCCGGTGGCTGCCCAGTGATGGCGACTAAATGACCGCCAACTTTGAGTGCATGCAGATAATCTTCCGGCACTTGCTGACAGCTTGCCGTCAATACGATGACATCAATTCGATCTGCCAGATTCCAACGATGACTGGCATCTCCACAATGTAAAGTCACATTGTGTATACCAGCCGCTTCCAGTCTTGAGCTGGCTAATGTAGACAGTTCAGCAAAATACTCAATACTAATGACGTTTGAAGACAGTTGTGCGATCAATGCGGTGAAAAAACCACTGCCCGTACCAATTTCCAGGACCGAGTCAGTAGGTTTCAATTGCAGGAACTGCAAAATCCGCCCTTCTTCCAGTGGTGTCCACATAAACTGACCACAGCCTATCGGCAATCGAGTATCTGAATAAGCCAGTTCTTTGTAGTCATCCGAGACAAACTGTGCACGATCAATCTGTTGTAAAGCCTCCAGAACTTGTGGATTGGAAACTTCATTGGGCCGTACCTGCTGCCAGACCATATTCGCATGAGCTGGATTCATGGTGGATGTCATTGGTAATTCCTGAGCGTTACATGCTGCTTTCAATTGGCTAGGATAGGGCCTTTCCATGGGCTGCGCAACCGCGGTTGTATTGCTAATTTAAGTAGAAATAGCTGAGCGACTTTGATTGGTTGCAGAGTAAATTACTAGTGAGTGATCTGTTGAGACTGAACGTGGATTTTCTAGCAGTCAAACACCAAATTTATTTTACTTAACCACGCTTAGTCGCACGATGAAACAACGGCTCGTGAACCGATTCTCGAGAAAAACGCCAGCAGGCGATCCCAATTGCGACTGCAGAAAAGATTATAAGCACCGCAATATCTGTCCAAATAGAAAAATCCGACTGAGCAGCAGGAACGGCATGTTTCAGAAGATCCACACCATAACTGAATGGATTAATCAGCACTACATACCGCAAAATATCCGGTAATTGGCTCACCGGATATAACGCACCACTAAGGAAAAACACCGGAAAAATAAAGAAATTCATGATTACTGCAAAGTTATCCAATGTTTTGGAAAATACTGCAATCAAACCACCCATCGACGCGCATGCCACCGCTGTTAATAACGCAGGTGGTATCAACAGCAACGCTATCTTGATATCAATCAAACCAATCAACAGTAATATCACCAATAGCAATAATGCCTGCACCATAGCGGTAATTGTGGCGGCAATCAGCTTGGATAACACAATCCAGTAATGCGCCACTGGTGCGATCATCATCATGCGCATAACACCGAACTCTTTGTCATAAACCAGCGTTAAGGCCGATAACAACGCAGCAAATAACAAGGTCATAGCCAGCACACCAGGCACCAGAAATTGCAGATAGCCCTCCTGCTGTTCTCCACTAAGCATACTACCAACGCCCGATCCTATGACTAATAACCAAATCATTGGTCTTACCATAGAGCTAAATAAGCGGGCTTTTTGACGAAATAATTTTGTCAGCTCACGCCCTACAACGGCTTTAACCGGTAACCAGCTCATGCTGCCTGCTCCTGCTCTGGTGGGCAGACTTTCCACAGATACACATCATTAAGATTCGGTTTGCGCCAACGCATGGCGTTAATGCTATGACCCAGTGCTTGTTGCAGAGAATGCAGATCGGTTTCGGCATTTTTAATCAAAAAGCTTAATTGTTCATCTTCGATGATCGGTTGACCAAACTGCGGGGTCAGACGCGAAACCACATGCTCAATATCCACACATTCAATTTCCAATACATAGGCAGCAAGTTGTCGCATCAAGTCAGTGGGCTTTCCACCTTTTTGCAACACACCACGTTGAATGAAATCCACATGATCACAGGCCACTGCCTCTTCAAGATAATGGGTGGTTAAAAATACTGTCATGCCATGGTCGCGACGTAACTGTTCGACAAAACGCCAGATAGATCGACGATTGGGTAAATCCAATCCAATTGTAGGCTCATCGAGAAATAACACTTGCGGCTGATGCAATACACCACGGGCAATATCCACAGCACGACGCTGACCACCAGAAAGTGCCAGCAATTTGGCATCACGTCGAGCACCGAGATTAAATACGGCTAATAACGCTTCAATACGCTCGTTAGCCTGTTTTTTAGACATGCCGTACAGCGCAGCGGCAAACTGCAGATTTTCATTCACTGTCATAGTGCGATCTAAAGCGGAATCCTGAAACACCAAGCCAACCGAACGACGAATCGCCACCGGATCAGCCGATATGGATCGGTTAGCAATCCAGGCTTCACCTGCTGAAGGTGAAGTCATGGTGGTGAGCATATGAATAGTAGTGCTTTTACCAGCACCATTAGGACCTAACAGCCCATAACATTGACCCGCTTTAACCTGAAGATCCAGCCCATTAACGACAACGGCCTGACCGTACTGTTTGGTCAGGCCGCTGGTTTTAATTGTTAGGGTCTGTTGATCTTTCATAGCGGCCTCTGTTGTGAATTGAAAATACGCCACACAAGGCGCGAGGAATGTAGTTTGTGAGATACATCCATGTATCTCACCCTTTAGGGCTTACGCTCAAAAACGTTCCAGACGTTTTTGTAGTTATTCTAAATGAATGACGAGCAACACCGTGTGGTGTTTTTTCAATCACAACCCGGAGGGCTGGGGGCACATTCCGCCCCACCGCGTTGGAAATGATTTATGTAGAACGACTACACCGCATCATTACCGCCTTGTTGGACAAAATGTGCCTCCAGCAGTGGTGGCTATGAAAGATCAACAGACCCTCACTCAGAAACCACTGATTTGTTTCGAGTTTTTCGGGTTACGGAATACCAATGGTTTGGCGATTTCAATTGGTTTTTCAGATTCCCTGCGGCCACGTTCAATTGCTTCGTCGACGACATGACGATTGGGCGATTTACTGCAAACCGGATCAGCTGCTGCTGGATCGCCAGTCAACATATAAGCCTGACAACGACAGCCACCAAAGTCTTTTACTTTTTCATCGCAACTGCGGCATGGCTCTTTCATCCAGTCGAAACCACGGAAACGATTAAAGTCGTTGGAATCTTCCCAGATCTCTTTCACGCTGGTATCACGGACATTCGGCAACGTCATGCCGGGTAACTCACGTGCAGCATGGCATGGTAAAGCCGTGCCATCCGGAGTGACTGTCAGGAACACATTGCCCCAGCCATTCATACACGCTTTAGGACGATCTTCATAATAATCAGGCACAACGTAATAGATCTTCATATTGCCTTTTTGCTGTTCCTGATATTCATGCGCGATGCGCTCAGCACGAACCAGCTGTTCTTTCAAAGGCAATAATTGATCACGGTTGTGCATCGCCCAGCCGTAATATTGAGTGGTCGCCAGCTCGACATAATCCGCATCCAGATTGATTGCCAGATCCAGGATTTCGTCGATTTTATCGATGTTCTGCCGATGGGTAACAAAACACAACACCATCGGATAACCCGCAGCTTTAACCGCTTTGGCCATTTCAATTTTGTGTTGAAATGCATCGGTACCGGCAATCAGATTATTCAAATCCTCTGAACTTGCCTGGAAACTGACCTGGATATGATCCAGTCCAGCTTCTTTAAATGCGATAGCTTTACTTGAATCCAAACCAATACCAGAAGTAATCAAATTGGTATAAAAGCCCAAATCACGTGCAGCACGAATTAATTCAATTATATCCGGGCGGGCTAGAGGCTCACCGCCCGATAAACCAAGTTGTGTCGCTCCCATTGCCCGGGCTTGTTTGAATACATCAATCCATTCCTCGGTGGTCAATTCGCTTTTGATTTTGGCGAAATCCATCGGGTTTGAACAATATGGACATTGTAACGGACAAGCATAAGTCAGCTCAGCCAAGAGCCATAATGGCTGTCGGATAGCATCACGTACATTCATCCCCAGAGCACCACCGGTGCTGCCGGGTGCTTTATTCTGCTCTGATCCAGTCGTTGCCATGTGCTTCCTCCAAAAACTGATAGACGTCATCGTCTAAATCTGCGCCATCAAAGGCGACTTTAAGTTCAGCAATTAACTCGCTGACGGTCTGTTTTTTCTCGCTAATACGCTTCAATATTTCACCGGCGGCCGGGTTTAATTTGACCATGCCTTCGGGATAGAGCAATACGTAACAATCCTGCATTGGCTCCCATTGAAAGCGGTAACCTAATGCCAAAACCGGCACACTATCTGCGTTAAATACGCGCTTGGTCATTTTTCAACATCCATACAATAAGGTGGGCGATCTTCAATATACGCCATCCACATTGCATCCAACATGGTCCATAAGATATCCAGCTTGAATTGCAGCAAATCCAACGCTCGCTGCTGCTTCTCACGCGTATCACAATAATCCAGCGTAATTTGCAGGCCGTGCTCAACATCCCGGCGGGCTTCGCTTAGGCGTTTACGGAAATAACGATAGCCACTTTCATCAATCCATGGATACAGTTCAGGCCAGTTATCCAGACGTGCCTGATGAATCTTCGGTGCAAACAGCTCAGTCAAAGAGGAACCGGCCGCTTCCTGCCATGGCGCACGGCGGGCAAAATTAACATAGGCATCAATTGCAAAACGTACACCTGGTAAAACATGTTCATAAGAAGTCAGTTCTTGGCGGGTTAAACCCACCGCTTCACCTAGTTGTAACCAGGCTTCAATCCCACCTTCCTGACCTTCAAAACCATCGTGGTCCAAAATGCGTTGTACCCAATGTTTACGTACTTCGGCATCTTCACAGTTGGCCATAATTGCCGCATCTTTAATAGGAATCGCGGTTTGATAATAAAAGCGATTTGCTACCCAGCCCTGAACCTGTTTCTGGTTCAGCTTGCCCGTATGCATCAGTTTATGAAACGGATGATTGATGTGATAGAACTGCTCTTTATCACGCAGCTTCTGTTCAAAT
Source organism: Methylophaga sp. SB9B (assembly GCF_004832235.1). Lineage (NCBI taxonomy): Bacteria > Pseudomonadati > Pseudomonadota > Gammaproteobacteria > Thiotrichales > Piscirickettsiaceae > Methylophaga > Methylophaga sp. SB9B. The sequence goes on from NZ_SSXS01000013.1 coordinate 122,060, forward strand.
TCTTCTCTTGACCATGGTGTGTTGTCAGCCATCGTTTGCCCTTTCCCGATTGTTATAGCTCAATATCCATGCCGTCATATGCCAACTCAATTCCTGCGTTGTTCAGCACCTGACGTTCTGCCGATTCTTCATTGAGGATCGGATTGGTATTATTAATATGAATCAAAATCTTACGTGGACGTTCCATCGAATTTAAGAAACTGATCGTACCGCCCTCTTCTGACTGGTTGATATGGCCCATTTCCTGGGCACGTTTATCACTAATGCCTTCTTTTGACATCTCATCATCAGTCCAAACCGTGCCATCTACTAAAACCACATCAGCATTACGCATAAATTCAAGTACATGATCTTCAACTACCCCAAGACCCGGCGCATAAAACACATTTTTACCAGTGCGGGTATCTTCAACACGAATGCCGACGTTGTCGCCCGGCACGGTATTGTGACGATGAGGTGAATAGGGTGGCGCTTCACTCTTTAGTGGCACGGCGGTAAATATCAGCCCTGGTGCTGCCGGGATAGTAAATGACTTCAAATCGGTTTTGATTTCGTGCCAGTTGATACCACGAAAATGACCAAGAATATTAAATACCGGAAAGCCAGTGGTCAGATCACCATGTACCGCTTCAGTACAGTAGATATCCCAAGGCTTGTTATGTTCACGCAGTGTCAGCAGACCTGTCACATGATCAATTTGTGCATCAGTAATCAGAATTGCTTTGATGGCGGTATCACGAACTTCTCTGGCGGGTTGTAATGCCGGAAAATCATCCATTTGTTTTTTGATATCAGGTGAAGCGTTAAACAAAATCCAATCCACACCATCAGAGCTGATGGCAATTGACGATTGTGTCCGAGGGCTCGCTTTTACTGTTCCTTCACGCACACCTTTGCAGTTGTTGCAGTTGCAATTCCATTGTGGAAAACCTCCGCCGGCGCCTGACCCCATGACATGTATGTGCATATTTCTCTTTCCTGTCGACTATTCAGCAAATCACACTGATTTATTATGGATCGTCATCGTAACGTAAAGCGGTCTGATTTGCTGGTCGGTTGAAGATGTCCGGGGCATTCACCCCGGACACATATTTGCTCGTTAAATCTTAACGATTGCAGATATACATGGTTACTTCAAAACCGAAACGCATGTCTGAATATTCTGGTTTAGTCCACATAATAAATTCCTCTCTAATAGTTGTATTTAACGCCGCCTGAACGATTCACGCGGTACAAGCATATTACGGTGATGTGGGATAAGTAGCGTCAGCAATTGTCCTCTTGAAGTTCAGGATTTTCCTGAATGGGTATCAGGAAAAATAGCCTGAAATTTTTACTACGAACTTGTTTAAATTTCAGCAAAAAAAAACCCGACATCAATGATGCCGGGTTCTTAATTTAACTTACTTGTCTATTTATTAACTATAGACTTTCTAGCAGTCTTACAGGCTAAATACGCTCAGAATACCACCCAGGTTAGTCCAGCTAGACAGTGCTTTGTAAGCACCAACTGCGCCCAGACCATCTGAATCATTTTCTAAACTTGGGATAGCCATACCGATACCAGCCCAACCACCTACACCAGACAGGATAGAAATATACTGTTTGTTGTTGTGTTTGTAGGTATTAACGTTACCGATAATGCCTGATGCTGTTTTGAATCTCCACAGTTCACGACCTGATTGGGCATCAACTGCTTTCAGGTAACCTTCCAGCGTACCGTAGAACACAACATCAGAGGCAGTTGCTAACGCACCTGACCATACTGAGAAACGCTCTGGGTTTGACCAGACGATTTTACCTTCACGAGCATCCCAAGCAATGAAGTTACCCAAGTGCGTGCTGCCTTCTGGTGGGTACATGCTCAATGTCGCACCAACGTATGGTTGACCGGCTACGTATTCAACTTC
>NZ_SSXS01000014.1:0-3285 GCF_004832235.1 Methylophaga sp. SB9B
ACGTCGTTTTTTCTTCTCAGAAATATACAACGCAAGTACCCACACAAATTACTTGATACCAGTTTTTTAAAGAGCTTGCAGATAATAACGCCCTGCAAAGAAGCGAGAATTATACAGCCACTCGCCAAGCTGTCAACAACAATTATTACAGAATTATGAAACTAGAATAAAACTGAAATTTTGCAGAAAATTTGGTGGGCCGTCTGCGACTCGAACGCAGGACCATCGGATTAAAAGTCCGGTGCTCTACCAACTGAGCTAACGGCCCAAACCAAGCGCGACATAATACTATAGTTGATAAAAATGACAACCCTAGTTGCTAATATTTTTCTATTTTAAAGCTAATCAATACCGTAGGAAGTCGCACAGGAAATTTGTAGGCGCTGATTCTTACCAAGAAACAATCACTTATTGATAATGTGTTGGGTCTGCCACTCCAGCATCATGAAAACCTTGCCGCCTTAACCTGCAAGAATCACATTGTCCACAAGCGCGGCCTTGCGCATCTGCTTGGTAACATGACACAGTTTCGCTGTAATCAATGCCAAGCTCTGTTCCGCATTTGATGATTTGTGATTTTGTGAACATCATTAACGGTGCTCTTATATATATAGCGCTACCTTCCACTGCCGATTTAGTGGCCAGATTGGCCAATCTTTCGAATGCATCTATAAATTCAGGGCGACAATCGGGGTATCCTGAGTAATCGACGGCATTTACACCGACAAAAATAGCCTCAGCATTAAGTACTTCTGCCCACCCAAGAGCAATTGACAGGAAAATAGTATTTCTGGCGGGGACATAGGTAACCGGTATTCCCTGTTGCTCTGTCTCAGGTACAGCTATGTCATCAGTCAATGCTGATCCGCCAATGGCACGAAGATCAATCTGTATTACTTTGTGAGTAACAACGCCAGCTTTTCGGGCTAGATTTTCTGCTGCATCAAGTTCAGTTCGATGACGCTGTCCATAATCAAAACTGATAGTGTGGCAAGCGTATCCTTCGGACTTTGCAATAGCTAACGCTGTTACAGAATCTAATCCACCAGAAAGTAATACGACAGCACGTTTAGTCATCGGCCTTGAGCATCGTTCCATAAATATTTATGCAATTGAATTTGCATTCTCACGGGAAGATTATCAGCAATAATCCATTCCGCTAAATCGGTTGGTGTTAAATCACCATGTACAGGGGAAAATAAGATTTCACAGCGGCTTACCAGATTAAATACTGCTAGTTGCTCTCGCGCCCAATCATAATCGTCACGATTACAGATAACGAATTTGACCTGATCCTGATGGTTTAATAGATCAATATTACTGTAGCGATTTTTCGAAACCTCACCCGAAGCGGGTGTTTTTAAATCCACAACCCGAACCACACGTGGATCAATGTCACTGATATCCATCGCTCCACTCGTTTCCAAAGATACTTCAACGCCCAGATCACACAAGGCAGTTAATAATTCCCGACAAGTGCTTTGCGCTAACGGCTCGCCACCGGTGACAGTGACATATCGCGGGTTGTAACTTTTTACTTCGGCAACAATGTCGCTGATTTCCATCTTTTTTCCGCCATGAAAAGCATAAGCGGTATCACAATAGTCACAGCGTAATGGGCAACCGGTCAATCTTACAAAGACTGTTGGCAATCCTACCGTACGTGTTTCACCTTGCAATGAATAGAAAATCTCGGTGATACGACATTGAGCCATCGGTGTGTTCTACAAAAATTATTTATGGTGTTTGCTGGATACGATCCAGACGCACTCTAGCCAAACGAGCAGCCGATGTATCAGGATATTGTTGAATCACCTGATTCAAAGTTGCTTGAGCTTTAGTGGTATCACCAGTTTCAAATTCACTGAAGCCGCGTTTCAATAACGCATCAGAAACTTTATTACTGTCAGGATAACTGGAAAGCACTTTATCAAAAGCAACTATCGCCTTATCAAATTCACGCACTACATAATGTGCTTCACCCTGCCAATAGTAAACATTCGGCAAATAACTACTGTTTGGGTAGTTTTGGGGAAAAGCACCTAACGCTGTTAAAGCTTCTTGATAACGTCCACCGCGTAGATCTTGCAAGGCAGCTTGATAGGCCGCTTCACCACTTTCTACTGCTACTGGAGCAAGCGTATCGATTGCACCATCCATCTGATCAGCAGGTGGTGGTTGCAATTCACTATCCACTAATTCTGAATCAATGGAATCATTAACCATAGAAGCTGAATCATTTCGAACTGGAGGCTGTGTTGCTGCAGGTTGTTGCTGTAACTCCGTTATCCGCTGATCCAGATCCAGATATTGTTCCCGCTGGCGTTGCTGCATTTGATCAATTTTATGACTGAGTTCTTCGTTCGTACCGTTTAAACGTTGAATCTCACGTTGCAGCTGATCGACTTGTGTAAGCAAAGAAGTCAACCCTTGCCCCTGGATAATACGCTCAAGTCGATCCATACGAGCTTGCATTGATTCTTGCTCAGCCATAGAAACAGAGGGCGCTAAGAAAGCGCCCACCATTATTGCTATTGCAAGTTGTTTTTGCTTTTTAAAAGGCATATCAACGACCAATATAAATTATTTCAACTCGGCGATTTTGTGACCATGCAGATTCATCACTACCATCTACTGCAGGACGTTCTTCACCAAAACTGGCAACTCTGAACTGTTGTGCACTGGCACCTTGCAACATCAGTAACTGGCGAATTGACAAAGCACGTCGCTCGCCTAATGCAAGGTTATATTCGCGTGAACCACGTTCGTCAGTATGACCTTCCAAACGCACTGTCAAATTAGGGTTTTTACCTAAATATGCCGCGTGCGCTTCAACAATTGCTTGGTCTTGTTGTCTGACACTGGCGCTGTCGTAATCAAAGTAAATGACACGATTAGATAAAGGGTTAGAAGGATCAAACTGATTCCCGCCATAACCATTTTCACCAACAATTACACTGGCTTCAGCACCTAAGTCACTGCCATCTACACCTCGACCTGAAACACCTGAAGTTGATGCGCCATTGCGCTCTTCTACCAATACATCGTCTGTACCATCTTTAGTTGCGTTACTGCTACATGCATTAAGAAAGAACAAGGCAAGTAACAACGCCGAGAATTTATAACAATTCATAAAAAACACTCCTGACAAAATTTATTTTTTCAGCGGAGACCATGCTGGTTCACGCACGACAATTCCGGATTCGCTCAAACGTTGATGGATCCGGCCATCAACAGAGACAGCAGCTAATACACCGCTACCTTTTTGCTCAGTAGCATACAGGA
>NZ_SSXS01000014.1:3383-109955 GCF_004832235.1 Methylophaga sp. SB9B
ATTTTTTCAGCGGAGACCATGCTGGTTCACGCACGACAATTCCGGATTCGCTCAAACGTTGATGGATCCGGCCATCAACAGAGACAGCAGCTAATACACCGCTACCTTTTTGCTCAGTAGCATACAGGATCATTTGGCCATTCGGCGCAAAACTCGGTGATTCGGCTCTTCTCGAATCCGTCAGTATTTGCATCGCTCCAGTTTTAAGATCTTGTACTGCAATATAGAAATTACCATTGGCGCCATGCACCATGGCTAATTTACGTCCATCTGGTGAGATATCAGGAGACGCATTGTAATTACCCTCGAAACTCACCCGTTCAGCTCGACCACCATTAGCAGAAACTCTATAGATTTGTGGTCGACCACCACGATCCGATGTGAAATAAATTTCGTTTCCATTCGCGACCAGACGGCTTCAGTATCAATGGCCTGAGCGTTATTTGTCACCCTTATCAAATCACCACTCGCCAGCTCAAGCACATATATTTCTGGGTTGCCATTTCTTGACAGGGTTAATGCCAGTTTTCTTCCATCAGGTGACCACGATGGGGCACTGTTTATGCCTTCGAATGCCGCGACCGATTTACGTTGACCACTTTGCAGCTGTTGAACGAAAACTTCACTTTTACCATTTTCAAAAGACACATAGGCAAGCTGATCACCATCAGGTGCCCAAGCAGGCGACATAATGGGTTGTGTTGATTGTAATATAGTGCGTGGGTTTGCTCCATCAGCATCCGATATTTGTAATGCATAGCGTTTTTTTCCATCGCCTGCTGTAACTTGTGTAACAAAGGCCAATCTCGTTGAAAAGATTCCTTTCTCACCAGTAAGTGTTTCATAAATCACATCGGCTATCTGATGTCCAAGACCTCGTAAGCCTGATGCAGGTACTTGATAACGTTTACCAGCTAGTTGTTGACCTCGATATACATCAAATAACTGAAACTGCACTTGGTAGTTTTCACCATCCTGGCTGCTGATTTTACCGATTACAAGGCCTTCCGATCTCAATAAACGCCAGTCGGCGAAGTTAACTTGTGACTGTTCAGTTGGACGAGAGACCAAATCCTGATCTTCAAGCGGAGCAAAGCGGCCGCTGCTCTCTAAATCATTACGAATAATTTTTGTAATGTCTTCTGGTGGTCTGAGTCCTTCACTTCCAAACGGGACGATTGCAATCGGTAACGCTCCATCCGACCCACCCGTTATCTCGATCGTGAGTAAGGCTTGTGCTTGCAAGGGTAACAAAGCAAGCAAAATGCCTAGCTTTAACAACCATTTCTTGATCATCACGTTCGCCTCTTATTCTGGTCTGAATACAAAATTAAAACTTCTAAATTCCGCTGCTGCTTTCGCATCACTTGGTAGTGGCAAGGGAGAGGATTTATACACAGCACTTTCTGCTGATCGATCAAAAATCGCGTTACCACTACTTCTAACAATAGTTACTTCACCAACATCACCACCAGGTAATGTTCTAATTCGTAAGGTGACTTCCAAACCTCGGTCAGCATTAGGCGGTTTAATCCAAAAGCGTTTTACCCGTTGTTGAATGATCTGTGAATATTCGTCAACCACACCTCTTACACGGCGGCCCTCACGTTCAGATTGTTCTGCTTCCAATTGACGTTGTAAGTCAGACTCAGCCTGACGTCGCGCATCTTCTTCTGCTTTACGTTTGGCATCTTCAGCGGCTTTACGCTTGGCTTCTTCTTCAGCTTTGCGTTTAGCTTCTTCCTCGGCTTTACGCTTAGCTTCCTCTTCTGCTTTACGTTTTGCTTCTTCCTCTGCCTTACGTTTAGCTTCTTCCTCAGCTTTGCGCTTAGCCTCTTCTTCAGCTTTGCGCTTAGCCTCTTCTTCAGCTTTGCGTTTGGCTTCTTCTTCGGCTTTACGTTTGATTTCAGCCTCTTCTCTAGCTTTTTCAGCTGCAACCCGTTCTGCTTCAGCTTTTTGTTTAGCTTCTTCAGCCGTTTTGCGTTCTGCTTCGGCTTTTAATTTAGCTTCTTCCGCTTTCTGTCGTTCAAGTTCAGCTTGTTTACGTGCTTCTTCCTGTTCAATGCGTTGCTGTTCTAATTCTTTCAGACGTTGCTGTTCAAGCTCTGCTTCCTGTTTGCGTTTTTCAGCGTCAAGTTTTGCACGCTCCTGCATATCCAGCAGCTCTTGTTCTTGGCGTGCCAATTCTTGCTGCGATTTTTCAAGTTGCTCATCAAGCTTTTGCTGACGTTCTTCCTCAGCCACTCGTTTACTATCTTCGGCTTCTTGTAAACGTGCCATCTCTTCCAGCACTAAATCCTCATCGATTACAGTCGCTTGAACAATTTCCACTTCCGGCTGGCCAAACTGGCGAATTTCCGTTGGCATATCAAAACTGAATAGTAGCAATATGATCAGAAATAGATGCAGTACTGTTGACGCACCCCCGGCAAGTAAATTTTGCAAAATAGATTGCTTCATCGTAATTACTGTGTTGCCGTTTCCGGACGCTGTGTAATCAAACCAACATTAGGCACACCAGCTTTTTGTAACAAGGCCATAGCACCTACCACTTGTCCATAACTAGCTGAACTGTCTCCTTTGACCATAACCGGTGTTTGAGGGTTGCGCCGTAATACTGCTGATACCCGAGCGATTAATTCCTGAGCACCGATACTTTGATCCTGATTGTCTCCAACAGACGCATAGTAATAACCTTCAGCATCAACAGAAATCACCAATGGATCAAGATTTTCAGGGGCATCAACAGGGTTAGCATCAGCTTGCGGCAAATCTACTTGCACCCCTTGAGTCAACATTGGTGCTGTAATCATGAATATGATTAACAACACCAACATAACGTCGATATAAGGGACGACGTTAATTTCTGCCATAGGCTTGCGACGTTGGCGTTGTTGTTTATAAAGCGCCATAGTTAGGCTCCGTTATTAACCTTGTTGCCGTTGCAAAATTGAAGAGAACTCTTCAACGAAATTGTCATAGCGACTAATCAGTCTTTCAACTTCATTTGAGTAGCGGTTATAGGCAACAACCGCCGGGATAGCTGCAAATAAGCCCATTGCTGTGGCTATCAAGGCTTCCGCAATACCTGGCGCCACCATCGCAAGAGTCGCTTGCTGCACTTCACCCAATGCCCGAAATGAATTCATGATACCCCAGACTGTTCCAAACAGACCAATGTATGGACTGGTTGATCCTGCGGTGGCTAGAAACGGCAAGGAGAGCTCTAATTCATCCATCTCTCTGGATAAAGAGATACGCATTACCCGTTGAGTGCCTTCAAGAATGTAGGCCGAATCGGTAGAAGTCTTTTTAAGCCGAACAAATTCTTTGAATCCAGCTTCGAAAATGCCTTCCATGCCACGCCCGGAGTGCGGTCTGGAGGTAATATCCTCGTAGAGTCGGTTCAATTCATTGCCAGACCAGAACTTATCTTCAAATAAATCCGCATCACGTTTTGCTGCTACCAGCTCAGTGCGTTTTTTGAAAATAATGGTCCAGGAATACACTGATATCAGCAGCAAAATCAGCATTACTAGTTGTACTAGCAAACTGGCTTCAGATATCAGGGCCATCAAGGATAGATCAGCATTCACATTGCATCTCCGTCAAAATAAAAAAAGGTATCGGGCACGGTTTAAATCGCTTTGCATCCAAACAAGCCACTCTGACAGACGCACTGCACAACAGTTCGTCATCACGCAGCACTGATTGTTCAAACTGCATGCTTGCACCGCTCGTTTGTGTCATTTCAGATCGAATCAATAAGGCATCATTAAATCGTGCCGGGCGACGAAAATTGATTTGCATCGAATGGACTGCAAACAGGCAATTGTATTCGTCTTTTAAAACATTTTGTTCAAAGCCAAGCTGGCGTAACCATTCAGTTCGCGCCCGCTCCATAAACTTCAGATAATTTGCGTGATAGACCACGCCACCACTATCTGTATCTTCGTAATACACTCTTACCGGCCAATCAAAAGACTGCATTAATCACCTGTAAGATCGAGATCTGGTGTCAGCCCCAAATGCAGAAATGCTCTTTTGGTAGCAATCCGTCCACGTGGCGTTCGCATAATAAAACCCTCCTGTATCAGGAAAGGCTCTATTACATCTTCAATCGTGCCACGTTCTTCACCGATAGCTGCAGCCAGATTGTCCAAGCCCACCGGTCCGCCGGAGAACTTTTCAATTATTGCCAGCAACAGTTTACGGTCCAACATATCAAAACCGAACTTATCAACATCCAGTAAATCCAGTGCCTGTCGAGCAATTTCTGCTGTAACAACACCATCAAAACGGACTTCTGCATAATCTCTAACTCGGCGCAGTAACCGATTGGCAATCCTCGGGGTACCCCGTGAACGATGCGCAATTTCACCTGCTCCGCTTATGTCCAATGTCACACCTAATATACGTGCGCTTCGCTGCACAATCGTACTTAAATCAGCAACATTGTAAAACTCTAATCGCTGCACAATGCCAAAGCGATCCCGCAATGGCGAGGTCAATGATCCCGCCCGTGTTGTCGCTCCGACCAAGGTGAAAGGCTCGAGATCCAACTTGATTGAACGTGCTGCCGGACCTTCACCAATCATGATATCGATTTGGTAATCTTCCATTGCCGGGTACAACACTTCTTCAACCACCGGACTCAGTCGATGAATTTCATCAACAAACAATACATCATTGGGTTCAAGATTCGTCAGTAATGCAGCTAAATCGCCTGGACGTTCTAACACCGGTCCTGATGTTTGCCTTAAATTCACTCCCATTTCATTGGCGATAATATGTGCCAATGTGGTTTTCCCAAGACCGGGAGGGCCAAAAATAAGTGTGTGATCTAAGGCCTCTTTACGTTTCCGGGCAGCCGACACAAACAATTCCATCTGTTCACGCACTACTGGCTGGCCAATATAATCCTGCAAACTGAGCGGTCTGATAGCACGATCCACCCGTTCATCATCATTTACAGTTTGCGGTGAAATGAAACGTTCATCCATGGTTAATTTCGCTGCAATGCCTGTCTGATGATTTGCTCGGTTGTCATATCCTGTGCATCAAAACTACGGATCATTCTGTCTGCTTCGGCGGCTTTATACCCTAAAGCAATCAAAGCTTCCAGTGCTTCTTTTCGCGCACCGCTGCTGCTCGGCATATTCGTGGTAATTTGATCATCAAGCCCCATCGCTGAGCCTACTTCTTTGAGTCTATCGCGCATTTCAATAATAAGGCGATCAGCTGTCTTTTTACCGACACCTGGCAGTCGAGTCAAACTTGCGGCGTCACCTTCCAGTACACTTCGCGCAAAACTATCGACATCACTACCCGATAAAATCGTCAGTGCCAGTTTTGCTCCAACCCCATTTACCTTAAGTAAACTGCGAAATAATAATCGTTCTCGTTGAGTGGCAAAACCATACAATAATTGAGCATCTTCCCGCACAACCAGATGCGTATAAAGACTCACTTTTTCATTAAGTGGCGGCAAATTCACAAAAGTCGACATGGGTGCAGAGACTTCATAACCCACACCGTGCACATCTAACACCATTTCTGGCGGCTGTTTTTCAATAATTATTCCAGTAAGTCGACCTATCATCGGCTATAGCGTCCTCCTCGACGGCGACTGAGCCGCATTCCTGCGGGAAGTTTATTGGTGAGACTATCCAGTGCGGCATGATTGGCATGGGTTACCGCACAGGCCAAAGCATCTGCGGCATCTTCCAGTGGCGCTTCTTTAAGCTGCAACATGACCGTCATCATATACTGGACTTGCTCTTTTTTGGCATGTCCATTGCCAACTACAGCTTTTTTTATTTGGGTTGCAGAATATTCATGGACCAGTAGCTGCTGGCTGACAGCGGCACAGATGGCGGCACCACCTGCCTGGCCAAGTTTTAAAGCCGAATCGGCATTTTTATGCAGGAATACTTGTTCGATAGCCATAATATCGGGCTGATAACGCTGAATAATATCGGTCAGCCCTTCAAATATCTGCTTTAAACGATTGGCGAAATCGCCATCACCCACCAGCAGTCTGCCACTAATAACATGTTTGATTTGCTTACCATCTAGCTCAATGATGCCAAAGCCGGTTTTACGAGAACCAGGATCCACACCAAGAATGCGCGCCATAAGGGTTGGCCGCTAGCTCTCCAGCTGCGCCATCACCTCATCAGAGAAGTCTGCGTTACTGTAAACCTGTTGCACATCATCCAGCTCTTCAAAAGCCTCAATCATCGCGATGGCTTTTTGTGCATCGTCCAACTCGAGACTGACAGTGGTATCCGGGTGCATGGTAACTTCAGCAGATTGTGATTCTAATCCCGCAGCGTCCAAAGCGTCTTTGACTGCTGAATAGTCTTCCGGCGAAGTGAACACATCAACTGAACCATCGGCATTTGTCACAATATCTTCCGCACCCGCTTCTAGCGCGACTTCCATGACATCATCTTCAGAAATGTCATTGCCGAAACTGATAATACCTTTCTGATTAAACAGGTAGGCAACTGAACCATCAGTACCCATATTGCCGCCGCGCTTACTGAAAACATGACGTACTTCGGCAACAGTTCGGTTACGATTATCTGTCATGCAGTCAACCATAATGGCGATACCATTAGGGCCATAACCTTCATAACGGATTTCTTCATAAGCGGCACCTTCCAGTTCACCAGCACCACGTTTTGAAGCGCGCTCAATAACATCTTTGGTCATATTACTACCCAAAGCTTTATCGATAGCAGCGCGTAACCGCGGGTTAGTGGCAGGGTCACTGCCGCCCATTCTGGCAGCAACAGTAATTTCACGAATCAACCGGGTGAACAGTTTGCCGCGTTTGGCATCTTGTGCACCTTTCCTATGCTGAATATTCGCCCATTTACTATGACCTGCCATTTAGTACTAACCTCTTTGTTATTACGTCTATACGAGTTTTATGCAATTAAACCAAAGTATTCCAGTCGCGGTAATATTCGCTACGACCATACACCTGATCGAAATACATGCTTTGTAACTGTTCAGTTATCGGGCCACGTTTTCCTTCACCAATTGGGCGATTATCCAATTCGCGAATCGGTGTAACTTCAGCTGCAGTTCCAGTGAAGAATGCTTCATCACAAATATACACCTCATCACGGGTAATACGTTTTTCAACTACTTTCAGGCCGATATCGTTAGCCAAGCGCATAACTGTGTCACGAGTAATGCCTTCAAGTGCTGAGGTCAGTTCAGGCGTGTAAAGCACCCCATCACGAACCATGAAGAAGTTCTCACCACTGCCTTCGGTAACAAAGCCATTGGCATCTAATAATAACGCTTCGTCATATCCATCATTTACTGCTTCTTGCAAAGCCATCATTGAATTCATGTAATTGCCGTTGGCCTTGGCTTTACACATGGTGATATTGACATGGTGACGCGTAAATGAAGAGGTTTTGATGCGAATGCCGCGGGTCATGTTTTCTTCACCTAAGTAGGAGCCCCAACTCCAGGCTGCAACCATAACGTGAGTTTTCAGATTGTCTGCACGAATACCCATGCCTTCAGAACCATAAAAGCACATCGGACGAATGTAGGCTGAATCCAGTTTATTTTCACGAACTACTGAGCGCTGAGCTTCGTTTAAAGTCGCTTTGTCAAAAGGCATTTTCATACCAAGAATCTTGGCGCTACGGAATAAGCGGTCAGTATGCTCTTGCATACGGAAAATAGCGGTTCCAGCATCTGTTTTATAGGCGCGGACGCCTTCAAAAACCCCCATTCCATAGTGCAAAGTATGCGTCAGCACATGGACTTTAGCTTCGCGCCAAGGCACAAATTCGCCATCCAACCAGATAACGCCATCACGATCTGCCATTGTTACTGCTGCCATAATTACCTACTTTAAGATACTTAAAATTGATTTCAAACTGGTTGTTCGCATAACCAGTGTTGCCAAATTGCGTTTACTTGTTGCTGAAAATCGGCCACTTTGGCCACCGGCACCACTGCCGGTTGTTCCTGCAGAACACAATGATTTGCCTCGCTACGATAATAACGATAAGCATCCGCCAGCATAGTTCCTTGCTGCTGGGTGAGCTTACCAGTCGCAACCAGTGCATCCAAAATGCGGATATTATCGGTGTAAACCATCAAATCAGGCAAGCTTGATGACCAAGCTAGCACTGCGTATTGCACCATAAATTCAATATCAGTGATACCACCAATGCCCTGCTTAAGGTCAAACAAATCATCAACAGACTTATCCAGTTGCTGTCGCATTTTCTGCCGCATTTCGCTGACTTCTCTCGCCAGCTCGTCTGCGGTCCGTGCTTTGGACAAAACTTGTTGGCGAATATTACTGAACTGTTCAGCCAATTTTTGATCACCAGCAACGCAACGCGCTCGAACTAAGGCTTGGTGTTCCCAAGTCCAGGCTTCCTGATGCTGATAATCCGCAAAACCTGATATCGGACTGACTAACAAACCTGAATTTCCCATGGGTCGCAGACGCATATCGACTTCATATAAAACGCCACCCGAAGTCACAGTATTTAAAATATGAATCATCCGCTGAGCCAATCGTGTGTAAAACACCATGACATCAACCGGCTTCTCACCATCGGTCATGCCCTCACGCGTATCATCAAACACAAAGACCAGATCCAAATCGGAGCCATAGCCCAACTCCAGTCCACCTAATTTGCCATAAGCAATCACGCTAAAACCACATTGCGTCATATCAGTTGCGTCGGCTGCCGGAGGTAAACCATGACGACTACTTAAATATAACCATGCAAGCTGTAATGCTCGCTCTAGCTGAATCTCTGCTAATTCGCTTAACTGATCACCAACGCGCATTAAGGGCAGCACTTCCGTCACATCCGCCGCTGCAACATGCAGGGTGGCAATCTGCCGAAATTCTCGCATTAAGTTCATTTGTTGTTCGAGATCAGTATCATCGGCAACAGATAAGAATTGATGCAATAGTGCTTTTTGCTGTTCACGGCCGGGCACTTCATAAAGCGAACGAGGATCAAGTAATTCATCCAACAACACCGGATATCGGGCTAACTGATGACTAATCAGCGGACTTGCCGCACATAGCTTCACCAACTGAGATAATGCCAGCGTATTTTCAACCAGTAGTGACATATAGGCTGATCGCCGCATGATGGATTCAAGCAGTGGCATCATCCGCTGCAAACAGTTATCCGGTTGCTCCGTTCCCGCTGCCGCCTGCACCAACAAAGGCAGCAGTTTTTTTAATCGATCCCGCCCAGTTTGACTGAGATTTTTTACCGGGCTTTGGTCTAGTAATTTTTCAATGGTTTGTTGTGACAGTTGCGGATCGTGATAGCCCCACTTTTCAAGATATTCCACAATTTCCGCTTCACTGGCAGTGAGCAAAGCTACGGTGTCTGTTGTTTCATCACCTGCCTGTGGGGCAGTGAGTATTTGCTCAAAATGCTCATGCACTTGTTGCCGATGTTCATTAAGTTTTTTGACAAAATCTTGCCAGTTTTCAAACCCCATACTATTTGCCAATCGAGTCTGTGCAGCCTCATCTTTTGGCAGAACATGAGTTTGTTGATCTGCCCAAGCTTGAATTCGATGCTCAGTGCGACGTAAAAATTCATAGGCATTTTTTAATGCGGTTACCGCATAACCTGACAATAATTTCCGTTCGGCCAACACATGCAGAATCGTCAGAATGGGTCGTTGCTGTAACGAGAGATCCCGTCCGCCATAAATCAACTGAAATACCTGGCCGATAAACTCTATCTCGCGAATGCCTCCAGCTCCCAATTTGATATTGTCTTCCATGCCTTTGAGATGCAGTTGACCGGCAATCATTGATTTCATTTCGCGCAATGAATCAAACATACCGTAATCAAGATAGCGTCTATATATAAAAGGACGTAGCAGCTCGCTAATGGCTTTTTTATCCTGTTCGCTACCGGTAACAGGTCTTGCCTTGATCATCGCGTAGCGCTCCCATTCCCGTCCTTGTGTCTGGTAGTAATCCTCTATTGCATCGAAACTGGCCACTAATGCGCCACTGTCACCAAATGGACGTAAACGCATATCGACACGAAACACAAAACCATCGACGGTGACGCTATCCAACGCCTGTATCAGCTTGCGTCCTAATCGGGTAAAAAATTCCTCGTTAGTCAGGCTTTTTCTAGCACCTTGGGTTTCACCTTCGTCAGGATAAGTGAAAATCAAATCAATATCGGAAGACAGGTTGAGCTCCCCAGCGCCCATTTTGCCCATTCCCAATACAATCAACTGCTGAGGTTCGCCAAGCTTATTTGTGGGTGTACCCAAAAATTCTGTTTGCCACTGATAAAGCTTATCTAATGCCTGTTCAACGCAGCAGTCGGCCAAGGCTGTCAACTCACGAATCGTTTCAGCCAATTCCGCCCAGCCGGCTAAATCTCGCCAGATAATTCGTACCATTTCTCGTTGACGAAAAAAACGTAGTTGCTGATGCAGGGTGGCTTCATCTTCAACGTTGACAAGTCGTTGTTGCAACCGTTGCTGATAATCATTTTGACTGTATGCTTTCTCTAAATCGCCACTTTCAATCAGCTCCGTCATTCGTTGTGGTTGGCGTTCCCCCTGATTGAACACATATTCGCTAGCAGTTAATACTGTCATAGCAGAATCAAGTAGATTTTGCTTATGCTGCAAAATCAATTGCCAGTGTTCACTTAGTGGTGTCGGTATCATGCTTGCCTCATTAACTCTATTCAAAATGCACAGTCATTGAAAATGTGTCTAAACTAACAGAACATATAGCTTATCGCGATGAATCAACCACGAAATTTTCACATTGGCTGATGTATTGTCTTAACCAGATAAACTTCCGTCTCGTCAAAGGAGACAATGATGGACAGCACAAAAAACAACGCACCACATCACAAACCCAAATGCGTTTCAGATCGAGTGGCTCTGGCCATCGTTAAATTTATGCGTTTTTTTGCCGATGTCTTTTTCTCTGGTCGCTACGGACATCGTGCTGTCGTCCTGGAGACGGTCGCCGCAGTTCCCGGCATGGTAGGCGGCGCATTGCAACATCTTCGTTCATTACGTCGTATGCAGGATGATGATGGCTGGATCAGCACTCTGCTCGAAGAGGCTGATAACGAGCGTATGCACCTTTTGACCTTTGTGCATATTGCCCAACCCAGCTGGTTCGAGCGTGTGTTGATCATCATCGCCCAAGGTGTGTTTTATAATCTGTTTTTTATTTTGTATCTGTTCTCTTCACGCATTGCCCATCGCATTGTCGGCTATCTCGAAGAAGAAGCGGTATATAGCTACACAGAATATTTGGCTGGAATTGATGCAGGTACTTATGAGAACGTTGCAGCCCCACAAATAGCCATTGAATATTGGAAACTCCCGGCTGATGCCAGGTTGCGTGACGTCGTATTGGTAGTGAGAGACGATGAGGCAAAACATCGGGATGTGAATCATGATTTTGCCAATCAATTGCAAAATGCATAACCTGCTGCAGCCTGAATTACTCAAAATTAGCTAACCCCAGGCCGCGATGACAGACAAGGACGACTATGGCGACTCTACTTTATAGACTTAATAATGTGCCCGAAGACGAAGCGGAAGATATTCGTCAATTGCTGGATGACAAAGGCTTGGCCTTTTATGAAACTCAGGCCGGATTTTTTGGCCTGGGCGTAGCTGCAATCTGGTTGGTTAATGATCAACAGTTACCTCTGGCCAAAGCTATTGTTGATGAATATCAAGCCAAACGCGCTATTGATCAACGACAGCAGTATGAAACTCTGCGAGCCAGCGGCGAGATTCCCGGCTTTTTACAATCGATTTGGCAACATCCTGTACGCTTTATCGGCGTTTTATTTTTAATCGCCTTTGTATTAAGTTTGATGCTCATCCCTTTCTGGAAAACATTACATCCCTAAGCTCTCTTCATTAAATACATGAATAAAAAAAAGCCCCGCCTTTTGCAAGACGGGGCTATTTTATAGGTGCTAGATGTAACGAATTACATCATGCCGCCCATACCGCCCATATCAGGCATTGCAGGAGCATCATCTTTAGGCAATTCAGCAATCATAGCTTCTGTAGTCAACATCAGACCCGCAACTGAACCTGCATTTTGCAATGCAGTACGCGTGACTTTAGTTGGATCCAGAATACCCATTTCAATCATGTCGCCATATTCACCAGTTGCTGCGTTGTAACCGTAGTTACCTTTACCACCAACCACTTCATTTAAGACAACAGATGCTTCATCGCCAGAGTTAGTAACGATTTGACGTAAAGGCTCTTGCATTGCACGACGAGCGATAGCAATACCAGCGTCTTGGTCTAAATTGTCACCTTTCAGGTCACCCAAGCTGACTTCTGCACGAACCAGAGCCACACCACCACCAGCAACCACGCCTTCTTCAACGGCAGCGCGAGTCGCATGTAATGCGTCTTCAACACGGGCTTTTTTCTCTTTCATTTCAATTTCAGAGCCAGCACCAACACGAATTACCGCAACACCACCGGCTAATTTAGCCACGCGTTCTTGCAGTTTTTCTTTGTCGTAGTCTGAAGATGAATCAGCGATTTGTGCACGAATCTGTTCAACACGCGCGGTGATTTCATCGGCACGACCCGCACCATCAATAATAGTGGTGTTTTCTTTGCTGACGGAGATTTTCTTCGCTTGACCTAAGTCATCAAGAGTGACTTTTTCCAGGTTCAAACCAACTTCTTCAGAAATCACGGTACCACCAGTTAACACAGCGATATCTTCCAACATGGCTTTACGACGATCACCAAAGCCAGGCGCTTTAACTGCACAAACTTTAACGATACCGCGCATGTTGTTGACAACCAAAGTCGCCAATGCTTCGCCTTCAACATCTTCTGAAACGATCAGCAATGGACGGCTAGATTTAGCAACCGCTTCCAGTGTTGGCAGCAGTTCACGGATGTTAGAGATTTTTTTGTCGTACAACAGAACGTATGGGTCATCCAGATTGGCTGACATAGTTTGCTGTTCATTCACGAAGTATGGAGACAGGTAACCACGGTCAAACTGCATACCTTCAACAACGTCGAGTTCATTTTCAAAACCGCGACCGTCTTCAACAGTGATAACACCTTCTTTACCAACTTTTTTCATCGCTTCAGCGATGATGTCACCGACTGATTTGTCAGAGTTGGCAGAAATAGTACCTACTTGGGCGATAGCTTTATCATCGTCACAAGGTGAAGACATTCTTTTCAGCTCTTCAACCGCAGCAGTGACTGCTTTGTCGATACCGCGTTTCAGATCCATTGGGTTCATGCCCGCAGTTACTGATTTCATGCCTTCGCGTAAGATAGCTTGAGCAAGCACGGTTGCAGTGGTGGTGCCGTCACCAGCAGCGTCAGAAGTTTGCGAAGCAACTTCTTTCACCATTTGTGCGCCCATGTTTTCAAATTTGTTTTCTAATTCGATTTCTTTCGCAACTGAAACACCATCTTTAGTAATAGTTGGTGCGCCGTAGCTTTTATCCAAAATAACATTACGACCCTTAGGTCCTAATGTTACTTTTACCGCGTTGGCCAGCGTGTTAACGCCTTTGACCATCAGCTGGCGCGCATCAGCGCCAAATTTGACTTCTTTAGCAGCCATTTTAATTCCTCTTTATAGCTATGTTTAACGTAACCAGATGTGAAATCGTCGGGAAGCTTACGCTTCGATCACAGCAACGATATCGTCTTCACGCATGACCAGCAGTTCTTCGCCTTCCACTTTGACTTCGGTGCCGGCATATTTGCCAAACAGCACTTTGTCACCGACTTTAACAGCCAGAGGACGAACTTCACCAGAATCGGTAATTTTGCCGTTACCCGCTGCGAGAATTTCGCCACGAGATGGTTTTTCTGCTGCATTGTCAGGAATGACAATTCCGCCAGCAGAGGTAGTTTCTTCTTCCATGCGACGTACAATCACACGATCATGAAGGGGACGAAGGTTCATTAGTTTTATCCTCCAAAAGTAACAAAAAATGACCAAGAAAATTCCAGGAACCCCTTTAATGGGGCTGCCTGAACAAACTTCAAGTGCCTGAGTTAAAAATTTCTGAAAAAAAGTCAGCTCGATAGATTAAAGGCTTGCTTCAGCAGCATTAACGAATATGGCGCTGATCGTCATCCTTGATGACTTCGCCTTCAATGATGTCGTCACTTTGTGAATAACGACTACGTGTTGACCATTGCTGACGGAATATCACATTGCTATTACGGATTAATTTCAGCAGCAAATTACGGCGTAACGTTGGAACAAGTAGCAAGAAGCCCACGGCATCGGTTACAAACCCCGGTATCAGTAACAGAAAACCACTTATAAATAGCGTCATGCCTTCCAGCATTTCCAAAGCAGGCGTTTCACCTCGACGAATGGATTCCTGAGCACGCTGCATGGTCACAAGCCCCTGCAATTTCACTAACCATGCGCCTAATACGGCAGTGGCAATTACAAACAAAATGGTCCAACCCGCGCCAATGACTTCGCCAACTTCAATTAAAACGTAAATTTCAGCGATAGGGACCAGTAGAAATAATAAAAATAGCCACTTGAACATGTTCTTTCCTTAACGGACATCAATGTTTATTTAGGTTGGGGCGTATCTTGATTTTTCAAGCTTTCTTGCCAGACGAGCTCTGTAGCTAATTAACAACAAAAAATCACTTTTGTTGCTTTGTAACACAACTGTCATGGAAACATCATCACCCTGAAATATTCCAGCCTTATGGTGTGCGGGTCTTCGGACTTAAGACCGATTCGATTTACTAACTATGAGGATAGTCCCTTGAAACTGAAACCTACATCCCTATTAATCGCTGGTGCACTGATGGGTGCCGCTGTTTTACCTGTTCAAGCAGACCCAATGGTCGACCTGCTGAAAGTGTTGCGTGACAAGGGCACTATTAGCGCTGAAGATTACAGCTTGCTGGCTAATGCCGCTAAAGCGAAAGAAGAAAAAGCAACTGCTGAAAAAGAAGAAATCGTCAGCATCGTGAAAGAAACCGAGAAAAAATCTTCTTTGGTTACTCTGGACAGCAAAGGTCTGAACTTTAAATCTTCTGATGGCGCATTTACAGCCAATATTGGTGGTCGTATTCATGCTGACTATGGTTTTGTAAATGATGATTTTTTTGGCTCAGCAAATCCCGGTCTAGGAGTTAATGAGTCTGGTGATGGCGCTTTTTTCCGTCGTGCCCGTCTCGGTATGGAAGGCACCATGTTTACTGACTGGATTTATGGTCTGGAAATCAACTATAACGGCGGCGCTGCATCCAGCAACGCTGGTTTTACCGATGCCATTATCGGCTACAAAGGCTTTGAAAACACCACGATTAAATTAGGCCGTCACAAAATGCCTGCTGGTCTGGAAGAATTGACCAGTTCAAATCGCATTTCAACGATGGAACGTTCTGGCCCAACCAACACATTTGCTTTGAGTCGTTTTAATGGTTTGACTGTTGCAACAAAAGGCACAAATTGGACAGCCACTGGTGGTATGTGGATGGGTGAAGGTGATGGTGACAGAGATAACAACAATCAAGACAGTGACTGGGGTTATGCGGGTCGTGCCACTTTTGCACCAATTCAAGAAAAGGACTCTATTGTTCACTTAGGTCTAAGTTACAGCAAGATTGAATACGAAAACAACTTCACAGGTACCTCTATCACTACTAACAACGGTCGTTTAAGACAACGTGCCGGTAATAGATTTGTTGATGATCGCCCTGTTCAAGTAACTTATGCTGGCACGGAAGATGCTGATACTTATGGATTAGAAGCAGCAACAATTCAAGGTCCATTCTCTTTGCAAGGTGAATATTTCCAACGCACGCTAAACCGTAAAGATTTTAAAGACGCAGATGTTGACGGCTGGTATGTTCTGAGTACCTTCACTCTGACCGGTGAAACGCGTGGTTACCGCGATGGTGTTATGCGCACGATTTCACCGAAAAACCCTGTAGGTAAAGGTGGCTTCGGTGCATGGGAATTGGTAGCCCGTTACGACGTTCTGGATCTTTGGGATAGCAGCGCCGCCTCAGAGGGTGTCAGTGGTATCCGTGGAACAGAAAGTAATATCTGGACGCTGGGTGTCAACTGGTACGTCAATGACAACATTCGCTTTATGGCGAACTATGTCGATGCTGATATCAAATCTGATGCAGCTAGTGACATCGAAGGTGATGTTAAAGCCTTTATGTTACGCGGTCAGGTTGCGTTCTAATTTGAAGCAAGATATCTCCTGAGAAAAAGCCTCACCTTGGATTTTTAAGGTGGGGCTTTTTTTTAAAATCAACTTGTTCAACTACTCTTTTAAGCGGAGTGTTTTATGAATGCTATGTCACGTTTAGTGATGTTATCGATAACCGGCCTGAGTTTATTCAGCAGCTTGGTGTTTGCTGACGATCATCTCGCTCAAGTCAAAAAAGGTGATGTTATTCCAGTTCAATTACATCAACTTAAACCGACGCAAGCGTCTGTCGGTTATGACCAGGTTTTTTACAAACTGGGCCGTTATGAAGGCGATACCGAAAAGAAATTTGATGAAATTTGTGAAGCCAATGGCCAGAAAGCCATTAAAGAATTTTCAGCAAAATCTAATGTAGCTGTCGCAGGCTCATTCGAATGTACTGATCCAGTTGGTACAGCCACTAAAGATATGAAAACCGTGGTGATTGGACCAGATAACGGTTTGTATCTGACCGATGGTCATCATACGTTCAATGTGTTCTGGCATATGCCGGATGGTGGGGCTAACTTTGAAGTCCACGTAGTAGTCGCTGACGATTATCGTGATTTAGCGTCGATGGATGATTTCTGGAGCAAGATGCAAGCGGAAAACAACTTATGGTTGTATGACGATAAGTTTGAAGCAATGGAGCACAGCGCCCTCCCAGAAAGTCTGGGTTTGGAGAACTTTCACAACAATCTTTATCGCTCACTGGTTTACTTTGCCCGTGAAATTGCCTGGGATAAACCTAAGCCAGCCATCAACTTTGTGGAGTTTTATTGGGGTAAAGAGATCTATTCAAAGGTTGATTTAAGCCAATATGATCTGAACTCGATGAAAGGCTATAAAAAGGCCGTTAAAGATGTTGCCGAAGCCATTCTGGCAGTGAAAGGTAATAGTGTAGGTGGTCTGGCAAAATCGCCTAGCCACATGGGTCAGTACGAAGGTTTTGATAAAAAGGAATTTGAAAAACTGTTCCGTGCGAATAAGAAAGTGGATTATATGCTGCGCTATAAAAAACAAATGACTGGTGCTGGTCTGAGTTTTGATAAAGCAGTTAATTACAGCCATATCATGCAACTTACTGATTCGTTCACCTTATCTTCAACTCAAGACTTAATGGCGGTTCCCGCCATTAATGTCGAGGGTGAAGTGAATGCTCTGATTGAAATTCCAACAGGAACTTCAGCCAAATGGGAAATGAATAAAGATAATACTCAGGAAGTTATCTGGGAATTAAAAAATGACAAACCACGTATTGTGAATTACTTGGGTTATCCAGGTAATTACGGCACCATCCCCGGTACAGCGATGCCTAAAGAATTGGGTGGTGACGGCGACCCATTAGATGTTTTGGTACTGGGTCAGTCCATCCCGCGTGGCGAAGTCTTGTCAGTGCGTCTGATTGGTGTATTAAAAATGTTGGATGGTGGTGAACAGGATGACAAACTGATTGCTGTTATCACAGAGGATAGCCCTTTCGCTAACATCGAATCAATGAAACAACTGGATGAAGAATTTCCGGCAGTTTCAGAAATCGTTCGTCTCTGGTTTGAAAACTATAAAGGCCCAAATGGCGGCATGGAAGCACAAGGTTTTGCTGATCACCAGGAAGCAATGGATGTCTTGAAACAAGCGATGAATGCTTATCAAAACAGCTTGAACTAATTTTTAGACTGATGATGGCGTAACGCTGACTCCCAGCAAATATCAGGATTCTGTTACGCCGTCATTTTTCTTTGTTATCCCCTTTTAAAGATCTCATTAATTGATGAGTCCTTGGCAAAATATTTTCCGGATTCAATATGACTCAAGAAGAACTATTACAATTTAAGTCATTGGAAGACATTCTCGCCACGGTGGCACTCACACCTATTTTCCAACCGATTGTTTCATTAAAGAGCCATCAAATATATGGCTATGAGGCTCTGATCCGCGGTCCATCTGACAGTGTTTTACATTCACCGATAAACCTTTTCGATGCAGCTAGTCGTCATGGGCGTCTGGCCGAACTGGATCTGCTGTGTAGAGAAGTCGCCATTTCCCGCTTTGGTGAGTTAAACCTAAACGCCAAATTATTTATTAACACGATTCCGGCAGCGTTGTTACAACCAGATTACCCGCATGGATTGACGGCAAAATTTCTGAAAAAAGCCCGAATTCCTGCTGAACAAGTGGTTATAGAATTAACTGAACAATATCCGATTGATGATTACGATCTGATGCGTGAAGCCACCGCACACTATCGTGATATGGGATTTTCTATCGCGATTGATGATTTAGGCGCAGGTTATTCCGGGCTACGGACCTGGTCAGAATTAAAGCCCGATTACGTTAAGTTGGATCGGCACTTCATGCAGAATATCCATGAAGATCAGCAGAAAAAACAATTTGTGCAATCAATGATTGATATTGCCCTCAGCAGTAATTGCCGGGTAATAGGCGAAGGCGTTGAAGTGCGTGAAGAATATCTGGTGGCGCAATCGATGGAAATGCATTTTGCCCAAGGCTATTACTTTGCCAGGCCAACGACCACACCTAAACGAGAACTGCCACCAGCGTTATTTGCGAAACGGCAAACCCGAGAAAACATTCCATCTGGCGTACCGCGCTCAGATTCATTAGTGGGTAGTCTTTTGACCCAACTCACTCCGGTTCGAACTTATCATGATGTAAATCATGTCGGTGAACGTTTTCAGAATGCGGTGAAATTAGCGTCTTTACCGGTATTAAACGATAACGACAGCATTGCCGGCATGGTGTGGCGGGATGAATTTATGACGCTATATGCCAGCCGTTATGGTCGGGATCTGCATGGTCGAAAACCCATTCATTTGTTTATGGACAGAAAACCGATCATCGCCGAAACCTCGATGCCGTTAAAAAACCTAAGTCAGCAAATCACCAGTCAGGATTCTTCACAGCAGCACAGTGTCTTTATCATTTGTGAGCAAGGATATTATCGAGGTGTTGGTAGTTTGATGGATTTGCTGCGACAAATTACCGACTTGCAACTAACCATTGCCCGTCATGCCAATCCTCTCAGTGGATTGCCAGGTAACGTGCCACTCAATGAACATATACAACAAGCCATACAACAGAAACGTCATTCCACGGTATGTTATTTTGACTTGGATAATTTCAAACCCTATAACGACACCTATGGCTATAACAAAGGCGATAAAGTCATTAATAAAACGGCCAAAATATTGAGCCAACATATTGATCAAGAAATAGATTTTCTGGGTCACGTAGGCGGTGATGATTTTATTGTAATTTTTGACAGTCAGGATTGGCGGAGCCGTTGCAAGAAAATGCTGAGTGCATTTGAATCACTATATGTTGAACTTTATACCGCAGAACATCTGCAACAAGGCGGTATTCATGCTCAAGATCGGCATGGACATCAGTTGTTCTACCCGCTGTTGAGCTTATCAATCGGTGCAGTAACCATCAGTGATTTTGATTATCTAAGAGATGAGACAGACTTGGCGGAACATGCCACCAAAGCGAAGTCCAAGGCGAAGAAGATTTCCGGCAACAGTTTGTATCAACTCAAACTGTCAGATTGTCAGCCACTCGCTCAGGTGAGCTGATTTATCGGCCATTCACCACAGATTTGTTTAATTGCTGCAACACATAATTGACGCGTTGTTTGATTTTTTCACGGGTAAGTCGAAATTCAGCCAGGATTTCCTCTTCCGTTCCACGATATTTCGCTGGATCAGTCAGTGGCAAATGTAAACGCAACGTATGCGGACTGACGATAGGACATTGTTCATCGGCATTTTCACAGAGGATGACCAATAGATCTGCCCACTCCAACATTTCGCCATTGACCCGAATAGATTCCTGTTGCGAAATATCAATACCGACCTCCGCCATCACCTTGATGGCCTGAGCGTTCTGACCATGAGCTTCAATACCGGCAGAACGTATCTCAATATCATCGCCAGTTAAAAATCTAGCCCAGCCTTCTGCCATTTGCGATCGACACGAATTTCCCGTACATAAAAACATGATTCTGAACGTTTCCATAACCTACCTCTTTTATTTCACCGCCCAGCCTAGCAAGCTTTTATGACAAAGCGATTAACACGCATTAAAGCTTGCTAATGATTCTTAACTGCACTTGAAATCAGCTGCACGCCTTCTGCTAGAATGTCGCTTTAATTTATTACCGGATCCACACGTGAAAAAAATTATTTTCAGCTTGTTGCTAATTGCCGCTCCAATGTTATTACCGTCGATCAGTGCCGCGCAAACAACTCGCTACGTTTCTGATGAACTTGAAATCACTATGCGCAATGGTCAGGGCTTGGAATTTGGTATTCGAAAAATGCTGAAATCCGGCACAGAGCTTACAGTTTTGGAAAATGATCCTTCCGGGTATTCAAAAGTTCGTACCAGTGACGGTGTGGAAGGCTGGGTGTTATCACGTTACTTAAACAATAATCCAAGCGCGCGTGAACAATTAGCCGCTAAAGAACAGCGTATTGCGAACCTTGAACTGGAAGTCACCAGTTATAAAGAAGAATTAGCTCAACTCAGCTCACAAACTTCAGAAGCTGATGATCAAAATATGTCACTTAAAGAAACGGCGCAACGCCTCAGTAAAGAGCTGGATGATTTACGTCGTACCGCCTCTAATGCCGTAGCGTTGGAAAATGAAAATCGTCAGTTAAAAGAACGTCTGCAACAAATTGATCATGAAATTCAATCCATCGTTATCGAAAACAACACCCTGAAAGACAATGATGCAAAAAACTGGTTTTTGATTGGTGCAGCAGTGTTATTTGGAGGCATGCTGATTGGTCTGGTAATGCCTAGCCTGAGAATGCGTAAGAAAAGCTCGTGGGGTAATTTCTAAACCCTCATTACAAAAGCGCGCGATAAACCGCGGCGCTTTGTTGATTATGAAGATTCGTTTTGCGTGATGATTACTTCACGTTTTGTATGACCATCACGTAAATGTTGCAGATTTTCACCCGCCAAGGTTCCGCCATCAATCTGATAGGCCTTACCAAAACCTTTCACATAACGTCCCCCTTTCGGCTTCAGTTTAAATAAACGAAAATCACTTAACTGGCTCAAATTGGTAATGCGTTGTCCATGACGTTCCGTTAACAAAGCAATTCCCACATGCCACGCATCTGAATCGACTTCAATCCATTCAGCTTCAACTTGATAAGTCACACGTAAGCGGGCAAATAACTCGATAGCTGAATCTTCATCTTCAATAATCAGCACCGATGCTTGTGGATGAATCCGTAGATTCACTCCATGCACAGCAATATCACTAAGTAATACATAGAGACAATCACGCCCTACCGCAAATGCCGCATAAGATGCATAGGGGTGATTATTTTCATCAAGAGTCGACAGCATCAGCGTTTTACGACTGTTAACCATCATCATGATTTCATCACTGATTTGTTGTTCCAAACCTTTATTTTTCATCTTAGTGCCTATTGAAATTGCTGCATTAACTGATAAAACTTTTCGCGTTGTGAGGTGATTAATTCACCTTGTTCATCACGACCGAGAAACACTTTGAAGATCACATCCCCATTGGCATCTTCAAACACAAAGGCATAACTTTCGCGACCTCGATGGGGTTTGGTCTGGAAGCTGATTTGCTCAACTTTCTGCAGATTCAAATGCCCATGAAAGCCATGACCATCCACCTGCAGGTTATAGAAACCTTCGGCCACACTGCCACGGGGAAAAGGACCGCCAAACTCAAACACGCTACCACCATGAATAACGATAGTAGTCATCGGCCCCCAATCACAGATCTGTTCCAGTAATTGTTGGGCATTTTGTCCCGGCATTATTGAGACTGGTGTTACTGCTGGTTCCTGTTGCATAAATCTACTCCGCATTAGAACTGATAGCGTACTGCCAATCTTACATCACGTCCCGGCATATACAGCTCTTGAAACGCCACTCGGTAATATTGATCAGTCAGGTTATTGAGGCTGAGGTCCAACTTAAGGTTGGGCATAGTGACCGGCTCCCATGTGGCATAGATATCCGCCAGGGTGTAGCGGTCATAGTCATCATTATCAGAAGATTTAATCCGGTTTTGAGATTCAATATGACTCACTCGCAAGCCGGTTGTGACACTGCGATTAATAAAACGCTGATTCAAATCCAATACCCATTTATCTGCGGGAATACCGCTGATATTTTCTCCGGTTTGTTTATCTTCTCCACGGGTCTGTCCATAGGATAATGCGGCTGCAAAATCCTCCAGACCATAATTGAAGGTCAGCTCAAAGCCTTTTAATCGAGCTTCGTCGACATTGTTATAGGTGGTATGCATAGAAGGACCAATCCAAACTTCAGCATCCTGCTCAATAAAATTATCAATATTGTTATAAAACACGGAAGCATTAACACCAAAACGGTCAGCTTCGGTAAATACACTTCTCGTATTAAAGTCAGCGATAAATTCTACATTCTGAGATTCTTCCGGTTTTAAATCAGGATTTGCCAAAAATGTGTTACAAAAAAATGGCCCATACAGAAATGCGTACCAGTGGTATAAAGCTCTTCAGCAGTCGGTGCACGGAAGGCTTCATCGTAACGTAATGTCAGATTCAGTTTGTCGGTTGTCTGCCAAACCAAAGCCACTGAAGGTGAAAACGCATTATCACTACGATCATTATTTAAATTTTTTGCTTCAGTACTGAAATAATCATAACGCCCACCAAGTTCCAGCCGCCATGCCTCGGCAAACGGAATATGCACTTCGGTAAACGCCCCCCAAACTTCGGTTGTGGCATTTGGTGGTGTAGGACGATTTAAGCCCCCTCGGTTACTTGTTAATTTATCCTGGTAACCATCAACACCATAGATAAAACTAATATTGCCCAGC
Organism: Methylophaga sp. SB9B; assembly: GCF_004832235.1. NCBI lineage: Bacteria > Pseudomonadati > Pseudomonadota > Gammaproteobacteria > Thiotrichales > Piscirickettsiaceae > Methylophaga > Methylophaga sp. SB9B. Next base: position 26,538 of record NZ_SSXS01000014.1, read on the forward strand.
TCAGTTCGGTTATTCAGATTTAAGCCAAGCGTTTCAATCTCAGTCCGATCAGCACGTCGATCTGATAAGCGATATTCCTGCATCTCGGTATTGTTCCAATACAACATCAACTGAACATTAAGCCAGTCACTATCGGGATTGAGGCGATAATCCACCGAAGCATGATCGGTCTGGTTTTGACGGTTAATCATAAAGTTTGATGAATCCACCTCGGCCGCGCCATTGGAGGGGATCTCACCATTTACTTCAGAACTTCGCAGGTTAAATGTCGCAGTTTGAGCATCATCAATAAACCAGTCCACTTTGGCCATCACGCCTTTATCACGTGCTGCAGATCCCTCCAGATTATTACCATTGCCCAGCTCTGTTTCATTGCCATCACGATAAAAACTGGAAACTAGCCAGTCGAGATTCTCAAAGCGTCCGGCCAGTGCCGCTGTGGTCAACCATTTATCACTGTTGCTGTGATAGCCCTGCTTGATAAAACCGCCAAAATCCTTTGTTCCCAACAAATCAGCTGCATGAATCGTGTTTTGTGAAATCACGCCGCCAAGCGCGCCAGAGCCCCATAACGCACTGCTCGGCCCTTTCACTACTTCGACACTTTTGATTAATTCCGGGTCCAGGAAATAAGTTGGCCGATGACCTGACATAAAGTTTTGTCTGACCCCATCCACCAGCTGTAACACCTGAGTATCTCCCAAGCCACGGATATTCACATTCTGCACATCATCTCTTGGGCCACCACTCAGCGTGACATTGGGCAGATGGGCAACTGTTTGGGGCACAGAAGTCGCCTGAATTTGTTCCAATTCAGCTTTATCAATCACTGTGATATTACGACTCGGTGTTACAGATTGCTCTGCATTTCGTGTTGCAGTGATCTTGATTTCTTCCATTTCCAGAGGCGTTTGGGCGTGGCTTGTTGATACCAATAGTGGACTAAGCAAAAGCACAGACTGAATCAGGGTAGGGAGGGTTTTACGTTGTGTGTTCATTATTTCCTCAGTAAAGATCGCCTTAACGTTCAAAAAATTGATTTGCAGATAAGAATTACTGCATCAGGCTGGGGAAATTATCACACCCTACACAACATGTAAATAATAACAATTATCATTTAGATTTAACTTAACAAATTATTTATTTGTGGTTAAACTTCTGCACTTGCTAATGGCGCTCTTCAATAACGAGCCCGAAACTGATTTACCCTGCTTGGAGTTATTCATGTCTCAATCTAAATTTTCTCGGCTTAATACGAGAAAACTATTTTACGGCGTTTTATTACTATTAACTGCTCAAATTACTGTGGCTGAACCGGTTCATGCCGAGAGAATCATCAGCGTCGATAGTAATGCCACAGAAATTTTGCTGGCCTTGGGTGTCGGATCCAAAATTATCGCCACTGACATTACCAGTGAGCCATTACTCACAAGTCAAAATGTTAAACAACTCGGCTATCACCGTGCGTTGTCGGCCGAAGCGATTTTATCCTTACAACCAGATTTGATTGTGGGCAGCGACCATACCGGGCCCGAACCCACTGTAAAAGCCATTCAAAATGCACAGATTAACTTTATCCAGCTCAACAGTCCGCAAACCATTGCGGACCTGCGCAGTAATATTCAGCACTTGGCCAAAGCACTGAATAGTGAAAAAACTTGTCAGCAATTAATCGACGATATTCAACGAATGGAAACCGCCATCACCGATCATATCAATGGAACAAATTTAAAAATGGTGTTTCTGCTGGATTTGAATGATCGGGGGTTATCACAGGCTGGACGTGACACTGTTGGCCATGCCCTCATCAATGTACTTGATGGTCAAAATATCAGCGAATTTAATGGTTATCAGTCAGTCTCGCTGGAATCTATTCTGGCTATGAATCCTGATGTCATTATGGTTGGCAGGCGTGGTAATGGTGCCCCTGAAACGGAACAATTATTGACACGGTATCCTTTACTGAAAAACACCTCTGCCGGTCAAACAAAGCGTATTATCAGTATTGATGCCAGTAAGTTAATTGCTGGACTCAGCATAACCGCCGTGCAACAAGCCGATCAGTTGGCAACCATCATTTACTCCTCAGCAAAATGAGTTATGCCAAATATTTACCTGCCAGCCTGAATGGCTGGCGGCGGAGCATCTGGCTAGTGATGAGTCTGTTGTTGATGGTAAGTGTGTTGCTATCAATCATGCTTGGGCCAATGACGTTACCTGCCAAACAAAGTTTATTGAGCATTGTAGACAGATTATTCGGTAGTGATTTCAGTCAGCTTAATGCATTCCAAACAGCTATTATTTGGGAATTACGCTGGCCAAGAACCCTGCTCGCTATCTTTATCGGAGCTTTATTAGCGCTTTGTGGTGCCGTCACTCAGGGGTTATTTCGTAACCCCCTGGCCGATCCTGGCATTATCGGCGTGTCATCGGGTGCGGGACTGGGCGCTGCCATTGCCATTGTGCTGTTACCTGCTTCACTCAGCTATCTAACGACTCCCATAGCAGCATTTCTTGGCGGTTTGATAACTACTTTGCTGGTGTATCGATTGGCACAATCGCAGAATGGTGGCACATCGGTATTAATTCTGTTGTTGGCAGGGGTAGCCATTGCGGCTTTCAGCGGGGCGATTATTGGTTTTATGACCTATATTGCCAATGATATGGCATTACGAGAGCTGACTTTGTGGGGCATGGGCTCGTTGAATGGCGCAAACAGCATGTCTATTTGGCTGTCGGCACTGACCTGTCTTGGTCTATTGATGTTTTACCAAACTCAAGCACCGGCATTAAATGCCTTTCTGTTGGGTGAAGCCGAAGCCCGCCATCTAGGAATTAATGTCGAAAAATTAAAACTGCAATTGATTGTGGTCACCGCAATCGGCATTGGCATTGCCGTTTCAGCCACCGGCATTATCGGCTTTATCAGTCTGGTGGTGCCACATCTGGTGCGTATGACCATGGGCCCAGACCACCGAGTATTACTGCCATTATCGGCGCTCACTGGGGCGGTTTTATTACTGATGGCAGATATTGGCGCCAGGGTGATATTAGCCCCAGCGGAATTACCGGTAGGTTTAGTAACCGCATTAATCGGTGCGCCTTTCTTTGCTTTTTTGCTGATCCAACAACGTAAACGACTCAGTACTTTATAAGCCTGCCTATGCTCTTTATCGAAAATCTACTTGTCACTCAGGACCATCGACAAATTCTGAGTTTGCCAAAAGCCAGTTTGGTTTCCGGCGAGCTGGTGGCAGTTTTAGGTCCCAATGGGGCAGGTAAATCCAGTTTAATCAAAACTATCTGTGGAGAGTGGTCTACCAATCAAGGCCAGATATATCTGCATGATAAATCGTTACAGCAATGGTCCAGACAACAACTGGCCAAACATCTTGGCGTATTACCACAGGCCAGTCAGTTATCCTTTCCATTTAAAGCACAAGAAGTTGTCGCGATTGGCGCTACGCCACTCAGCTTAAAGCGTCGTGATATTGATAATGCCGTTCAAAAATGGATGCAGGCCACCGATACCTGGCAATTTGCCGACAGAATTTACACCAGCTTATCTGGCGGTGAAAGACAACGGGTACAATTGGCCCGAGTGTTATTGCAATTGTCTCAGGCGGTACATGCGCCATTGTTATTGCTTGATGAACCGACTTCAGCCCAAGATCTTGGTCAGCAACATCAGTTATTGAATTTGGTAAAATCGCTTTGTCAGAAAAATGGCTTCGCAGTGATCAGTATTTTGCATGATCTGAACCAAGCGAGTCGGTATGCTGACAAAGTGTGGCTTTTACATCAGGGTGAACTCGTCGCCCAGGGATCACCACCGCAGGTGCTTCAACCTGAAACAGTAATGAAAATATGGGGTTATCAGCCGGAGCTGTTTTTCAACAGCCAGGGCCAGCAAATACTGGTCTAATGCCGGCACAAGATCCCGTTGCATTGCTGCCTACCGACCGTAAAGAATTGATTAACATCCATGAGCACAGAAACCAGCTATCAGCTTAAAGGCATACTCAAACAAGCGTTGAGTTACAAAAAGCATCTGATCAAAGCCAACCTTATCGCATTTATTGCCACCATCTGTGCGGTTCCAGTGCCATTATTGCTCCCCATAATGGTCGATGAAGTGTTGCTAAATCAGCCAGGTGCTGCCGTCGCATTTATTTCCTCATTCACACCAGAAAAGTGGCACGGGCCAATTCTGTTTATCAGCGCCATGCTGATCCTGACTTTGGTGTTACGTTTGGCCTCATTGGTATTGAACGTATTGCAATCACGCTATTTCACCATTATTGCCAAACGCATTACCTTTCGAATTCGCCGCCAGCTGATCAAACGGCTAGGTAAAATCGCCATTAGTGAATACGAAACCCGCGGCAGTGGTGGCATTTCCTCACACTTTGTCACTGATATCGAGGTCATTGATAACTTTATCGGCAACACTATCAGCCGGTTTATCGTGGCGGTGCTGAGCATTATCGGTACTGCGGTGATTCTGCTATTTCTGCACTGGCAGCTCGCGTTACTGATTTTGTTCATGAATCCGCTGGTCATTTATTTCACTATGCGAGTGGGCAAACAAGTTAAAGACCTGAAGAAAAATGAAAACACCGCCGTAGAGATTTTTCAGCAAAGTCTGACTGAAACGCTCGATGCCATTCAGCAGATCCGTGCCGCTAACCGTGAAAAACATTATTTTCTGCGGGTTATCGAACGTGCTCGAGGTGTGCGAGTACATGCCACCAGTTATGCGTGGAAAAGTGATGCGGCAAATCGCATATCCTTCGTTATTTTTCTATTTGGTTTTGATGTGTTTCGCGCTGTCAGCATGTGGATGGTGGTGTTTTCCGATCTGAGTATCGGCCAGATGTTTGCGGTGTTTGGCTATCTCTGGTTCATGATGGGACCAGTTCAGGAAGTGTTGAATATTCAGTATGCGTATTACGCTGCTGGCGCGGCAGTTTCCAGATTGAACAAATTATTTTCGTTAAAGCAGGAAGTCGTTTATCCGGCCAAAACCAATCCGTTTGTTGATGGCCAAGCCAGCAGTATTCGGATTGAAAATCTGCATTTTAGTTATGACGAAAATAACCCGGTGCTCAGTGGTGTTTCTTTGGAAATAAAGGCTGGTGAGAAGGTCGCTTTAGTCGGTGCCAGCGGTGCCGGTAAATCTACGTTGGTCAATGTATTGCTGGGGTTGTATCCGGCTGATAAGGGCATGGTGTATTTCAATGATGTGCCGGTCAGTGATATTGGCTTGGAAGGCGTACGAGAGCATGTGGCAACAGTGTTACAACATCCGGCGTTATTTAATGACTCAGTGCGGGAAAACATAACACTGGGACGTGATTATTCCGATGAGGCAATCTGGCAGGCGATTCAAACCGCTCAGATTGAGGATGTCATTCAAGCCATGCCGAAAGGTCTGGATACCCTAATTGGTCGGTCCGGCGTCAAACTCTCAGGTGGACAACGTCAACGACTTGCTGTGGCACGCATGGCATTAATGAATCCAAGTGTAGTAGTTCTGGATGAAGCCACGTCAGCACTCGATAGCAATACCGAACATCATCTGCATATTGCCTTGGCGGATTATCTGAAAAACCGCACAACCATAATAATCGCGCATAGGTTAAGTGCTGTTCGCCAGGCAGATCGCATTGTGGTGTTTGATGGCGGTGAAATCATTGCTGATGGTGATCATGACAGTCTGATTCAGCAACATGGCATTTATCAGAAACTCTACGCTCAGCAGATTTAAGTTTTAGAATTAACCACAAAGACACCGTGTTAAATGATATATAAGTGTCTCTGTGGTTAGTTTTTTAATCCCTCAGCCACGTTTCAACTGCTCAACATCACGCACTGCTCCTTTAGCGGCAGAGGTGGTCAGAGCCGCATAAGCCTGCAGAGCAACACTCACTTTACGATCGCGATTAACCGGTTTCCAGGCCATTTCTCCGCGCTGTTCCATATGGATACGTCTGTCTGCCAACTGGGCATCAGTCAATTCAACATTGATGCTGCGGCCAGGAATATCGATATGAATAATATCGCCTTCATCGACCAGGCCGATATTGCCACCTTCGGCAGCTTCGGGAGAAGCATGACCAATAGACAAACCTGACGTACCACCCGAGAATCGTCCATCGGTTAGCAACGCACAAAGTTTGCCAAGTCCTTTGGATTTCAAATAACTGGTTGGATACAACATTTCCTGCATACCCGGCCCGCCTTTCGGGCCTTCATAACGAATCAAAACAACATCACCGGCTTGGATCTGTTCAGTCAAAATGGCCGTCACCGCGTGATCCTGAGATTCAAAAATTCTCGCCGGACCGGAGAATTTCAAAATCGATTCATCTACCCCGGCGGTTTTAACAATGCAGCCCTCTTCAGCCAAATTACCGTACAAAACAGCCAAGCCGCCGTCTTTACTGTAAGCATTTTCAATATTGCGGATACAGCCATTTTCACGATCTACATCTAATGATGGCCAACGGCAGTCTTGACTGAAAGCTGTTTGGGTAGGAATACCTGCAGGACCTGCCAGATATCGTTGTAAAGCTGGTTCATGATCAGTGCGAGCGACATCCCATAACGCTAACCCTTCAGCGAGGGTTTTACTGTGAACAGTTGGAACGTCGGTATGCAATAAACCGCCCGCTGCCAACTCTGACAGAATGCCCACAACACCACCGGCACGGTGTACGTCTTCCATATGGTATTTATTGGTGGCTGGAGCAACTTTGCAAAGATTCGGGATCTTGCGCGACATACGATCAATATCCGCCATGGTGAAATCTACTTCACCTTCATGCGCGGCAGCCAATAAATGTAGAACGGTGTTGGTTGAACCGCCCATAGCAATATCTAAAGCAATGGCGTTTTCAAATGCGGCTTTGCTAGCGATTGAACGCGGCAACACATCTTCTTCATTATTTTCGTAATAACGTTTGGCCAAATCGACAATACGGCGACCAGCTTCCAGAAACAGTTCGCGGCGATCAGCATGGGTTGCCAATAGAGAACCATTGCCAGGAAGCGACAAGCCCAAAGCTTCGGTCAGACAATTCATTGAGTTGGCTGTGAACATACCAGAGCAAGAACCACAGGTTGGGCAAGCGCTACGCTCAACTTGGGCAACATCTTCATCACTGACACTGTCATCTGCTGCCTGAACCATAGCGTCGACCAAATCGAGTTTTACATCCAAACCTGCCAATTTGGTTTTACCGGCCTCCATGGGGCCACCGGAAACAAATACCACCGGGATATTTAGACGCAATGCCGCCATCAACATGCCTGGGGTAATCTTGTCACAGTTGGAAATACAGACCAGCGCATCAGCACAATGGGCATTAACCATATACTCAACCGAGTCAGCGATAATTTCACGCGATGGCAGACTGTAAAGCATGCCGCTATGGCCCATGGCGATACCATCATCGACGGCAATGGTGTTGAATTCTTTCGCAACACCACCTACCCTTTCAATTTCACGCGCGACTAACTGACCGAGATCTTTTAGGTGAACATGACCTGGCACAAACTGTGTGAATGAGTTCGCAATCGCTATAATAGGTTTGCTGAAATCATCATCCTTCATGCCGGTGGCCCGCCATAAAGCACGAGCGCCCGCCATATTCCGGCCGGCTGTAGAAGTTTTTGAACGATATTCAGGCATTGATTCTCTCCAACAAAATTCAGACTGGTGTGCGAGCTGCAACAATATAAACTCACCAGATTATTCGAGAGATTTTACACGCAACTTGGCAAGCATGTTGAGACTGCGATAAAAAGACATTATGAATTCATCATCACAACAACCGACTGACGCGCATTTCGCCACCACAACTTCGTGGTTCAGGGCCGCTGCGCCCTATATTCATGCGCACAGTGGTGCGACATTTGTTATTGCTTTTGATGGTGAAACTGTCGCAGCGGATAACTTTGATCATCTGATTCACGATCTGGCGATACTCAATAGCCTGGATATCCGACTAGTACTGGTTTTCGGAGCCCGCCCTCAAATTGAAGCGAAATGTGAAAAGCTTGATATAGCTGTGAAATATCATCGCGGCTTGCGTATAACCGATGATGCCAGTCTGCAAGTTGCTCGTGCTGTCGTAGGTGATTTACGCATCGCCATTGAATCCAAACTTTCTTTTGGTTTACCACACACACCGATGGCCGATTCACGGATCCGTTGTGTCAGTGGCAATCTTGTGACCGCACGCCCTGCCGGCATTATTGATGGTATCGATCTGGGACATACCGGCGAGGTCAGACGTATTGATGCTGAAGGTATTCAACAACAATTAAGCAATGGCAATTTAGTGTTGCTGCCACCTTTAGGCTATTCGCTTACTGGGGAGATCTTTAATTTATCAGCTGAAGCCATTGCTACTGCGGTTGCCAGCAGATTGCAGGCTGATAAACTGATTTTTATTGGCCAAAGCAATGCCGATTTGCCGCGTGAAATTACTCTGCAGCAAGTCAAAGATTATGATCATCCATCGCTAAATGCTGCGGTCACTGCCTGTGAAGCCGGAGTCTGCCGGGTGCATTTACTTGATAGATCTGTTGATGGCGCGTTGTTACAGGAATTATTCAGTCGTGACGGTGTAGGTACATTGATTAGTGCGACATCCTTTGAAACCACTCGTCAGGCCACTATTGAGGATGTCGGCGGCATTCTGGAATTATTACAACCACTGGAACAGAGCGGTGTGTTGGTCAAACGTTCTCGGGAATTGCTGGAACGGGAAATTGAACATTTCACCGTGATGGAACGTGATAGCACGGTAGTCGCCTGCGCCGCGTTATATCCGTACCCTGAAAATAATGCTGCAGAATTGGCATGTATGGCGATTTCACCAGATTATCGTCATCAAGGTCGTGGCAAACAGTTATTGTCCATGTTGGAAAAACAAGCCAAAGCGTCTGGTTGGACCAGCCTGTATGTACTGACGACTCAGACTGCTCATTGGTTTATTGAACATGGATTTCAACCGTCTGCTATCAGTGAATTACCGATGCAAAAGCAGGCTTTATACAATTATCAACGTAATTCCAGCGTATTTAAAAAATTGCTGGCTTAACTTTTAGAGTCCGGCTTACCGGCACGTTTTCGATATTCGGGAAACAACAACGGGGCAAATTCGTGGAGGGCTTTTTCATACACTCGACGTTTGAAAAATACGATTTCCTCGACCGGGGTCCAATAATCGACCCAGCGCCAATCATCAAACTCGGGTTTTTCATGCAGATCCAACCGCACATCGGTTTCATCACCAGTAAAACGCATTAAAAACCAGCGTTGTTTTTGACCGATACACAATGGTTTGTTGCCATAACGCAGATAACGTTTAGGCAGGCGGTAACGCAGCCAGCCACGAGTGGTGGCCAGTAACTCAACATGTTCACGCCCCAGACCGATTTCCTCCGTCAATTCACGGAAGGCGGCCTGCTCTGGAGTTTCATTAAATTTAATGCCGCCCTGGGGAAACTGCCATGAGTCATGTTGAGCACGTTGTGCCCACAACACCTGGTTGAGTTCATTGCAGAGGATTATCCCCACATTGGCTCTAAAGCCATCTTTGTCTATCACGGTTCAATCTCTCGCCGGAGGCAACGGTAAGTACGGGCCGCCAGCATAATTATTTATAATAAGTTTAGATTAGTGAATGAGACATGAGGATGCAACGCATTTTGTCTTACAATACGCACTCATTTTATCGGGACATGACCAGTTACAATGGCTTTAGCAATATTTGATTTAGACAATACCTTACTTGGTGGAGACAGTGATTATTTGTGGGGGCGCTATTTGGCGGAAAATAGCATCGTTGATCCGCAGAGCTATCACGACACCAATCTGGCTTTTTATCATGACTATCAGTCAGGACAGCTGGATATCAATGCCTTTCTGCAATTTGTGTTTGAGCCACTGGCCAAAAACAGCATGCAGGATCTGCTCAACTGGCGCGCTGATTACCTGCAGCAGAAAATCCTGCCAATCATTCTGCCAAAAGGTCGTGATTTAATTGAACATCACCGCCAGCAAGGCGATATTCTGCTAATCATCACCGCGACTAATAGTTTTTTGACCACGCCCATTGCTGAACTGTTAGGTATCGACAACCTGATTGCCACTGATCCTGAAATGATCGATGGGCGCTATACCGGCCAAGTGCTGGGCGTACCCTCATTCCAGCATGGCAAGGTAGTTCGTTTAAAACATTGGTTGTCCGAACATCAACATGATCTTCAAGGCAGTTATTTTTACAGCGATTCACATAACGATCTGCCATTACTGGAGCAGGTCGATACGCCTATCGCAGTAGACCCTGATGACAAATTGGCGGAAGTTGCACGTCAACGCGACTGGAAAATTCTCAGTCTGCGTGAATAATTGCTACAATTCGGGGTTTTAATCACTTAAATTCAGGCCGGCAATTATGGAATGGGAAGTTGTTATCGGGTTAGAGATTCACGCCCAACTTGCAACCAAAACAAAAATTTTCTCCGGAGCAGCCACTGCTTACGGTGCGGCACCTAACACTCAGGCATGTGCAGTTGATCTGGGCTTGCCGGGCGTACTGCCGGTGTTGAACAAAGAAGCAGTACGTATGGCGGTTAAATTCGGTCTAGCCGTTGATGCTGAAATTGCTGATCGCTCAGTGTTTGCCCGTAAAAACTATTTCTATCCAGACTTACCTAAAGGCTATCAAATCAGCCAGTTTGAATTGCCAGTGGTTGGCAAAGGCCAAATCACGATAGAAATGGAAGATGGCAGCGAGAAAATTGTCGGCATCACCCGCGCCCATCTCGAAGAAGATGCAGGTAAATCCTTACATGAAGATTTTCACGGTCAAACCGGTATTGATTTAAATCGTGCCGGTACGCCATTACTGGAAATTGTTTCCGAGCCTGATATGCGCAGTGCTAAAGAAGCCGTTGCCTATATGAGAAAAATCCACTCGTTGGTGCGCTATCTGGAAATTTGTGACGGCAATATGCAGGAAGGTTCTTTCCGCTGTGATGCCAACGTTTCCGTACGCCCTAAAGGTCAGGAAAAATTTGGCACCCGTGCTGAGCTGAAAAACATCAACTCATTCCGTAACGTCGAACGTGCCATCAATATCGAAGTTGAACGGCAGATTGATGTGATTGAATCAGGCGGCACAGTGGTTCAGGAAACACGTCTGTATGATGCGGATAAAAATGAAACCCGGTCGATGCGCAGCAAGGAAGAAGCAAACGACTACCGTTACTTCCCGGATCCTGACTTATTGCCATTAGTTTTGGATGAAGGACTGCTCGAACAGGTCCGTGCCACGTTGCCAGAACTGCCGAATGAAAAACGCGATCGTTTCGTCAATGACATGGGTTTATCAAAATATGATGCCAGTGTGTTGACCAGCAGTCGCGAACTAGCTGATTATTTTGAAGCCGTATTGGCCGCCACTGGCAATAAAGATCCAAAGCAATGTGCCAACTGGGTTATCGGTGATCTTTCCGGTGCGTTGAATAAAGCTGGCTTGGAGATCACTGAATCTCCAGTTTCTGCCCAGCAGCTTGGCAGTGTGTTGTTACGTATTCAGGACAACACCATCTCTGGCAAGATCGCCAAGCAGGTATTTGAAGCTATCTGGAACGGTGAAGGTGCCGATGCCGATGCCGTTATCGAATCCAAAGGTCTTAAACAAGTGACTGATACCGGTGCAATTGAGGCAATGATCGATGAAGTGATTGCCGCTAATCCAGAGCAAGTACAACAATATCGTGATGGTAAAGAGCAAGTATTCGGCTTTTTTGTTGGACAAGTGATGAAAGCCTCGAAAGGTAAAGCCAATCCAGGTCAGGTGAATGACATCCTTAAACAAAAACTCGCTGGCTAGCCTTTTTTTAGCTCAAGCTTCAAAAAGCCCTGACGCAACGATGTGTTCAGGGCTTTTTTATGCCCGGATTTGTGCAAATCAGTTCACATTTTGAATTAAGCTACTCCCAGTATGCGGTGAACTGATGTAGTATCGGCTGAGGTTTTTGAACACATTCAACAAGGACGCTAATGATTCATTTAAATTTCAGGATGTTAGGTTTACGCAAATGAAGTTTGTACAAGAACATCTACCCTCCAAAAGTGGGTTTAACAAACTCCCCTCAGCATCGACGTTGAGTGAAGCGAACTGGGTATTAGTTTTCGGCTCAGTTAACCGTTTTAGCGAACGCAACTTTGCCAGTCAGATACAAAAACGCTATCCCAATGCACAAATCATTGGTTGCACCACATCAGGTGAAATCACTGGAGACGGGGTGTTTGATGATAGCGTGCATATCACCGCCATGCATTGGCAGCGTAGTCAGCTCCGTTTTATCTGCAAACCGGTAAATAGCATGGAACAGTCTCATGCGTTAGGTGCTCAGATTGCCAACGAATTAATTGCCCCGGATTTAAAAGGTGTGTTTGTACTCAGTGACGGCCTCAATGTAAATGGTTCAGAGCTGGTCGAAGGTTTGCAGGAAGTACTACCTAACACGCCCATAACGGGCGGATTGGCCGGCGATGATGCCAAATTTACCAAGACATTGTTACTGAATAATGATCAAATCAAAGATCGTATCGTGATAGCTGTGGGTATTTACGGTAAAGACGCTATTGTGACCAGTGGTGCATTAGGGGGCTGGAAACCCTACGGCCCTCCAAGACGTATTACTAAAGCTATCAAGAATGTTGTCTATGAAATGGATAACAAACCCGCCTTACCACTTTACAAAATGTATATCGGCTACTACGCCAGCGAACTGCCTCCTCAGGTCTAAATTTTCCGTTCGCCATCATGGATGACAAAAACGTCAATGTGATACGAACCTTGTTGTCGATTAATGAAAAAGAAAACAGCATGACGTTTGCCGGCAATATCGCTGAAGGGTCAACTGTTCGTTTTCTGAAATCCGATCATGATCAATTGGTCGCCGGAGCCAGCGATGCCGCACGGCAGATTTTATTGAAGAAAGTGGATATCAACGATAAAGCCCTGGCCATCTGTGTCAGTTGTGTGGGTCGTAAACTGGTGATGGAAGATCAGGTTGCAGATGAGGTTTATGCAGTGCAACGTCTGCTGGGAATGCAAACGGGTATCACCGGTTTTTACTCCAACGGAGAAATCTGTTCCGGCGAGGACGATAGTCACAGTCAGTTACATAACCAGACCATGACTATCGCTTATTTAAGCGAACATAACGCCTAACATTCAGCTGGCATACTTTCTATGCCAGCTCTCTTGCCGCGGCCAATAAGGCTAGTCGCGCAATCACGCCATAAGCATAAAATCGGTTAGGTTCGGCATCTGGTTTATCAAATTTGTCTGGAGTAATACAGGATTGGGCAAATGCCAATGGCTCGAAGTGCATTCCCGGCGCATTAAGATTTTCATCAATTCCGCGGCCGGTATGCACACGATAAAAGCCACCAATAACAAAATGATCCATCATATAAATAACGGGTTCCGCAACAGCTTGATCTTCACCCAGCGTTTCAAAGGTATAAACCCCTTCCTGAACTAAAACATTATCCACAACCAATCCTTCTTTGGCTGAGGACATCTTAGTGCGTTGTTTGCGATTCAGGTTCAAAAGCTCATCAGCACTTTTGACCATCATAATACCCATTCCGTAGGTTCCAGAATCAGCCTTCACCACCACAAATGGTTCGCGGTCGATACCGTATTGATCGTATTTATTCTGAATTGCAGTGAGCAATGTATTTACATTGCGCGCCAAACATTCCATGCCACTGCGTTCCATAAAATTTACTTCGCCGCATTGCAATGTCAGCGGTGAGACCAACCATGGATCAATATCAAGCTGCTCAGCAAAAGCATGTGCCACCATCGAATAGTGGGTGAAATGATCCGACTTCTTGCGCGTCGACCAACCTGCTTTCAGTGGTGGCGCAAGTTGCTGCTCCAAACCTTCAAGGATCGCTGGGCGACCCGCAGACATATCATTATTCAACAACACCAGACACGGCGAAAAATCGCCAATTGCTACTCGATTACCCTGGCGTTCCAATGGCGAGATTTCACAGGTTTTTCCTGAGGGCAATTCGACTTGTATGGTCTCACTGATATCTTCACGCAAGCTGGCAATGCGCGCCTCCAAACCGGCTTTTTCGAAAATGTCTCTTAATGTTTCGACGCTTTCCATATAAAACAGGTTACGAGTATGGTTTTCTGCAATGATCAATACCCGGCGGGCTTTTGGGCATAGCCGTTCCACAGCAGCCTGTGCCGCTTGGACACATAAAGGCATAAATGCCGGATTCAGATTATTAAATCCTGCTGGAAATAAATTGGTATCGACCGGGGCAAGTTTAAAGCCGGAATTTCGCAGATCCACTGAAGCATAAAAAGGCGCCGGCGTTTTCAGCCATTGCTCACGCAACCAACATTCAACATCGGCCTGCCGCTCCAATAAATGTGATTCTAATTCCAGTAATGGTCCATTAAGGGCAGTAGTTAGGTGCGGTACGGCTGATGTCATGTTGTACTCTCTGAATCAATATTAAGTGCGGCTGGCAGGCTAGGATCTCTTTAGCTTTCATCACCTTCAACCACAGTGGCAATGAAAGCTAAAGAGACCCCAGTTACTGTGATATGGGACACAGATTGGATATTTCAAGTCATACATACTCTTCCATGCGTTTAGAAATGAAGGAATAACAGTCCCCGACCTCGAAAGTAGTCACTAGCCTGACGATCAAAAATGGGTTATCTTCAAGGCTGATTTTAATCGAATGTGTCAGGCTGTAGGTACTAATGACCGTGAGTGAGACTTTATCAGAATTTTCAGGCCTTAAGGTGATGGTCATCGATGACAGCAAAACGATTCGCCGTAGTGCTGAATCCCTGCTGCAGAAAGCAGGTTGTGAAGTATTGACCGCGGATAATGGTTTTGAGGCATTGCCTATCATCAGTGGGCAGCATCCCGATATTATTTTTATCGATATCATGATGCCGCGACTGGATGGATATCAAACCTGCGCATTGGTCAAAAACAATCCCAAATACCGGGATATTCCAGTGGTGATGTTATCCAGTAAAGATGGTTTATTCGACCGCGCAAAGGGGCGGGTTGTGGGAGCAGAACAATATCTGACAAAGCCTTTTACCCGCGACGATTTATTGGATGCGATACGGACGCATTTGCTCGACAAAAACAAGGACGCGTAGATTTTATATGGCTTTAATTTTGATAGCCGATGACTCGCCAACAGAAGTGTATGTATTACAGAAAATGTTGGAAAAAAACGGTCATGAAGTCATCGTCGCCACAGATGGCGAACAGGCCGTTGCAATGGCGCAATCCCAATTACCTCAATTAATTTTGATGGATGTTGTCATGCCAGGTTTAAATGGTTTTCAGGCTACTCGTCGGCTGACTAAAGACAGTGCCACTGCACATATCCCTATTGTGATTGTCTCATCCAAACACCAAGAAACTGATCGAATGTGGGGCATGCGCCAGGGCGCACGAGGTTACCTTGGCAAGCCGGTAGCCGAAGACGATCTGATATTACAAATAAATGAATTGGTGGAAGTGTCAGCATGACCACAATGGATAATCCGGCAGATATCATTGCCATCCTCAAGGATATCGAACGTCGCAGCCAGCAGCGCATTGCCGGCTTATCACAGCAAGACAATATGGAAGGGGCCTGGACCGCCATCGGTTTTCGTCTGGACAACTTGCATTTGCTTATTCCGCTCGGCCAATCACGCGAAGTTTTCCCACTGCCCCAACAGATCACCCCTGTACCAAAATCACAGCCCTGGGTGGTTGGCATGACCAGCTTGCGTGGTGATTTACTTCCACTTATCGACTTAAACCTGTTTCTCCAAGGCAATAGCAGTCCGACGGATAAACGCAAACGCGTTATCGTTTTGAATCATCCTGAGTTTTTCACCGGGTTGATTGTGGATGAAGTGTTCGGCTTGAAGCATTTCCAACGCCAACCGGAACCGGCTGATGCCAGACAACACATGCATCTGAAGCCTTATTTGCAAGGTCGACTTTATCAGCAGGAAACCTATTGGCATGTTTTCAGTTTGCTTAAATTAGCTGAAGATCCCAGATTTTTGAATGCAGCCGCTTAACGATTTTATTTCAGGACTCGCCCTATGAACGCCACCAGTAAACTGTTTTTTTCTTCGCTGCTCAGCGGCAAAAATCTGTTTTACCTCATCTTGATTATTATTTTTACTGGTTTAGCCCTTGCAGGGATCTGGTTACTTGTAACCGGTCAATCTGCTTTGATTTATCCCGATCCTTTGGTCACGGCCGGCATCAGTGGAGTGAGTGTCATTTTAGCGGTCTTATTTGCCTTGATCGTGGCTTATCAGCCACTCAGCAAAATTAAACGCTCTATGGACGAAATGGAACTACAAAACCGCCATAACCAGGATGCGATTTTGCGCTTGCTGGATGAGATGGGCGATTTGGCTGACGGTGACCTGACCGTGACCGCCACCGTGACTGAAGATATCACTGGTGCCATTGCCGACTCTGTCAACTACACCATTGACGCGTTACGCAGTCTGGTGGCCCAAATCAACTCCACCACCTTGCAGGTTGCTTCTGCTGCGCAGGAAACCCAGGCAACTGCTTTACATTTAACCGATGCCAGTGAGCATCAGGCACAACAGATTTCTGAAGTCAGCTCGGCCATTACCCAAATGGCCGCCTCTATCGAACTGGTTTCTGAAAATGCCAGCCAATCTTCTGAGGTTGCGAAGCAATCGGTAAGTCTTGCTGTTCAGGGTAACGGAGCGGTGAAAAAAGCTATCCATGGTATGGATACCATTCGTGAACAAATTCAGGAAACCTCTAAACGGATGAAACGCTTGGGTGAAAGCTCACAGCAAATCGGTGAAATCGTTGAACTGATTAACGACATCGCTGAACAAACCAATATTTTGTCTCTGAATGCAGCCATTCAGGCTGCCATGGCCGGTGAAGCCGGGCGAGGTTTTGCGGTTGTAGCCGACGAGGTTCAACGACTTGCGGAACGTTCAGGCAGTGCCACCCGACAAATTGATGCTTTAGTTCGCACCATCCAGAGTGATACCAGCGAAGCGATCAGCTCCATGGAGCAAAGTACCGCTGAAGTGGTTTCAGGAGCACGTTTATCACAAGATGCCGGTGCTTCTTTGGAGCAGATTGAAACGGTATCTCAACAGTTAGCGGAATTGATCAACAATATTTCCAGTAATGCGAAACAACAGGCTACGGCGGCAATTAGTACATCCGAAAACATGAGTGTGATTCAGGAAATCACTATGCAGACTTCAACCGGTACCAATGAAAGTGCGGCGGCGATCGGTAGACTGCTCGAACTGACAAACGAATTACGTAAGTCAGTCTCTGGTTTCAAATTACCTTAATACAGCCTGAGCCGGCGGAGAAGCGCATATGACCCAACCCAGAGGCAACTACAATGCCCTGACATGGCTGCAGGAAGAACTGCAGAAGTCACTCGCTGCAGCATTGCAATCGGTTCAGACCTATATCGAAGATCCTCAGCAATCAGAATCATTGAGCCGCTGTGTGGAGCATCTTTATCAGGTTAACGGCACCCTGGAAATGCTTAATCTGGATGGTGCCCAGATGCTTGCCGCTGAAATGCAATCCATTGCTGGCTATATGCGCTCGTTTCCGGAAGATAAACAAAACGTTGCTTTGGAAACATTAACCCGCAGTCTTATCTTGTTGCCAACGTATTTAAATAAGTTGAATGAGAAGTTTCCAGATAACGCTTTGTGCGTATTGAGCCCTATCAATGAATTGAGGCTGTTGCGTGATAAGCCAGCGATTGCAGAAACCGAGATATTCCAACCGGATCTCACCGTTGAACTGCCTGAAGGAATTGCACCGGATCCTGCTCGAATTGCTCCGCCGCTAGATCTGGAAAGACATAAAATAGCCCATGTATTTCAACATTTGCTGTTGACGTGGATGCGTGAACAAGATGACAAAAGCCTGCGTAAAATGCGTGGTATTTTGCGACATTTACGGTTGCAGTGTTTACAGCAAAAAACCACTTTATTCTGGTGGGTGGCAGAAGCTTTATTGGAAGGACTGGTTCATCGTGGGATTCGTGATGATGCCTTCGCTAAACAGCTTATCGGCAAAATGGCCTCTCCCATCAGACTGGTTTGCGAGGGTGATGAAAACTCATTACTTGCCGGCTATCCCGACGTTTTATTAAAACAACTTTTGTTAGTAGTGGCCCGGCAACCAGTTATGGCCCATTAGTCACCGGAGTGAAACAAAGCTTTGAACTGACGTTTTATGATCAGGCTTCACAACTCATTGGTCATAGTGATTCTGCATTACAAGAAGCTCAAAATGCTTTACTTGAACAACTCGAAGAATTAAAAGAACGAATTAGCCAGTTTGATACCGCTGAAGATCAGGCTGATGAAGCGGTCAACGATATCAGTGTGCAATTGCTGAGCATGGCGGATACGCTTTCTCTACTTCAGCACCAACAACAAAGTGATCTCTTGCATAGCCAACATACTGCGCTGCAAAAATGTCTGGCCACAGACAAGACTTACCATGACCAACTGGCCTTGCTGGCTGATGATCTGCTACAAATCGAAGCACGGCTCAGACAAACCGATGCCTCTGATGCCATTCACCGCCAGCTTCAAAAAACTGTATTAAGTGAATGTCTTAACGAATTAGCCAGTATTAAAGAATTATTGATCCTGCAATCCAATCAGCCATCTGACGATATCGATGCGGTGCATGAAAACTTTACCAATAGTTTAAGGATGTTGGCAGGTAGTCTAGATATTTTGAACATTGGTAAAGCCGCCGAATTATTTACTTTTCTAGCGAATAAATTTGTTGATGAGACGTCATTATTATCGTCCGAACAATCCCAGCAGGATCTGGCCGAGATATTAACCTCGGCAGAAATTTATCTGGAAAATCTGCATCGCACCGGCCAAACCGATGAAAACAGTCTGCAATCAGCCTTGCAACGCATGCAACACTTCGGTCAAAGTCCGACGGCGCAAAGTCCAACTAATGAAACCAACACGACAATACCACTAGAAATATCTGTCACCGCCGCTGATAGCAATGATGAATATTCGCCGGAAGCCATTGAGTTACTGGATTTTGATTTATCTGTTGCTGAGGATTTCTCAGAGGAAGAAACCGAAGCCGAAGCATTGCCATTGATGGATTTTGTTCCCTCCCCAATTGAGCTGGATGATGCTGAAACGGATACTGTGGACCAAGCTCTGGACTTCATTGATATCGAAGTGCAACCACCACAAAATATCGAATCCATTGAACTACAACAAACCACTGAAAACGAATCTACTAATGGCTGGCGATTTGCCCCGCACATTAATAGTGAAATTGCTGAAGTGTTCGTTGAAGAAGCCAATGAGGTTTTAAATGATTTGCAACTGTTGTTGCCGGCCTGGTGTGAAACTCCGGAGGGCGGTGAATTAAGCACTATCAGAAGGCATTTCCACACCCTGAAAGGTAGTGGCCGGATGGCAGGGGCGGAAACTATCGCCAACATGGCACAGGCGATCGAACATTTATTAAATCAAGTGTTGGATGGTGAGTTGAAGGTTTCGGATGAAATTATGGCGTTAGTCATGGAAGCAGTACCCGAAATACAAGACTGTTTACAGTTATTTACCCAAGCACAATCTGACTTTACTCAATCAGCTGAAGCGCTAACCATCCTAGCCAGACAGCTTAATGAGCAACACAGTGTACTGGACGTCCTCCAAGCAGAAACTGTTGCTGATGAAGATGAAGAAGACCAGGCTTTGCAGGATATTTTTTATCTGGAAGCAGAACAACACCTGCAAACCTTATTTGCCGAAACCGCGATTTTGCAAGCCGGTAAAGTCATTAATAAAACTATGCTCAGCGCAGCGCATTCACTTAAAGGCTGCGCCAATATCGCCGGTGTAAAACCGGTTGCTATTATCGCTACCCAGCTGGATCAGACATTTCGGAATCTCTATCATCAGCAGCAGCAATTCACTGAAGAATCTGTCAATGATTTGAATGACATCATTATTGAACTAAGTCAGTTACTGCAGGCAGTCAAAACCAGTTCCGATGAACCTGATATTCGTTTACTGGATCGCCGGATCTTTGAGCTTTGCCCACAAAAAGTCGATTACTCTCATAGTGCACCGCTTGATCCCGAGCAGCTTGTCAGCTTCCTTGAAGAAACTGATGGTTTACTTAATGATTACAGTCAGCAACTTGAACAATGGCAGCACACAGATGACGAAGCACCACTGTCATTACGCCAAACATTAAATACGCTTGCTGAGAACGCTGAAAACGCGTCATTGCAGCAACTTGCCGCGCTTTATCAATTGATGCAACGATTGATCATGCATCCTCAAAGTCGGAGCAATAATCTCAAAGCATTGCTTGATGAAGCGTTAGAAATTGTTAATGACCAGATTGAAGCACTAATCCAACATAAAGTACCGGCTGATTTCACAGCTTTCCGCGAGCAAATTCGTTCTACGTTAACGGCTTTAGACAGCGTGTCGACCGTTGAAGTCGATCCGGAAATTCTCGAAGCCTTCACCGAAGAAGCCGCAGAATTATTGATATCCACCGACCGAGCCATCAAACAATGGCAATCGGAACCGAATAACCCAGCAGGATCAATGCAGTTACAGCGTGATTTACATACGCTAAAAGGTGGTGCCAGACTTACCGCTACCATGGCAATGGCTGATCTGACACATCAAACCGAGACATTGGTCTTGTCGGTAACAGATCGCCCAGAAAATCCGGATGAAAGTTTCTTCAATCTATTACAACGCTGTCAGGATCGGCTGACAGAAATGCAGGAACAACTTGCCAGCAGAAGCGTTATTCCTGCGGCAAATGACTTATTGCAGGATATCCAGCAATATTCTGGTTATGTGCCAGCTGATATCGACAATATGGATACGCTGGCAGATTCACCTGCATTTATTGAACATTCCATGCCGGATATGCAAAGTATCAGCAGCGCTACTCCGGCAACAACTAAAGCCAGCCCACAGAGTTCTGAAAAAATAAGGGTTCGCGCCGACTTGTTGGATTACCTGAGCAACTTTGCCGGCGAAGTCAGCATTACCCGCGACCAGGTTACCCAGCAGCATGGTGTGATGCATCTGCAGCTTGAAGAAATGGAAGAAACCGTTGCCCGTTTGCATGAACAGTTACGCAAACTGGAAATAGAAACTGAAACCCAGATCTTGTTCCGTTACGAAGATACGGTTCAAGATACCAATGCCGAATTTGATCCATTAGAGCTGGATCGTTTTTCAACTATCCAGCAGCTATCACGCAGCCTCACCGAAACCGTTAACGACTTGAATAACATCAGCCGTTCGATGGGTAATCTGATGCGTGAGACCGATATTTTATTACTGCAGCAATCCCGGTTAAATACGGACTTGCAACAAGGCTTAATGCACACCCGTTTGCTGCCATTTAATTCGATAGTGCCTCGGCTGGAAAGAATCGTCAGACAAACTAATAGCGAATTGGATAAACAATCTCAATTACTGGTTAGTGGGGCTGATTTAGAACTTGATAGAACCATTCTTGATCGGCTGGTTGCACCAATTGAACATATTCTGCGTAATGCCATCGCCCATGGTCTGGAAACTACTGACGAACGTGGGCAACATGGAAAAGATCCCGTTGGTCGATTGCAAATCACCATGCAACGTGAAGGCTCTGAGGTGTTAATCACCATTTCTGATGATGGTCAGGGACTGAATATTGAAAAAATCAAACAGCGTGCAATCGATCAAAACTTAATTGACCCGTTTAACATTCCTAACGAGCAATCACTGATTCAATTGATCCTGACTTCAGGATTCAGTACAGCCGACAAGATCTCACAACTTGCCGGCCGTGGAGTTGGTATGGATGTAGTGAGTAATGAAATCCGTGCCCTTAAAGGCCGTTTATCCATCAGTTCTCAACCTGGCAAAGGCACCCAGTTTCACCTGCGATTGCCATTAACGCTGTCAGTGATGCAGGCCTTATTGATTTCGGTAAATCAACAACAGTTTGCGGTTCCATTATCTGCGGTTACTGCGGGCGAACGCATTAGCCTGCAACGCATACGCGACTTAATGGCACAGGAAAAACCAACTTACACTTTCCATGGCGAACATTATGACTTTGTGCCGTTAAGCAACCTGCTCGGCCAGCCACTGAATTTGCTCGACAATCTGCGACAACAGATGCCGTTGCTGTTATTCCGTAGTGGCGATGTCAAAGTTGCACTGGCTGTTGATAATATCGATAGCAATCGTGAGATTGTTATTAAATCCGTCGGAGCACAACTGGGGCAGATTGACGCGATAAATGGTGCGACTATTCTTGGTGATGGTCGTGTTGTATTTATCCTCGACATCCCGACGTTAATTGATAGCTATCAAACGCCAACCGGAACCTCTAATCTGCAACAGGCCAGTGAAAGCTATCAACAGGTGGCGCCTGACCGTAAACCTTTGGCGATGATTGTTGATGACTCAATTACCATGCGTAAGGCGACTGGCAGCCTGTTAGGTCGCCTGGGCTTTGATGTGGTAACCGCAAAAGATGGGGTTGATGCACTCGCACAACTCTACGAACAAACCCCGGACATTGTTTTATTAGATGTGGAAATGCCGCGCATGGACGGTTTTGAATTCGCCTCGATTATTCGTAACGATGTACAGTTTAAACACCTGCCGATTGTGATGATTACCTCGCGTACTGGCGAAAAACATCGTCAACGCGCTATGACTATCGGGGTCAATGCCTATCTTGGTAAGCCTTATCAGGACGATGAGCTGATCATCTCAATGAAACAACAGCTAGGTAACCGCTATCCTGCTGAGCAACGATAAACATAACAAAGGCAAATATGAGCAAAGAATCTGATTTTATTCATTGCATGTTGATTCCGCTGCGACAACATTATCTGTTGCTGCCGAATCCAACCATTGCCGAAGTTATTCCATTACCTCGGCTTACGGATAGTGACATCGATTCTGCCTGGTATATCGGCCAGTTTTTTTGGCGTGATTTACCATTGCAGGTGATAGATCTCGAAATGTTAATCGGCAGTGGACAACAAAATACTCGGCAAATAAATAAGCTTTGCGTGATTAATGGCATTAATAATGAAGCAAAAATCAAACATTATGCGGTTGCCTGCTGTGGTGCCCCGCAACTGATAACAATCAATGAAACTGCGCTGCAACCTACCCACGATATTGTTGATTCGGACTGGCTACATTGTCAGATCAAGATCGGCTCCAACGTGGCTTTTATTCCAAAATTAGACAATATTGAAACTCATCTGCAAAACAGTTTGTCCGGTAATACATCGTCTGACAATTTGCTTTAAGATACCCGCATGAAAAATCACATCCGTATAGCTATGCTGCTAATGCTTGCAGCCTTTTTACCTGTTCAGGCCATTGCCGCAACAGATATCAATCAACAACGCAAAATCTATCAGCAAGCCAAAAAAGCGCTGCAAACGCATCAGCTTGCTCAGTTCAGACAGTTACGCGAGCAGCTCGGCGATTATCCGCTGCAAGAATATCTGGATTATTTATATCTGCAGCATCGGATAAACGATTCAGAAGCCGCAAATATCAAACGCTTCCTGCAGACACGGGAAGAAAGTTTTTTCAAAGCCCGGTTGCGTAGTGCCTGGCTGGATAAACTGGCAAGAGATCAGCAATGGCAACAATATCTGGAGTTTTATCAAGGCTCCCAGTCCGCAGCACGTGAATGTCATTATGCACGCGCTTTAATTGCCACCAATCAACAACAGGCAGCAGTTGAAGCATTTGAGAAACTTTGGCTGGTGTCGACTTCTCAAGATAAAGCCTGTGATCCAGTATTTCAGACGGCAACCCAACGCGGCTGGTTGACCGATGATTTGCGCTGGCAACGAATGATGTTGGCATTACGTAACCAACAGTTCCCGCTAGCCAATTATTTAGCTAAAACTGTCCAGCAGAGTGGGACTGCTCAAGCCTGGGCAAAGCGCTGGGAAGATATTCATAACAATCCGGTCAGCTTGCTTTCACAGTTACCTGCAGCGGCGCCAAGTCAAGGCGTGTCTCTGGCTCAGGATGTGCCGATGGCCAGAGAGATCATTGTTTATGGTTTAAAACGTCTGGCAAGACAAGATTTCGAGAAAGCCTATTTTCACTGGAAACGTTTGCAAAACAGCTATTTGTTTTCAATTGATGAACGCCATGATGTGCAAGGCACTATTGGCATGTGGGCGGCCTTAAATAAAGACGATCGAGCACTCTATTTTTATGGCGACACGCCCAATCACCCATGGCGAGTTCGTGCAGCCTTATGGCAACAAAACTGGAAAGAAGTACAAAAAGCCATCGGCAGTCTGGATGAAAATGTTCGCCAGGAAACCCGCTGGCAATATTGGTTGGCCAGAAGCATGGCTGAACTTGGCCAGCGTGTTGAAGCTGAAGCCATATGGCGGACCTTAGTGGATGAACGTGATTTCTATGCTTTCCTCGCAGCTGATAAAGTTGGCGCAGAATATGAAATGAATCATCACCCGATTGTCGCCGAAGCCTCGGAAAGTAATGGCATTGTGAATTCCGCTTCAGTAAAACGCATGCGTGAGTTTTATCTGCAGGATGAATTACTGGATGCCCGCCGCGAAGCCTATTTTCTGCAGCAGACTTTGACATCACGTGAATTGCAGATTGTCGCAAATGAAACCACAAATGGGGTTGGCACAATCAAACCATAGCGCTGCTGGGCACTGCACGCTATTGGGATGCCTTGGATTTACGTTTCCCGGTGCTTTATGGCAACGAAATGCGACAAGCCAGTGCCAATGTCGGTGTTGACGCGTCATGGCTGCTTGCCATTGCCAGACAGGAAAGTGCCTTTAATCCTCAAGCACGTTCTCATGCTGGTGCGATGGGTTTGATGCAAGTCATGCCAGCGACCGGCAAACAAATAGGTGGTTGGCTCAATAAGCCGTTAAAACAGGATTCTGAACTCTACAACCCAGCCCGCAACATTGAAATGGGCAGTTTTTATATCCGCCGTATGCAAGATCAATTTCAAAGTAATCCCGTGCTGGCAACTGCCGCCTATAATGCCGGGCCGCATCGTGTTTCGCGCTGGTTACCGGAACAAACCATGCCTGCTGATATCTGGGTAGAAAATATTCCGTTTACCGAAACGCGCCGTTATGTCCGTGCAGTATTCAGTTTTGCTGCAACCTACGACTATCAGCTAGAAGTTCCAATCAAGCGAATGTCAGAAAGGATGCCTGCCGTTCGCCCCAGAACGCGTTAACCTATCAATATGCAAATATTTAAAGTAGGTGGCTGTGTTCGGGATCGCTTACTGGGTTTACCGGTAAAAGACCGGGACTGGGTTGTGGTTGGTAGCAATGTTGAGGAAATGCTCGCTCAAGGATTCAGACCGGTGGGCAAAGATTTTCCGGTTTTCCTGCACCCAAACACGCACGAAGAATATGCACTGGCACGCACTGAGCGCAAAACTGCGCCTGGTTACCATGGCTTTGAATTTCATGCCTCACCGGAAGTCACCTTAGAAGAAGATTTGGCCAGACGGGATTTGACCATCAATGCAATGGCAGAAGATGCCCATGACAATGTCATTGATCCTTTCGATGGACAAGCCGATCTGCATAATAAAATTCTCCGCCATGTGTCTACGGCTTTTGTTGAAGATCCCGTGCGTGTCTTACGTCTGGCACGTTTTGCAGCTCGCTTCGACTTTCAAGTTGCCGATGAAACCAAACAGTTAATTTCCCAAATGATCGCTAATGGCGAACTGGAACACCTGGTCGCAGAACGCGTATGGCAGGAATTAGAAAAAGCTCTGTTGAGCGAACAACCATCGTTGTTTTTTTACTGCCTGCGTGAGGTGGGAGCCTTGAAGACTCTTTTTCCGGAAATTGATCGACTGTTTGGTGTCCCGCAAATCCCTAAATGGCATCCCGAAGTGGATACCGGTGTACATGTAATGCTGGTATTGGATCAGGCGGCCAGACTCAGTGATGATCTGGCCGTACGTTTTGCCGCGTTATGCCATGATTTGGGTAAAGGCACGACACCAGAGGATATTCTGCCAAGTCATAAAGGCCATGAAGCCCGCAGTATAGCTTTGACTCAACAACTGTGTGAACGCCTGCGGGTGCCACGAGAAATCACCAGCTTAGCAATAAAAGTAGCTGAATTTCATACGCATAGCCATTTGCTATTCGAGTTATCGGCCGCTGAAGTGTTAGCTGTATTTGAAGGTCTGGATGCGTTTCGCAAACCGCAGCGGTTTTCACAATATCTGTTGGCCAGTGAAGCCGATTTCCGAGGACGCCCTGGATACGAAGATGCGGATTTACCTGAAAAAGCGGCTTTTCAAGCCTGTTTTAATGCTTGCCGAGAAGTGAACGCCGCACCGTTTATAGCAAAAGGCTTACAAGGCCCTGCAATCGCTGCCGCCATTGCGGAAAAACGTTGTCAGATTATCGATGAAAAGCTTGAGCCGTTTCGTAAAAAACACTGAGACAGCAGCAGGCTGACTGTTACAGCGCTAAGTGCATGACGTATACTATTTTCATTTTTTATCAGACAGGATCTTTTCATGAGCAGCCAAATCTCCGCCAACTGGACCAGTGTTAACGCCGCCTGTCAGCCTCTGGTTGATAAATTAATCGACAATGCTCAAGCCTTGCAATTAGAAATCAGCTATTTATCCAACGGTACTCGCGTAGTTGATGCCGGCATCAAAGCCAATGGTGGTTTAGAAGCAGGTCGTTTGATTGGTGAAATCTGTATGGGCGGATTAGGCACAGCCACACTGGGCAGTAACAGTGGTTTTGCTGAATGGCCCTGGTCAGTTAATGTGCATGCTAAAACTCCGGTCTTAAGCTGCCTGGGCAGTCAATATGCTGGTTGGAGCCTGTCGCATAAAAGTGAAGATGTTAAATTCTATGCACTGGGTTCTGGGCCAGG
The DNA here is from genome assembly GCF_004832235.1 of Methylophaga sp. SB9B. Classification (NCBI taxonomy): domain Bacteria; kingdom Pseudomonadati; phylum Pseudomonadota; class Gammaproteobacteria; order Thiotrichales; family Piscirickettsiaceae; genus Methylophaga; species Methylophaga sp. SB9B. The sequence continues at coordinate 53,651 of NZ_SSXS01000014.1, forward strand.
TCGTGCGTTGGCTGCTCGTGAAGAATTATTCAAAGAATTTGGCTATCAGGATAAAGCGGATTCTACTGTCATTGTGCTCGAAGTCGACAGTATGCCGCCAGTTGAAATCGCCGAGAAAATTGCTGACAACTGCGCCATTAAACCGGAAAACCTGACATTAATTCTGACTCCAACCACCAGTCTGGCGGGAGTAATGCAAATTGCCATTCGTGTACTCGAAGTCGCTATGCATAAAGCACATACCCTGCATTTTCCTATGGATAAAATTGTCGATGGTTTTGGTACAACGCCTGTTGCACCGCCGGGTGGCGACTTCATGACTGGCATGGGCCGCACCAACGACGCCATTCTTTATGGCGGTACTGTGCACCTGTTTGTGAACAGCAGCAACGATGAAGCAAAGGATCTGGCTGAAAAAATGCCTAGTAACACTTCGTCAGATTATGGTCGCCCATTCGGCCAGATTTTTAAATCTTATGAATACGACTTTTTCAAAATTGACCCAATGCTGTTCAGCCCGGCCAAAGTCATTATTACCAGCACCCAAACCGGCAAGAGCTTTACTGCAGGTGAGTTGAATGCTGACTTATTGAAACAATCCTTCGGGTTTTAATATTTGACTATGCCCCATGCCCGCATTGCCATTTTTAACGATACTCATGGTTGGCACAGCGTCCAGTTAACTGAGGCTTTGTCAGCTCTAGGCATGGAGGCGGTGCTTATCGATCTGGCGGATTGCCGGATCGATACGCGAAGCCCGACCGGATTGATCATTCCAAAGTTTGAGACAACATTGCCAGATGCCGTTCTGGTTCGAGGCATTGCTCCAGGAAGTCTCGAACAAATTACTTTGCGCATGGATGTTTTGCATACTCTGGCAGAATTAGGAGTCCCCGTTCTCAATCCCGCTCATGCTATTGAACTGACCGTTGATAAAGCGAGAACATCCCTAAAACTTCATTTAGCCAATATTCCCTCACCGCACACCTGGGCCTGTGAAAATCGGCAACAAGCTCTGCAAATCGCTGTTGAAGAGCTTGTGAAAGGCCATAGTCTGGTCGTTAAACCACTGTTTGGTTGCCAAGGAAAAGGCATTCAAAGGATTGAACATATATCGCAACTGGATCAGTTGTCCGTGGTCGGTGAGGCCTATTACTTACAACATTACGTTGCTCCAGTTCAAACCGACCAATGGCAAGATTGGCGACTAATGGTGGTTCAAGGTGAAGTCATTGCAGCCATGACTCGTCGTTCTAATCACTGGATCACTAACTTTGCACAAGGGGCAAGTTGCTTTGCCAGCACCGTTACGCATGAAATGGCACAGCTTGCTATTCAGGCGACAGCAGTTGTAGAGGCACCTTATGCCGGAGTCGATCTGATTCAGGATCAGCAAGGTCGTTTCAGTGTATTAGAAGTAAATAGCGTCCCAGCCTGGAAAGGTTTGTATCAAGCAACCGGAATTGATATTGCCGGTCGACTTGCCTCAATGGTGGCCTCACATATTCAACACATCAGACAGGTATCATTTCCCGAACATGTTGGATGAACAACAGATTACTGAATGCGTACGCTGGGCCTGTGAACAAGAGGTTAACGCCCCAAAACCCGGTAATGTAAATGTGTGGAGCGATGGCCACAATATGGCTGTGCAGGACTTTTTATTAAGTGCCAAAGCTATTTCTCCCATCATGGCCCAACCAAATCTGAGCGTGGGTCAACGAATTCTGCAATCTATAGAGGCCACGCGTCAGGTTGTTAATTGCAACACCAATCTTGGCATTGTGCTGTTGTTTGCCCCACTGTGTGATGCAGTTCAGTGCTGCTCCAGTTTTGATACGTTATCCTTTGAACTCGAAAAAACATTAAGCCATTTGACATTGGAAGATGCTCAGCTTTGTTATCAGGCTATTCGTCTGGCCGAAGCGGGTGGCATGGGTGAGCAATCCGAGCAAGACATTAATCAACAACCCAGTGTGACTCTCCTAGAAGCCATGGCATTAGCGCAACATCGGGATACTATTGCGTTGCAATATGTTAATAATTACCAGCAAGTATGGGATATCGGCTATAAAGAATTGACAGAAGCGCTGAAATGTGGGGAAAAGGTTGAATGGGCAGCCACATTCGCGTATCTTTACTTACTAGCACGTGTGCCGGATACTTTAATTATAAGAAAGCAATCCCGGCATATCGCCCAGACAGTGGCACAGAAGGCACAGTTATTTATTTTAAAAATGAATAAAAATAGACCCCTAAGCAATTCAACAGCTGAGCTGACCGTCTGGGATCACGAATTAAAGCGTCACGCCATAAATCCCGGAACCTCCGCAGATATGACTGCAGCAGCACTGCTGCTGTTTGCGTTTGAGCAGGCGTTTGATTCGAACCGAATTTCAGTAGCACGATGCTTATAGCGGGCGGCACTGAGCAGGTGATACGTTCCTTTATTACGTATAAACCTCAACCTCACGAAAACGGTTGAGGAAAAAATGAGCCTTTTTGACAATTTTTTTGGAACAGGAAAATATAACATGCCAGTTATCGATCGCGTACTTGTAGGTGAATCCTTAGTCATTGAAGATGGTGACTTAGACAACGTTGCTCACATTGACTTATTAATGGGCCCACGTGGTTCAGCAGCAGAAGATGCTTTCTGCCGCACTATGACCGACCAGAAACAAGGTGTTAACGGCCTGTTGGCTGTTGTTGCACCTAATCTGATGGTCAAACCAGCCACCGTTATGTTCAACAAAGTAACAATCAAAAACATGAAACAAGCTGTGCAAATGTTTGGCCCTGCACAACGTGGTGTTTCTGTTGCTGTTGCTGAATGTGTTGAAGATGGCACTATCCCTGCCAGTGAAGCTGATGATTGCTTCATCTGCGTTGGTGTATTTATTTCACCAACTGCTGACAGCGATGCAAAAATCCAAGACTGGAACTACCGTGCAACTAAAGAAGCTATCAAACGTGCAGTAGCACGTGAGCCTAAAGCGGCTGACGTTGTTGCACAATACAAAGCTTCTGAACACCCATTTGGTGCTAAGTAAGTTTTAGACTGATGCAAATGCCACCCTTCGGGGTGCATTTTCAGTTCATTATCTGGCGTATCGTATCGACGCTAAGCTCGCCTTTGTGCAATGCACTGGCAACTAGTACAGCTTTGATACCTGCTTCCGCCAAATCTGTTAAGTCTTCTTTTCCTCTCACTCCACCCGCAGCGACTATCTCCGCATTTGGTTTGAGCAATTGTATTTTTCTCAGTAATTGCCTATCCGGTCCATCATCGCTACCCACACTATCCAAACTCATGACGATGATGGTGTCAGGCCACAGTTCAGTCTTTTCGAGTAAATCAAATTTCCCCAATAAATTTCCCTGTCGAAAATCCAAGGACAAGATAAATTCGGTTGGCTGAAGCTGTTTTAATAAATCCAGATCGTTAAGACTTTCACTTCCCAATATGGGCTTGAGGTTTGGGATATCGTGCCAAATTAACCAATCATCCAGGTTGCGTATTCCCGCATCCAGCCAGATGGTTAACTTCGGAAAAAGCTGATGCAATTGCAGATAAAACGCTTTATCTATCTTGCCTGCTTCAATCGCATCCAGATCGGCTATGTAAATATGGGTAAACGGAAACCATGTTAATAATTGTTTTAGTACTGCATTCGGGTAAACGCTGGAGGTAAGTTGTGACTTAAGTGGCAGATAATGATCACGTTGACCGCCACGGGCATGCACAACCTTGCCCCCCATTAAATCAATGACCGGTATAATCAGCACTTCTTTAATAAACCTCAGAAAAATGAACTTAGTCGTATACGAGCATATCACCAGTGGCGCATTGTGTGATGAGCAGTTACCCGCATCCCTCGCACACGAAGGCGAGATGATGCTTTATGCCATTGTGCAGGACCTGCTGCGGCTCTGTCATATTCATATCACTATTCTGCAGGATAAACGTCTGACACTCCCTGAGTGGCTGATAAGCTCCCAGAGAATTACCATACATAGTTGCGCCAATCAGCAGCAATTTGAACAACAATGGCAAACCTGCCTAGGAGAACACGCATATTTTTTGCTGATTGCACCAGAAACTGACCACACGCTCCTAGCATTACAACAACAAGTGCTCGCCGCGAACAAAACCTACTTTGGATGTTCATCGGAGGCAACCATGCTGTGTAGTGACAAACTCCGCTGCTATCATTTGATGCAAACAGCAAATATTCCGACACCAACCAGCTATTCCGCCAGCAACGCTCTTTTGGATGTGTGCCTGATTAACCAGCCATATATCGTCAAGCCACTGGACGGGGCGGGCTGTCTGGAGACGTTCAAATTTGATTCTGTAATACAATCTCGAGAGTATTTGATCTCCTTACCGCAGGACCGTCGGGACAGATTGATTGTTCAACCTTATATTGAGGGTGCAACATTAAGTCTGAGCATTTATGTCGATGAAGAAGACATTCAACTGCTTTCAATTAATGAACAATTAATCGAACAACACGCATCACAACTTGTCTTTCATGGGTGTGCCATAAATAGTGATGTTACGCGGCAATTCAGCCAGCAGGAGGCAACGCAGCTTGCCATCAACATCCATCAGGCTATTGCAGGATTATCAGGCTATGTTGGTATTGATTTTATCCTGAGTAAGCAAGGCCCGGTGGTGGTCGATATCAATCCACGACTGACCACGGCTTATGTGTATTTATCGGCTAATGGTTTGCACAACCCTGCTCTGCCGTTATGGCAGCATTTACAACGTTTGGATCAACAAGAAGCGCAATATGCATAGACAAGAGAAAGGCTGTTTCACTGGTTGGGATATTGGCGGGGCGCATTTAAAGGTAGTTCGTTGTGATACTGAGGGCCAACTGTTGCAAGCCATTGAGCTACCTTGTCCACTGTGGTTAGGTAAAGATGCTTTGCGTAAAGCCATCCGGCTGGCCATCGACACCTTGAACAACGAATTGGATCAGCAACTGATCACGATGACGGGGGAACTGGCTGATTGCTTTGCTGACAGAGCGAGCGGTGTCTCAGAAATTCTGTCCTGTATGTCTGAATACTTTCCTACCGATCGGCTATCCGTTTTCAGTAAAGATGGCTGGATAAGCCAGGAGGAAGCTCGAACTCATTGGGATAAAGTCGCCTCAATGAACTGGTTGGCCAGTGCACAATTAGTCGCCAACCAGTATTCAACAGCCCTTTTGATCGATTGTGGCAGCACTACGACTGACATTATCGCTCTCGAAAACTCTGCCCCTCAATTAACCGCCTATGATGATCAAGGCCGTTTAAGTAGCGGTGAACTGTTGTATACCGGTGTTATTCGCACACCGTTGATGGCTGTCAGCCAGAAATTACCTTTTCGTGGCCAATGGCAAAACATCACCGCTGAAGTGTTTGCAACCACGGGTGATTGCTGGCGCATTCTGGAAGAATTAAGCGCATCGCAAATAAATGATAAAAGTGCTGACGATAACGATTGGCAACTCGAAAACTGTCAACGTAGATTGGCCAGAATGCTGGGCACCGATGCAGGTTTATTTGCTGCAGCAGACTGGCACAATGTCGCAGTGTGGTTTACTGAGCAACAATTACAGCAGATCCACAATGCCTGTTTACAGGTGTTGTCTGTCCAGAGCGGTTTTGACCAACAAGCGCCGATAATCGGCGCCGGTAGCGGACGGTTTATCGCCAAAATAATAGCTAACCGTTTAAACCGTCCCTATGTGGATTTTGATACCCTGCTAGGAGCGCATGAAAATGCTGCAGCATACGCACCGGCCAGTGCTCTTGCGCTTCTAGCCCAAAGGCAGTTCACGTAAAATACCATGATGACTTCTCAACCACCGCCTTTATGTGCTGAGCTACCCTATCAAATAGATAGCGAACTTCTGTTTGCAGCCATTCGCGATTTGCCCTGGGCAGTTTTTCTAGATAGTGCAATGACTGAAGGTGAAAATGGCCGCTTCGATATTATCGCAGCAGATCCATTTATTACCCTGCAAACCCGCGATCAAACCACGACCATTGAATATCGAGATACAGCTGGTCAACAATCCTGTGATGATCCTTTTGGTTTACTGCAATGCATACTGCAGCAATACGCCCAACCTTTGAGCGACTTGCCTTTTTGTGGCGGTGCCATCGGCTACTTTGGTTATGATCTGGGACGCCGAATTGAAAAATTGCCTGAGCTGGCCATTGACTCAGAACAGATTCCGGAAATGGCTGTTGGTATTTACGATTGGGCGGTTATCAATGATCATCAACAACAGCGTTGTTGGTTGGTCAGTTATGGATTGGATCCTGAAACGCATCGTAACTGGGCAAATTTACTCAGCCGACTGCAACAGCCAAAAAAACCAGACTCAACTATTTTTAATGTTACGGGTGAATTACGCTGTAATCTGAATCAAACAGCTTACCAGACAGCATTTGAAAAAATTAAAAACTACATCACCGAAGGTGACTGTTATCAGGTCAATCTGGCGAAGCGCTACGAAATAGCTGCCGAAGGCGATCCGTGGATTGCCTATCAGCAATTACGCAAACAGAATGCCGCACCTTTTTCGGCCTTTCTAACGACTCCAGAAGCCACCGTATTAAGTTCTTCGCCTGAACGGTTATTGCGCGTAAAAAATAAACACGTTGAAACCAAGCCCATTAAAGGTACGCGCCCACGCGATCTTAATGATCCAGAGCGTGACAGATTACTTGGTAGACAATTACAGGATAGTCTTAAAGATCGTGCAGAAAACCTGATGATCGTGGATTTACTGCGTAATGACCTGGGTAAAGTGTGTGAGCCAGGATCAATCTCAGTTCCTACGCCTTTTGCACTGGAATCATTTGCTACAGTTCATCATCTGGTCAGCACCATCACTGGCACGCTCGCCACAGATCAACATTCCGTTGGTTTGTTACGCGCCTGTTTTCCTGGAGGATCGATAACTGGCGCGCCCAAATTACGCGCCATGCAAATTATCGAAGAACTCGAACCGCAGCGTCGTGGTGTGTATTGCGGCAGCATCGCTTACATCGGATTTGATGGCAATATGGACAGCAACATCACTATCCGTACTTTAGTATTTAGCGATAATCGCCTGCGGTTCTGGGCGGGTGGCGGCATTGTTGCCGATTCTGAACTTGAGGCGGAGTATCAGGAAGTGGCTGATAAAGCTGCTGCCATGCTCGCACTGGTGGAGTCTTTACGCTAAATGCTTATTGTGAAACTGGGCGGCAGTCTCTATCGCACAGCAGAGCTTAAATCCTGGTTAGCATTGTTAGCCGAATACGCGCAGCATGATTCGGTAGTGATTGTTCCTGGTGGCGGGCCTTTTGCCGATATGGTTCGGCAAGCACAGGCATTGCATGCATTTGATGATCAACATGCTCACCATATGGCCCTGCTGGCGATGGCACAATACGGGCTGATTTTGCATGCATTGCAACCGTCTGCCATTACCATCAATACTCCAGCCCAAGCCCCCACCAGCGGCCAACTAGCTATCTGGTTGCCAGACGATCAGTTATTGCAAGCTGAAGAATTAATGCAGAACTGGGACATCACCTCAGATAGCCTTGCGCTTTGGTTTGCCCAGCAACACGCTCAGAGCAAATTAGCACTTATCAAGTGCGTGCCCGTCACAACTGGTGATATGAATGTTTTAAGTGAAAACGGCGTTATCGACCAGGGTTTTAGAGCTCTGTTTCAACAACATCCAGTTGAGACTTATCTTGTTCATTATCAACAGCTGAATAATTTCCCCAAGAGTGGTGTTGTACTCGGATGAGTGATCAACAAACTGCGTTATCCAATGTGTTGCAGGATTTAATAAGCCAAGCTTTAAATCGCACTAATATGGCTGCTGAGCAACAGCAGCAATTGCTCAAGCAGGTCGACAGTATTTTGTTCGCTGCACAGCGCCACAGCCAGTCCAATTGGGCTGGACATATGACAACTGCAGTAAATGAAATTGCGGCATTGGGACAGCTGTTAGCGAGTCTACATCAAGGTAATTTACTCTCGCCAGAGCTCTATCCCGAACTCAACGTGATTGAAAGCGATATCTTTGCTTTTTTCTGTCCTTTATTTGGCCAAACATCAGGCCATGTCACACACGGAGGCAGCTATGGCAATCTGGACGCCTTATGGCAGGCACGAAAAAAATACGGTCACTATTCAAAACGGGTTTATGCCAGCGACCAGTCACATTATTCCATCGCCAAGGCTTGCGACATGTTGGGGTTGGATCTTCAACTGATTACATCCAATTCGCTGCAGCAAATTGACATCGTTGCACTAGAGATGGCCTGTAAACAACAGCCGCCCATGGCGATTGTGGCGACCTCAGGCACAACCAGCAGTGGGCAACTGGACGATATAATTGCCATCAAACAGATCACTAAGCAAATACCCTGCTGGCTTCATGTTGATGCCGCCTGGGGTGGATTTTTGAGCTTGATTGACAGCAGTCCTCTAAGTGCAGAACTACTTGGGCAAGCAGATTCAGTGTGTTTTGACCCACATAAAAGTTTGGGTCAACCACGGCCTAGCGGGTTATTGATGCACCAAAAGGGGATAAACCAAACACCCTTCTCAACCCAGTATTTAAGCCAAGCACCTCGTGACGTGTTACCGGGGTCATATGGTGGCGAGCTGTTGCTGCCTTTGTGGTTAACGATTAAAACGCTAGGGAAAACCGGTTTAGCCAGTCAAATTCAAGCGAAACTTCAGGAGGCTTGTCAATTTGCCAGTTTTATCAATCAACAATCTGGGTGGTGGGCACAGGGCTCCCCGACTGGCATCGTCTGTTTTACGGCACCACAAAGTCAGTTGTCGGGCTTGGTTGAGAAAGGGATTTTTTCGCAAACGGAACTGGCTGGAAAATCGGTATATCGAGCGGTATTTGCCAGTCATACCACACGCTCTGATGCATTAATTAGCGATCTGGCGCCCTTTCTGTAATCTGTTTTTGTACATCATCAAAGCGTCGCAACCAAGGTTTGACTTTATTTAACGGTGATGGCCACTGTTTACTGGAACGCATCGCGACATCTCTCGATGGATACACACCATAAATCAATGCATACCAGACTTTATCGTCACGCATACTCTCAAAAATCGCTACATTGCCGGTGAGTGAATGCTTTTTCACAAACCTTTCAATTTCAGTACGATCCCATGAGCCCATTAGCTGAAATGTAAAAGCCTTCCCGGATTGTTGTAAAACCCAGTCTTTATCTTTTATTGTCGTATCAACCAATGATGGGTCGGGTTTCGATACTGGGGCGGGAGGTGGAATTAACTCGACAGGTTTAATTTCTTCAGTTTTTGAAGTTGATTGTTGCTCGTCCGTAGCTGTTTCAGCTTCCGTGACTTCTACGACATTGTTCTTTGCAGCATCGTTAGTACTAATTGCCGTAATTGATTCCGAGGGAATGATCTCTGTCTCCAGTATTTCTGCGGATAGTTCAGGTTCTGGTATAGCAGACTCAAGCTCTGCCTCAAGTTCAGGCTCTGGAATTTCTACTGCAGGTGCTTCAACTGTTTGCTCAAGTTCATCAAGCAATTCCAGTAATTCCAAACGATCTGCTTCCGCAACACTGGTTAATTCTTCTGGCTCATCAATCACCACCATGGGCAGCTCTTCGGTTAAATCCTCATTAACGAACAAATCATCCTGTATGGGATCTGTATCCGATACAAACCAGTCGTTTATCTGTTGCTGATAAATCAGAACCGCTGCTAGTAAAACACCCACAGGAGCGAGACCAAACCATTTATTCCATTTAAAGCGGATTTTATTAATTTTAGGGCTGATCTTCGGTAGCTTAAAACTGAGCGGAAGTTGCAGCTGTCGGGATTTGCCTTGACCTAATAAAAATTGATGTGCCGCTTGATTTAACTTCGCCGGATTACCAGCTGACTGGCGATGAATACGTGCTAACGCTCTTTCATTAAAAGGACTATCGCCATTGAAACCGGCCCCCTGCAACCTTTGTAACAAATAAGCAGCTGTTTCGGCGAGCGGAATCGGGGTGAGCATTAACGACTGCAAACGATCATTATCCGTCACGATGGAATCTGCTGCGACATCTGTTAACACAGCCCGCCACAGGTATTTATCGCCATGCTGCCAGTCAAGCCATATCTGTAATTGCTGACGTAATGGTTCAGCCAGTTTACTAACATCGTCAATCAACAAAATCGGTCGAATTTGTAAAGCTTGCAGCTGTTGTAATCGCTGCTGTAACAGCTGGAGATTATTGCTGCCTAGCGTATTTTCTTGGGGTGCACCGAAGACTTGAAGACATCGGCTGACCATAAACTGAATGGTTAGCGACGGTTCAGCCTGAATGTAACAAAAACGCAGATCATCACCACCAAGCTTCATTAAGGCTTTTAAAGCGGTCGTTTTTCCCAAGCCTTTTGGACCGTAGAGCAACGGAATTTTATCGCTGGCTCTAAGCAGGTGGAGCACTAAATCAAGACGCTGCTTTATTTCTGGCCCTAGATACAAACTAGCATCGGACACCTCAGCTTTAAATGGATTGCTCTGAAGCGCTAATCTCGAAATATATTTTGGTTCAGCTGCCGCCGCCTTCATGGCATTACTCAATATCCAGCAGTAAATTTTGCCAGGGTTTCGGCCAGAGCCGGTGCATCATAATCATCGGAAATAACCGCCTGACCAATGTCGCGCAGCAATACTAGACGAATCAGTCCATCCTGAACTTTTTTATCGACTGACATCAAGTCCATAAAGTCTGCCGAAGTTAAATTTCCTGGAACTGCGACCGGTAAATTAGCCGCAAGCATAATTTCCCGAATTCGAGTGACTTTATCATCGCTTAGCCATCCCATGCGTTGGGATAAATCTGCGGCCATCACCATACCAATTGCAATGGCTTCACCATGCAGACAGTGGCCATAACCACATCCGGTCTCAATAGCATGACCAAAAGTGTGTCCAAGGTTTAATAAAGCCCGTACGCCTTGCTCGCGTTCATCATCGGCCACTATCGTGGCTTTATCCTGACAGGATCGCGCAATCGCTTGTGCTAGTGCAGCCTGATCTCGCGCTATCAGCAATGACATATTCTGTTCCAGCCAGTTAAAAAACTCGCTGTCATTAATCAAACCATATTTAATGACTTCAGCTAGGCCGGAAGAAAACTGCCGATCATCCAAAGTATTTAATGTGGCGGTATCAGCCAAAACACACTGGGGTTGATAAAACGCACCAATCATATTTTTGCCTAAGGGATGATTTACTGCCGTTTTACCGCCGACAGAGGAATCTACTTGCGAAAGCAGTGTAGTGGGAACCTGAATAAACGGCACCCCACGTTGATAACATGCTGCGGCAAAGCCTGCCATATCACCAATAACACCGCCTCCCAAAGCTATGATGGTCACCTGACGGGACAAACGTGCTTCCAATAAACGATCAAAAATTTGCTGCATAACTGCCAGCGTTTTGTATTGTTCACCGTCCGGTAATATCACCACTTCAACACGATAATCAATTAAAGCCGTTTTCACGACATCCAAGTACAACGGCGCCACTGTTTCATTAGTGACGATCAATACTTCTTTGCCTCGGATATGCGTACTAAACAAGCTGCTTTCGGCAAGCAAATCTTCGCCAATGTATATAGGATAACTGCGTTCACCGAGCGCAACTTGAAGTGTATTCATCATAATTCGTTATCTTTTGTTTTTAATTGCTGCAGCTGTTTTATCACTGCATTTACGGTTCGCGTAACAGACTGATCACCGGTTTGTAGAACCACATCAGCCACTTCACGATATAAAGGGTCACGTTGTGCCATTAACAGCTTAATTTGCTGGCGACGGTCGCCTACTTGCAAAAGGGGCCGACTAGTATCTCGTGAGGTGCGCCGGAAAAGTTGCTCTGCCGAAGCAGCAAGATAAACAACCTTACCGCGTTTCAAATTACGCCGGTTTTCTTCAGCAAGTACAGCTCCACCACCAGTTGCCAGCACGATATTTTCCATAGCGGTGAGTTCAGCAATGATTTTTTGTTCACGTTCTCTGAAACCCGCCTCACCTTCCATTTCAAAAATCCAGGAAATAGACACGCCTGTGCGTTTTTCAATCTCACGATCGCTATCATAAAACTTGAGGTGCAGCTTCTTAGCAAGCTGTCGACCAATGGTCGACTTTCCAGACCCCATCGGTCCCACCAGAAATATATTACCTGAAATCACGCGACTAATGACTCAACTGTTTATCGTGAAAAAAAAACCGGATCGTAGTAGATCCGGTTTTTTATCTTAACTGAAAAAGCTGGATTTAATAATCCATACCTTCCTTAATAATTTTTGGCGTCACAAAAACCAGCAACTCACGTTGACGATTTTCATTCAAATCCGTTTTGAATAAGAAACCGACATACGGTAAGTCACCAAAAAATGGGACACGTGTTGAAGATTGAGTTGAGGTTTGTTCATAAATACCCCCAAGTACGACCGTTTCGCCATTGTCCACCAATACCTGTGTACGAACACTTCGAGTATCAATACTCGGGACCCCAAGGAAAATAGCACCCACTTCATCCTTATTAACTTCCAGATCCATCACAATGCGATCATCTGGAGTTATCTGTGGCGTTACATCCAACTTTAACAATGCTTCTTTAAATGAAACCGATGTGGCACCACTTGATGAAGCTTCTTGATAAGGAATTTCGGTACCTTGTTCAATGGTCGCCTGTTTTTGATTAGAGGTAATGACTCGCGGGCTAGAGACAATCTCACCTTTACCTTCTTCCTGCATCGCGGACAATTCTAATTCCAATACAGCACCTAAAGGCAATTTAGCCAAGGCCAGAGCAAAGGTACCGGCAGGATTGGAGGCTGGTAAATTCACATTCAAATCCTGGCCTCGTATACCAGTAGAATTCGTTGGCACTACTGAGTTGTTATTGGTGGCAGGAACCTGCAGGCCTTCAAGTGAGCCTGACGTACCTGCACCCAGAGTGCCGCTTCGTGCAGAAGTCCCAAAACGCACACCCAACTCTTTGGCAAAATCATTATTCGCAATAACAATTCGCGACTCAATTAACACCTGACGTACCGGAATATCGAGTTTTTCAATTAATTTACGCACGTCGGCCAGATTTGTTGCAGTATCTCGCAGCAATAATGAATTGGTCCGTTGATCCACCACCACGCTACCACGATTCGACAGGAAACCACCGGCACTGCCACCTGCAGTAGTTTGTCCCTGAGTGGTGGTTAAAATCGCCGCCATTTCAGTGGCTTTAGCAAAGTTGACTTCAAATATTTCTGAATAAAGCGGTTCCAGTTCGACTAATTGCTTTCTGGCTTCAAGTTCCTGTTTTTCACGAGCTGCAATCTCCGCAGCTGGTGCAATTAACATCACATTGCCATTCTGACGCATCCCTAAACCTTTGGTTTTCAGGATGATATCCAGAGCTTGATCCCAAGGCACATTTTTCAAACGTAAGGTTAAATTGCCTGTTACCGTGTCACTGGTGACGAGATTCATGCCATTAAAATCAGCCAGTAACTGTAATACCGCTCTAACCTCAATATTTTGGAAATTTAACGAGAGCTTTTCACCTTCAAAACCAAACTCGCTCTCAGTATCCGCTAAGCTTTGCTCTGCAACTGGTTTTACTTCAACCACCAGCATATCGCCAGACTGATATGCCAGATGTTCGAATTTACCGGTAGTGGTCAACACTAATCGCGTACCTTCCGGGGTTTGAATGCTGTCAATTAAATGAACGGGGGTTGCAAAATCTATGACATCCAAACGACGCTGCAACTTGCCAGGCAAATTGACACCAGGTAAGTCGACCACTAAATCGCCACGTTCACGACGCACTTCTAATGAGGTGTTTTCATTTTGCAAAGCAACCATCAGTCTGGCTTCACCCTGCTCTCCTCGTCGAAAATCAATGTCCGTCACAGCATTGCCAGTTTGTGGAGCAGAAGCTGCTGAACCAGTGCGGGCACTTGCAACAGAAGTATTGTCATTCAACATGACTTTGACCACATTACCTTCCACCTCGACTTGATAAGGCAGTTTGCGTAACAGGTTAATCACCATGCGAGTACGTTCACCAGCTTCAACTGTAGCAATGCTACGAGTCTGTCCGCTGTTAATTTGTTTCGTCGTTTCGCTTAATTTATTACTGACACCTCGAAAGTCGAGCACAATTCGAGCCGGCTCATCAGTAGCAAAACTCTCAGGAGTCTCGACAGCTTCAGAAAACGTCAGGGTGATGAGTCCTTTATTACCGGAGAGGGTTGAATAATCTAGGGACTGTAATTCATTTGCTGAGGCAAACCCACTGACTATCAATAATGAGAACATACCCAAGCTCGACCGCCACCGTTCAAATATTGTTTTGTCTGTGGGTGCCATGACTTGCCGCCGTGTGAATTTTATTGCGTATTTACTCATCATTATCCTGGCCTTTAATTTATCTCAACGACGGGTACTGTCGTTTCACGTTCGTTATAGCCATTCCCTTCAGCTACGATTTCTTTTAGTGTCATGTAGGTTTCACTGATTTCGACAATCTGACCATGGTTCATGCCCATGTAATTGCCAATTTGAACTCGATGTATCGTGCTATCGGGTGCCCGAATCAGTGCCCAAATACTTTCCTGCTCCAGCGTACCGACATATTGCAAATCAGACAGCGAATAACTTTCCAATAATTCTTTCATCCGATTTTCGTTCGGTTGAACACCACCGCCCTGGACTTCTTGTTCAGGCTCAGGTTCTGGAACATCAATCACGGTTGGAACAAAAGGATCACGTAAGCCAGCTGCCGAGTAGCTGAACTTCTCATATGGTTTCATTACCGGGATCGGTGGAATATCTACTTGTTGGCGTGCTTTAACTTCTTCGACATAATTTTGCAGGTTATCTTTTTTTGAATCACAGGCCGTCAGTACTAACGCCAGTGAAAGCAGTAACAGCCTGCAAATTAATGATTGTATTGTTGAGTTAGAGTTCATCACCAGCATCATTTCCCTTGCTCATCAAAGTAACGATATGTCTTGGCGGTAACATCCATCGTCATATTGCCACTGGTCGTCAAAGGCCCCATTTTGAAATTATGTAAGGTCACAATTCGTGGTAAGGCAGCAATCCCGCTGACAAACTCGGCAAATTGATGATACGAGCCAGTCACGCGCATGGTAATTGGCAATTCAATATAGAAATCTATTGGTCGCTCTTCTTCCGGTTTAAATAATTCAAATTCCAAACCGTTAACTAATCCAGTGCGTGAAATATCGACCAGTAAATCGGCCACTTCACTTTTTCTCGGTAATTGTTGCAACATGGAAGCGAACGATACTTCCATTTCTTTCATTTGCTCTTTGTAAGCTTCCAGATTGACAGCTTTGCTCTGTTTTACTTCAAAGCTCATGCGTAATTCAGTTTCGGTTTGTTCCAGCCGCGCTAGTTGACTACGTTTGTCTTTGATTAAAAAATAATAGCCAGCGCCCCAAATCACTGCACAAATCAATATCGCTGCAACAATTTTGCCTATCAGCGGCCATTCACCGCTTTCATTGAAGTCAATATCATTGATTGAAGGTATATCCATGACTATTGCTCCTCATCCGTGCTGGCTTTGGATTCATTCACTTCTACGGTGAATTGGCGGATGGCATCATCACGAGACGATGTCCGTTGCACAATACGGAGTTTTGACTCTGTGAATTCCGGATCTTTATCAAGTTGATTCATCAATACCGATACCCTGGCGTTAGTTTGCGCCACACCTTGCACAATTAACTTATCGCCCTCTCGGGTTAAAACTTGAAGATGAATTCCTTCAGGAACCGTTTTAACTAGGGAATCAAACACTTTTACGACTTTCGGACGACTCTGCTGCAAATCTTGAATGACTTGCATCCTAGCAAGCAGCTGATCGCGTTGTTTCTCCAGTTCTTGAATTTCTCTGATTTGAATATCTAATTTGGTAATTTCTTGTTGCAGGAAGCTATTACGTTGCGTTTGCTCATTCAGGAGCCCGTTCATATAGCTGGTAAAAAAGTAAAAAACCAATATGGCAAACCCTAGGGTTAGTCCCATTGCGATATAAAATTGTTTTTGCCGTTCCTGGCGCTTTTCTTCACGCCATGGCAGAAGATTAATATGTGCCATTAGTCAAAGCTCCTCATGGCCAACCCACAAGCAATCATCATTGACGGGGCATCATTACTTAAAGCCTGGACTTTAACTCTGGAGCCTAAAGCCATATCGGTAAAAGGGTTCGCTACAGATGTAGATGTGCCAGTTTCAGCCTCGACAATCTGATCAACACCATCTATTGATGCACAACCACCAGCAATTATGATGTGGTCGATTGACTGATATTGACTTGAAGCGGAAAAGAAAAATTGCAGTGCTCGAGTGATGGTAACCGCCATCGATCGTTTAAATGGCTCAAGCACTTTGGGGAGATAATCATCAGGCAAACTGCCATCTTTTTTGGCACGACCGGCTTCTTGATAAGACATCCCGTAATAACGCTCGATATCTTCCGTAAGCATTCTGCCGCCAAATGTTTGTTCACGGGTAAATACAATTTTGCCATTAACCAGTACGTGTAAGGTGGTGACATTCGCACCCACATCTGCAACAGCAACCGTTAAGCCATTTCCTTGATTGGGCAATTGTCTGGCAATCAATGAAAAAGCATTTTCGACTGTATAAGCCTCAACATCGACCAGGCGTGGCTTCAACCCGGCTTTTTCCAGCACTGTGGTTCGGGCATCAACATTTTCACGGCGTGAGGCTGCCAGTAAGACATCAACCGCATCAGCATCAGCGGCAGAAGGACCCAAAACCTCAAAATCAAGGCGTACTTCATCAAGCGGATAAGGAATATAATTTTCTGCTTCCAACATCACATTTTCTTCCATATCGCGTTCTGAAATGGATGCAGGAAAGGAAACCACTTTGGTGATTGCTGAGTTGGCTGAGACGGCAACAGCCGCATCTTTGGATTTGGTACCCGAGCGTTTAACTGCTCGCTTTATGGCACCGGCGACTTCATCACTATTCTCAATACGGCCTTCCACCACAGCATTTACAGGTAATGGTTCGACGGCATAGGATTCTACGGTGTAACGATCCCCGCGTTTATTTAGCTCCAACAGCTTCACCACCGAAGAGCTGATATCTATCCCTAATAACGGGGATTTTTTAGGTCCAAACATGCATCGCCCCAATTCCATCGAAATGATGTGTGAAGTACACTTACCTTTGTAAGTTAAAGTAGTTTATTAACTATTACTAGGATGTCAACAACTAAAAGTGTGACATTTTCCCGAAAAGTCATTAACTGGCATTATTACGACGTTTATATATACTCTACGGTTTTATTTTTTGCGAACGAAATAATCCAATGTCGCGACTTGTGTCACGCCTTTTAATATGGGGCTTTACCCTTCTGATAGCTGGTCTGCTGTTTATCGCTGTAGCCTATCTATTTCTGTCACCTAAACTCCCTAGTGCTGAATCACTGCGCACGGTGCAATTACAAATTCCTTTACGTGTATTTAGTGAGGAAGGCTTGTTGATGGCTGAGTTCGGCGAAAAACGTCGCATACCAGTCACTTACGATGAAATTCCGTACAAACTTATCGAAGCCTTTCTGGCTGCAGAGGATGATCGTTTTTTCCAGCATCCTGGAGTGGATTATCAAGGCCTGATCCGAGCCGCTTATTCGTTAGCGCTTACCGGTGAAAAAGCGCAAGGTGGCAGTACAATCACCATGCAGGTAGCACGTAATTTCTTCTTAAGTAACGAAAAAACCTATTTGCGCAAAATCAATGAAATTATTTTGTCGCTTGAAATAGAAAACACTTTATCTAAGGAAGAAATCCTCGCTCTATACCTTAATAAAATCTTCTTGGGTCACCGCTCATATGGAGTTGGCGCAGCTGCCGATGTTTATTACGGCAAAAGACTTGAAGATTTAACACTGGCTCAAATGGCCATGCTCGCCGGTCTTCCCAAAGCTCCTTCCACCACCAATCCGATCACCTCTCCTGAAAGAGCATTAAATCGGCGGAATTATGTACTGAGAAGAATGCTGGATGTCGGCTATATAACACAGGCCGAATATCAGGAAGCACTTAAAGAAGAAGTGAGTGCCCGCTATCATGGACGTGAAATTGAAGTTTATGCCCCGTATGTTGCTGAAATGGTACGGACATATATAGTTGATGAATATGGCGAACTAGCCTATGAAAACGGCATGCGAGTATTTACAACTATTAAAGCCAAACATCAGCAAGCATCAACAAAAGCTTTGCAGGATGCTCTTCTGGCCTATGACAAACGCCATGGCTACCGAGGCGCCGTTGCCAAGGTTGATCTTAGTGAATTACCGGATTTAGCAGCCTCGGAACTTCATCTGAAAGATTATTCAATAATTGGCTCTATCAGCCCCGGCTTAGTACTGAGTATCGAAAATAATGTTGCACAGGTTTTTGTAAAACGCTTGGGCCAAATTGAACTACCTTTTTCAGCCGTCAGTTGGGCACAACCGCAATTGAGTGCCAATAGCATGGGCCCAAGACCGCAGACTATCTCTGATGTATTGGCAGTTGGCGATATTGTGTATCTTCGCGCCTTAGAAGAAGATTCATGGCAATTGGCCCAAATTCCTGAAGCTCAAGCTGCTTTAGTATCGCTAGCATCAGAGGATGGGGCCATTACTTCACTGCAAGGTGGATTTGATTACTTTCACAGCAAATTTAATCGGGTCACCCAATCCAAACGACAGCCTGGTTCCGGCTTTAAACCCTTTGTGTATTCGGCTGCATTGGAGAAAGGCTACACCGCGGCAACGGTTGTAAACGATGCGCCAGTGGTATTTGATGATCCTGGGCTTGAAAATGTCTGGCGCCCAGAAAATTATAGTGGTCGTTTTTTCGGCCAACCCGCTTGAGGGAAGCACTCACTCACTCGCGAAACTTAGTTTCAATTCGTCTGCTTAGAGATATCGGCATTGCCTACACCGTAGATTACGTGCAACGTTTTGGTTTTACACCAGAGCAGGTTCCGGCCAATCTTTCGGTTGCCTTAGGTAGTGGTAATGCTGCACCGTTAGACATGGCTCGTGCATATGCGACTTTGGCAAATGGCGGTCATTTGGTGAATCCTTATATTATCTCCCGTATAGAAAACTCCGCGGGTGAGGTAATAATGCAGACCAAACCACACAAAGTGTGTGACAACTGCGCTGTTCCAACTGAAGCAATATCCGAAGAAGAAGCTTTAATGCAGGCTGAACTGTTAGGTTTCTATCCTGCCAAACAAGTCATCACACCGCAAAATGCATTCATTGTTAACAGCATGTTGCGAGATGTGGTGAAATTCGGCACCGGCAGGCAGGCACTTAGCCTGAATCGAAACGATTTGGCAGGTAAAACCGGTACGACCAATGATCAACTTGATGCTTGGTTTAATGGTTATACCCCGGATTTAGTCGCTATCGGCTGGGTGGGTTTTGACAACCCTCGCACATTAGGACGATACGAAACTGGTGGCCGCGCTGCATTACCAATGTGGATTGATTTTATGCGAGTGGCTCTTGCTGATATACCTCAACACGCTTTCGAGCAACCCGTAGATATGGTGACCGTTCGGATTGATCCACAAACAGGATTACTGGCTCGTCCAGGGGATTCGGATGCCATCTACGAAACCTTTCACAAGGACAATGTGCCTGCGATGCGCGGTGGAAGCAGTTCCACACCTGACCAGGATGATTCACTTATTGATTTGTTCTGACAAACATATCTTCTCCTGGCAGGAAAACTGCCGGGAGATACAATCACGATTCACCAATACAGAGCTCGTAATCTGAGTCTAGCTGCTTGAACAAAATAGCCTGAGATTTCGTCTGCATATGCGGTGAATTGGGAAAACTGAACGATAACAACTAATTGATTACATTCTGCCAATCGTTCAGATTTCAGCTTAGCAATGGGGGGACAGTTGTCTAAGTGTTCGCAATGTATCTGCTTGAGGAAAATCTCAAGCTATAACTGTATGCATTCTGGGAGCTTAAAAGCAACCAATGTTGAACTAGCGAATACGTTTAGCCATTTGTCCGGGCTTCAATTCACCATTTGGATAATGACCATTTAATAATCGCAATTGTTGGATTGGACTATTACTGATCCGGGTAGTGGCCGCCCAGTTTGCATAGCTATCATTATTTCCCACCTTAACGACTTCTATACGCTGTGCTTTGGCTAAGTGTTTTTCGTCATCTCGCAAGGCATGAAAGCTCATCACTGTTTCACGAAAACTGGCATCAAACTTACTAAAATCTCCAGCCGCTTTGGTGGTGGCGA
Organism: Methylophaga sp. SB9B; assembly: GCF_004832235.1. Taxonomy (NCBI): domain Bacteria; kingdom Pseudomonadati; phylum Pseudomonadota; class Gammaproteobacteria; order Thiotrichales; family Piscirickettsiaceae; genus Methylophaga; species Methylophaga sp. SB9B. Next base: position 74,072 of record NZ_SSXS01000014.1, read on the forward strand.
TGAAAATAAAGGCTTGCTCACGCAGATATAAAACCGCAACACGAACATTTTTGCCTTCTGCCACTGCAATACCGGTATAACCCTGCAGGCCATGACTGGTAATCGCTTCACCACTCTTCAGATCTTTAATATTCAGTCGGTCACGGATGAATTCCGCCGGTGTCTGTTTACGATTAAGATCGGAAACACCCATCTCAATAATCGCTAAACCTTGTGGAGCCACCGCACGCAAACTGGTTGGATTATTTTGGATATGCCAATTAACTGGAAAGCTCAAAGCAAACTGCATATCACCATGATAAAAGTTTCTGCCTGACCGAATTCCCTGGGACTCGCTATCGCCAAACACCATGCCGTCAATCCGCTGCAGGTAACGCTCAACACCTTCTTCACCCTGAGCAGAAGTTTTATAACGATCTGCCGCCTTAACTACTTCCTGCAAACGCGTATCGTTGTCCGGGTGAGAGGCAAACAGGCCGTGATAACCCTGGTAGTCCTGTCCTTGCTTTTTAGCTTCTGCTTCAGCAAAGGTAGCCTGATCTTTTAACACCCCGATCACATTAATCATAGCCTGAGGGTTATAGCCCGAACGGGCCAGATATTCTGCACCAAGTCGATCCGACTCTAATTCGTGTTCTCGACCATAACCACTAAGCAAAGCGCCACCGAACATATTAAATAAGTCCTGCGCGCCAGCAGTACGCATTCCCGGCACCAGGATTGCACCAAGTGTGTAACCTAGATTAGCCGCTTGAGCAGCACTTTGCTGACGGACGCCGTGTCTTGCAGTAACATGGCCAATCTCATGCCCCAGAACGGCGGCCAGTTCAGCCTCGGAATTAAGATAAGACATTAAGCCGCGGGTGATATAGATATAGCCGCCAGGTAAGGCAAAAGCATTGATAACCGGCGAATCCAGCACGGTGAATCGATAAACCAGATCATCACGATGGCTGACTACAGCAAGTCTTTGCCCTACTTCCTGCACATATCTTTGCAGTGCTTCATCTTCATACAGACCGTATTCTTTGACGATCTGCGGATGATAAGTACGGCCCATCTCCAGCTCTTTGCTTTCACTGAACATCACAAAGTCTTGCCCGCCAGTTACTGGATTTTGCGCACAACCCGTAACAAATCCCAAAAACAACAAAGCCCCTGTCAATCGACAGAGGCTTTGGTATGTAGCTTTAATGATGTTCATTAGTAACTTCGGCTTATTGCCCGGAAGTTTACTTTCCGTATTTTTGACGGAATTTATCAACACGACCGGCGCTATCAAGCATTTTTTGTTTGCCGGTGTAGAACGGGTGACATTCTGAGCATACATCCAGCGTCAGGTCATTGCCGCGTGTTGAACGGGTTTTGAAGCTGTTACCGCAGCTGCAGGTAACATTGATTTCGCTATAATCTGGATGGATATCCGCTTTCATATCTGTTCTCGCCAATAATAATGTTTGCCTGACAAACATACAAAATACGTTTGCCCTTTCTGAACCGCGTAATTCTACTGATCAGCCATCGTTTCAGCAAGCCTTAAATAAGTATTTATTTTTATTAAGACTTTTGAGCCACTAACATGGCCTGATTACGCCAGCCTTGGGTAATGTCTCCCAGCAAATTCTCTTCACGATACGCTCTGATTTTGAGACCAGCAAATAAACGCAACAGTTCATTATCAGCCAGTAAAAATTCAGGATTTTGCGGGCCTTTGTTTTCCACTTTGTCGCGACAAAAGGTCTGATAAAACACCAAACCGTTAGGTTTTAATGCGTCAACAAGTTGTGCACACAAAGCACGATCCAGAAAATGACTGACTACAATTACATCAAAACTGTTTTTTGCCGGTGGTGCAGCAGACACATCTCGCTGTTCGGTCAGCACATCCAGCTGACGCCGTTTTGCTTCGACTGCTACTTTTGTTAGTGCCTCACCGCTGATATCCCAAGCTTGTGTTTGTAAACCAAGTTTGGCCAACAATAGCGCATTTGCCCCCAGACCACAGGCGAAATCCAGAGCATGACCATGTTTGGGTAATAAATGCTGATTTTGCTCTAAGACTAATGCAGGTTCCGGATAATTACCTACCGCTTCTCGATAGCGTTCATCCCATTTATTTTGAATATCGCTCATTTAGCGACGCCAGAATGCTGGTGTCAGCACCACTAACAAGGTGAAGATTTCCAGACGGCCTAACAACATGGCAACACATAATATCCATTTTGACGTGTCATTGATCTGCCCAAAATTCGCTCCAACATCCCCAAGGCCTGGCCCCAGATTATTCAAGCAGGCCGTAACAGCAGAAAAAGAAGTTACCACGTCAAGACCTGTCGCCATCAGCATTAAATGCATGATGCTGAAACAGAACACGTATAAGGCAAAGAAACCCCATACGGCACCAACCACTTTTGATGGTAGCGCTTTACCATTGACCTTAATGGCAAATACCGCATTGGGATGAATCAAACGTAAAACTTCACGATAGCCTTGTTTGAACAACAACATGGCTCGAATAACCTTGATACCACCACCGGTCGAGAAAGCACAGCCGCCGATATAGCTGGTCATTAACAATAATATTGGCAGAAAACCCGGCCATAAATAATAGTCTGTCGTGGTAAAACCGGCTGTTGTTCCGATTGAAACAGCCTGAAAAATACCGTGATGAGCTGAGGTCCAACCATCATCAAAAGTGCCGGTAAAATATAGATAAACGCTTGTGATCAGCGAGATGATAAACATAATGCTTAGAAACACTTTCAACTCGGAATCACGTAAATAATGCATCAAACTGCGATGCCGCCAGGCCAGAAAATGCAGCGAAAAGTTCATCGCCGAAATCAGCATAAATGCCACCGCAATCATTTCAATGGTCGCGCTGTTAAAGAATCCCATGCTGGCATCGTGTGTTGAAAAACCACCGATAGCAACAGTAGAGAAACTATGTCCGATAGCATCGAACCAGGTCATTCCTGCCCAGCGATAAGCAATGGCACAAGCAACGGTTAAGCTTAAATAGATATACCAGAGTGCTTTAGCGGTTTCGGTAATCCGTGGGGTTAATTTGGCATCCTTCATCGGTCCAGGGGTTTCCGCCCGATACAGCTGCATACCACCAACACCTAATAAAGGCAGAATGGCCACGGCTAAAACCACGATCCCCATACCACCTAACCATTGCAGAAACTGTCGATAAAATAATACAGCCTGCGGCAGCGTATCCAAACCGACTAATACCGTGGCACCGGTCGTGGTTAAACCCGACATCGACTCAAATACTGCATCGGTAATGCTCATCTGTGGTGATTCAGTCAGATAAAACGGCAAAGCCCCGGAAAAACCCAAAGCAATCCAGAACATCACCACGACGATAAAACCATCACGGATCTTCAATTCTTTCCGATGTTTTCTGGCAGGAAGCCATAACAACAAACCAGTGCTAACCAGGATGACAAACGCTGTCAGAAACGCTGTTGCAGCACCATCATCAAACCACCAGGAAACCAGCACAGGTGGCAGCATGGTAATACTGAATAAACTCAGCAAGATGCCCAGAATGCGCTGGATGGTCATTAATTGCATAGTAGATTATTGGTCTAAACGGCGGTGAAGTTGACGATAATACGCCCATAGGGCCAGTAACAACAAAGTACTAATCAACAATGGCCATTGTCCCCAACGAACATACGGAGTGCTGCCATCTCGTGGTTGAATTTCCCCAGTCAGCACAGCTTGTTCGAATTGAGGACTTTGATTCTGGATTTTACCCTTGTAGTCAATAAACGCTGAAATACCATTGGTAGTGACCCGTAAAATCGGTCTGCCGGTTTCCAGTCCTCGACTACGCGAGATTTGTAAATGCTGGTGCGGGGCAAACGAATCGCCATACCATGCATTATTGGTAGCATTGATCAGCATCGTTGCAGCCGGCACGGTATCGAGGACCTCTGAGGAAAACGCATCTTCATAACAAATTGAGATTCCAACAGGCTGTCCGGCAAGCGTCATCTGCGGTTGATTTACAGAACCTGGGACAAAGGCTGACATCGGTAAATCAAAAAACTTGATTAATCCACGCAGCGTTTCAAAAGGAACGTAATCACCAAATGGAACCAAATGACGTTTGTGATAGAACACCGGTGTTTCGGTCAGACTGACCATGCTGTTGTAATAATCGTCACCATTTTCATCCAGCACCGGCAGGCCAAGAATAATATCAGTATTTTGCCCACGAGCTTCGCGCCCCAAGGGAGCAAGATAGCCTTCATCTATTTGATGGTAAAACGCTGTTGCCGCATTTTCCGGCCAGACAATAATGTCAGCATCCCAGTTCTGACGACTCAAATCAGCATAAAGCTGCAAGGTATTACGCAATTGTTGCGGATCCCATTTAATTTCCTGCGGCACATTGCCTTGTATCAATGCTGCTTTGAGCGGCTCACCAGTAGGTTGTGTCCAGTCAACAGATTGCAAAGTATAAGCACTGCCCCAAATGACTACGGGCAACAATATCAGTGGCCATTTACGCTGGCTGATAACGATAGCCAAACACCCTGCGGTCAGAGCGACTAACCAGGATGCGCCATGTACACCAATTAATGGAATAAAACCGGCAAGCGGACCTTCAATTTGTCCTGTGCCCACTTCCAACCATGGAAAACCGGTTAAAAACCAGGCCTTAAACCACTCAAATAATAGCCAGCCAATAGGCAGTAAAATCAGAAAATCTTTGCTGGATAAGATTGGTCCAGTCAGACGTTTGAGTAGCCAGCCCAACCCGCCAATCATTAAACCCAAGGCAACCACAAATAAGGCTGTCAGTAACCCGGCGAGAAAAACACTCGCCTGGCCAAACACATGGATGGCTACATAGACCCAGGAAACGCCAACGCCGAACATACCGGCGCCAAACAAACTGCCACGCCAAAATGCTTGTCTTGGTGTGACATGCTGCCAACTCATAAACAAGATCAGCAGGCTGATTATGGCTAGCGGATAAAAATGAAAAGGTGACAGGCTTAACGGCAGAATGGCACCAGCAACTAATGCTGCCCAACTACCAAACGCACCTTGCCAAGCTTTATGCCCGGGGATTGTCATTATTCTGTTTCGCTTTCGCTATCAGTTGCTTCGGGTAATATCACCATACGTAATAAATGTACGCGGCGTTTATCTGCTCGTAACACCGTAAACTCAAACTGACCAATGGTGACCTGCTCTCCCCGGCCGGGCAAATGACCGAATTGATTCACTACATGTCCACCGACGGTATCAAAATCATCGTCACTCCACTCTGTTTCAAAATACTCGTTAAAGTCTTCGACGGGAGTCAATGCTTTAATGGTGAAAGTGTTTTCATCACGTTGCAGAATCGGCGCATCATCGTCCACATCGTGCTCGTCTTCAATTTCACCAACGATTTGTTCTAATACGTTTTCGATAGTGATCATGCCCGCCACACCACCATACTCGTCGACAACGATTGCCATATGATTACGACGGGCGCGAAATTCGCGGAGTAACACGTTTAATCGCTTACTTTCAGGAATAAAAACGGCAGGACGTAATAACTCACGCAAATCAAAATTAAATTCACCGGAACTGACAACAGCTGACAACAAATCTTTGGCCAGTAAGATGCCGATCACATCGTCACGATCATCATCGATTACCGGAAAACGTGAATGGGCTGTTTCGGTAACCAGTTTGAGGGTTTCTTCTGCCGGAGCATCTCTGGAAACCATAACCACTTGAGACCGCGGAATCATAATATCGCGGGCTTGCATTTGTGAGACGCTCAAAGCGCCTTCAACAATCGACAGGGCTTCGGCATCCAGAATATGCCGTTCTGACGCATTGCGTAATAATTCAATCAGTTGTTCCTGATCTTTTGGCTCCAGGAACAAATTACTTAATTTTCGCACCCAGGAAACTGGACTGTCTGAGCGACTCGGTCGTCCCTCACTCATGATGTAACCCTCTGCTCTATATAAGGATTGTTGATAGCAAGTTTTTGTAAAATACTGATTTCCAATGATTCCATCAATTCGGCTTCATCGTCTTCAATGTGGTCATAGCCGAGTAAATGTAAACAACCATGCACAATCAAATGTGCCCAATGATCATCAATGGCTTTATTTTGTTCGTTAGCTTCTCGTTCCACCACCGGCACACACAACACCAAGTCACCTAATAACATAGGTTCTAACGGCACAGGTGACTCAAAGGGAAAAGATAAAACATTGGTAGGAGAGTTTTTGCCACGATAATCGTTATTCAATTCGGCACTTTCGGTCTCATCCACCAAGCGAATACTTAATTCACAGTCTTCGTTGACTTCGGCCAGTGCAGCACTGGCCCAGAGTTGAAATTGTTGTTCAGACGGTACATCTGCATCAGTTGCCTGCTGCAAATCAATAATGACGTTCACGACTTTGTTTCAGCCTTTTCATAAGCCAGGATAACTTTTTGTACCAAAGAATGACGCACCACGTCTTTGGCTTGGAAGAAGGTAAACCCAATCCCTTCAACATCTTTTAATACTTCGATTGCATGACGTAAACCAGAACGTACTGAGCCCGGTAAATCTACCTGAGTAATATCACCGGTAATTACAGCAGTGGAGTTATAACCAAGACGGGTCAGAAACATTTTCATCTGCTCAACAGTCGTGTTCTGCGCTTCATCAAGAATGATAAATGATTCATTTAAAGTACGGCCACGCATATACGCCAGTGGTGCAATCTCAATGACATTTCGTTCAATCAACTTGGCCACTTTTTCAAAACCAAGCATTTCATAGAGTGCATCAAACAATGGTCGTAAATACGGATCAACTTTTTGAGCCAAGTCCCCCGGCAGAAAACCAAGTCGCTCACCGGCTTCAACTGCAGGTCTGACTAACACGATACGTCTGGCAAAATCACGTTCCAACGCTTCTACCGCACAGGCAACCGCCAGATAGGTTTTACCGGTACCGGCAGGACCCACGCCAAAGTTGATGTCATGGGTCATCACCCGACGCAAATAGGCTTGTTGATTTTCACCACGCGCTTTGATTAGGCCTCGCTTGGTTTTGATGGTGACTTCTTTTTCTTCTTCAAATCCAGTGATATCAGTACCACCTGATTCACGAATCGCCAAGTGCACCTGTTCAGGTTCTAAAATCGATTGGGCTGTATCGGCATACAGGGCATGAATCACATCCTGAACTTCACTGAGAATATCCGGTTTGCCAATGATCTGGAATTTGCCGCCACGGTTATTGATTTCAACACCAAATCCGCGCTCCATCATTCGGATATGTTCATCCAGGTGACCGCAAAGATTGGCTAAACGGGGGTTGTCCGAAGGACTTAATTCAAAGCTTATCGTGTCAACTGTTACAGTTGGAGTGACCACAAATTTGATTCCAAAAAGGAGTTAGAGGATAACGCTATCAGCAAGAAGTTCTCCTCGCAAGGAATTGGTGTGTGCTTCAGTAATTCGCACATCGACAAACTTGCCCACCAGCGCCATATCACCGGGGAAATTGACCACCCGATTATTTTCCGTTCTGCCGGCAATTTCATCTGCATCACGATGTGCAGCCCGCTCTACCAATACACGCTGCACGGTATTGAGCATTGAGTCACTGACCGCATCTTCCTGTTCACGAAGACGATCCTGCATGATCTGCAGCCGCTGTTTTTTCTCTTCATCAGACACTGAATCATTAAACATCGCTGCCGGTGTGCCCGGACGCGCGCTATAAATAAAGCTGAATGAATGATCAAAACCGATCTGATTAATCAACGCCATGGTTGCATTGAAGTCATCTTCGGTTTCATTGGGAAAACCGACAATAAAATCACTCGACAGACTGAGATTTGGGCGGATTTTTTTCACCCGTTCAATTTTCTCAATATATTGCGCGACGGTATGACCACGTTTCATCATCGCCAGGATGCGATCTGAACCCGACTGTACCGGCAAATGCAGATGGTTAACTAATTCAGGAATTTCGGCAAACGCTTCGATTAGCGAATCAGAAAACTCCACCGGATGTGAGGTAGTAAAGCGAATACGCTCAATGCCATCAATCGCTGCAACATAATGAATCAATAACGCCAGATCGGCGGTTTCATCATCTTCAATAATGCCGCGATACGAATTAACGTTTTGTCCTAACAGATTTACTTCACGTACGCCCTGAGCGGCCAGCTGTCGAATCTCACGTAACACAGCACCAACCGGGCGACTGACTTCTTCACCGCGGGTATAAGGTACAACGCAGAATGTGCAGTATTTGCTGCAACCTTCCATGATAGAAACAAACGCTGTTGGGCCATCGGCTTTCGGTGCAGGCAGATTGTCGAACTTTTCGATTTCCGGGAATGAGATATCAATTTCCGGTTTATTATTTTTTCTGACGTCGTCCAGCATGGTGGGCAGACGATGCAGAGTTTGTGGTCCAAAAATCAGATCGACATACGGTGCGCGTTTACGGATTGCTTCACCTTCCTGACTGGCTACACAGCCGCCCACGCCAATAACCAGATGTGGTTTTTTATCTTTCCAGCGTTTCCAGCGGCCTAATTGATGAAAGACTTTTTCCTGGGCTTTTTCACGGATCGAACAGGTATTGAGCAACAACACATCCGCTTCTTCAGCGATATCGGTTGTTTCCAGTTGATGCGACGCAGCAAGCACCTCGGCCATCTTGTTCGAGTCATACTCGTTCATCTGGCAGCCAAAGGTTCTGATAAAAAGTTTTCCGGCCATAAAATCAGTTATTGATAAAGGGCGCACAGCATACGCTTTTTAGCGCGCAGAGTACAGACAAGTGATTGTTTTTGTTAGCGCAAAATTACGCCACCGTAAAACAAATCACTTGTCTATGCAGAGCGGAAGCTTCTGTTAGTTTTTCAGCGGGTTACAGCATAGCCAACAGGAATCTGATAACTCCATGTTTCAGATAATGGCTGTTGGTTCTCATCGACCAATGCAGCCCGCATTTCAACCACCTTAGTAGGATCGTGAATTCGCGTCCGCATAATCAAACGCCAGCCTTTGGTAGCCGGGTTATACCGCAGGTGGCTACTTAAAATTTCAGCATGCTCACTGATACTGATTTGTGTTGCAGGCATCTGATATTCACCGCGCTCGGTTAATACCGGACCTTGAAAATCCACCTGCAATAAAATGGTTTCATCTAAATCACGGATCAGGTTTGCCTGCTTGTCTTCGCCAGCTGAACGTAAGGTTTGTGCAACCCAGGCAATATTGGGATCCGCCAGTGCTGGTTCATCCAAAGTCCAATGAATTCGGTATGCCAATTCCAGCGGTTCACCAAACGCTGGAAGGTTATCCGGTATCCAAAAAGCGCCGACATTATCATTGGTTTCGTCGGCAGTGCGATATTCAATCAGTTTGATACGACCTTTGCCCCAGTCACTTTTGGTTTCAACCCAAGCACTAGGTCGTAAATGGTATAAATCATCAAGATCCTGAAAGCGTGAAAATTCACGGCCACGCTGCAATAAACCAAAACCTTTCGGGCTTTCAACCTGCCAGGTACTGACTGATACACCATCAGGGTTATTCAATGGACGCCAAATCCATTCGCCATTCCCAGCGTGGATCGACAATCCATTTGAATCATGAATTTGTGGACGGAAATTATGCTGGCTAGGTGGTTGGCGGCCGTCATATAAAAACATACTGGTTAAGGTTGCCAGACCCAACTCATTAACCTGTTTGCGTAAATACACTTTGGCTTCAACATCAAGCACCGTATTGGCGCCAGGTTGTAAATCAAAACGATAAGCACCAGTTGCACTAGGTGAATCCAACAAAGCGTAAATCACCAGATTTTCCTCGCCAGGTTGTGGATGTTGAATCCAAAACTCACGAAAAGCCGGAAACTCTTCGGCGATGTCATCGGATACCGCAGTATCAATATTCATCCCACGGCCGGACAGACCATAAACCTGATCTTTACCAATGACTCGGAAATAACTCGCCCCTAACACACTCATGATTTCGTCGTATTTATCCGCTTTGTTAATGGGATATAAAACACGGAAACCGGCATACCCCAGATTCGACGTCGTAGCTTTATCAAACGATAAATCACCGAACGCAAAATCCTCAGGATCATAGGTAATTTCCGTCATGCCATTGGGCAAGATTTCATTAATTTTTACTGGCACTTTAAAGTGCATACCTTGATGATAAAACGCCAAACGAAATGGTGTTTGCTGATCATTCCAGTGAAATTTTTCAGCGATTGGCTGAATCTTCATGTAATCGGCAAATTGCATCTGACTGAACTCAACAGGTAGATTGCTTTGCGGTTTGATGTAGTCCTGTTTGACCAATGCCTGGGCTTTTTCGGCCACATCATCCAGCGAAAAACCAAAGCTGCTGGTTGAAAGCACTAACAAACTGATTGCGACTACATTCGAGATAAAATTTAACGAGCGTCCTGAGCGATTAGCTAAGGGATAAGACATGTTATTTCCTCAAATCAAAGCTGAAAAAGAATATTGCTTAGGTATAAATTTAGGCCGGCATTGGCATAAAAAAATCAAGATTGTTTTGTGGCCATCAATGGCAAACGTTTTAATATCCATTTACGGGTAGGCACCACCGCACGCTCCATCATCCAGATACACAAGATAATCGTCAGAAACAGAAACAATGGATAAAACCAAATCGACAAGGTTTGTTCACTTGCCTGCACCGCACAGCTTTTCCAGTCCTGTAAACACTCAATTGACATCACATTGAAAATCTTTTCTGAGCGGGAAAATAAGATAAAAGCCGGCACATGTAAGACAAACAACGGTAAAGATGCCGCACCAAGTCGACGTGACCAGTTATTAAACCATTCACTGCGTGGTGTTCCTGCTAAAGCGCACAAATAAATTAGCATCAGTTGGGCAGGTAATAGCAAACCGTTATGTAGCAAGAAATACCAGTAACGCTCACTCTTAAGTAGCCAGATTGCTCCGAAAAAGCACAACAAAACAAACATAATCATCAGCATTCGAATAACTGGCGTAGGCTCTCGTCCACTATCCCGCATCTGGCGAAAAAGGGCATAACCGACAATACCGGCAAAAAACTCTGGAATACGAATAATCGGCATTCGATGCAACATGCCAGTAAACGGCATTCCATAGTCGCCATTCCAAATCACCAATAAAGGCGGGATCAGATAAACCAACATTAATGCCGCAATCCACAACACTTTATGCTTTACCCGCATCAGATACGGCGCGGCAAAGGGAAAGGTCAGATAAAAGAAAAACAAGGTAGAAATCGACCATAACGGCGCATTAAAAGTCAGGTAAAAAGGATTCCACGCCTGCAACATAAACACTTGTAAAAACGAGTTGAGCAATAACTCCCCATTACTCATGTAATGCTCTATTGACGCTCGGCCCGCTTCACCTAAATCCACATTGGTGTCATACACCACAAACCGCACAGTGGCTTTTACATCATCCGGTGGAATTCCCAGATAACTGATAATGGTTAATACAGTGAAGGTTAACAGCAGAGAAAAAATATGCAGCGGGTATAAATTAGAAAATCGCTTGGCCCAAAAACTGGTCGCCGCTTCGCGTAATTCGCCATTGCTGCAATATACATGCGCTAATAGAAAACCGGATAACACAAAGAAACTGCTGGTGGCAAAAAAGCCGACACCCACCATATCCATCAACCAAGGGACTTTTTCTTTGAGTTTATAAGTGTGCAGCGTGTGGAAAATAACAATATAAAGACCGAGCAAAAAGCGCAGCCATTCCAAACCTATAAAATGTTCCTTACCACCTCGTTCCACTCAGTGTCCTTGAGAAATTGTTGTAAAAGATATTAGACAGTGCATCTTAAACCATTCAAATAAAACACTTTACAAGTCGTTCCAGTGATCTGGATTTAATTGGCATTTCGATAAGATTGCCGATAATTCCAGGCTTTTTCACACTCTGGCAAATCATAAAATAATACCGGCTGATCCCCACCCTGATTCCCATAGTCACTGTAAAAGCGCTCGCAATATTCCTGACTACGATCCCACTCAGCGACACACTCCGCGGCATACCTTTCTCTGATGGGTCGCAGCTTTTCCAATCTCACAGCCTCGCAAGCTTGATCGAGTTGCTGTTGAATAGCTTGACGATCTTCAGCTATCGCCGGACTCATAAAGCCAGCCAACATCATGGTCAGTAAAGATAAAACAAGTTTCATATAACGATCCTTTATCAATTCTCTACCGATACATTTGCTCTAGGTTAATGCGCTTATTTCTCTGAGTTCTACAGTGGGGATGTTTCATTAGTTATGCGACTAAACAACTTTTGTAAGTTTGTTACGAATCATCTTTGTCATGATCATATTTCATGACAAATATATCTGTTGAGAAATTTTCATTCTCAGTAGTTCTAATCCGGCAACAATTAAGGAAATAATCATGCACGTAACTTCAGAAGCAGCCCACAAAGCAATAGATGGCGCACTCAAAAAAGCCGAAGAAACAGGTACTCGCATGTGCATTGCCGTGGTGGATTCCGGCGGTGCACTCAAAGCCTTCTATCGTATGGATGATGCATGGGTTGGTAGCATCGATATTGCCATCAAAAAAGCCCGTACGGCTGTTTATTTCGGCATGCCTAGCGGAGAAATCGGCCAACTGTCCCAACCAGGAAAACCATTGTATGGCATTGAACACTCCAATGATGGCATGATTACTTTTCCGGGGGGTGTACCGATTGTCGATGATGAAGGGTTTATGTCTGGCGCGATAGGCGTCAGTGGTAGCTCGGTTGAAAACGATGATTTAGTCGCCCGTGCAGGTGTTGAAACCATTGGTGTATGTGATTTACCGGAACATCCGTGGAGAACATAAACAAATAAAATAATTAATGGAGAGAGAATATGAGCACCAAACTTTTAGGCATTATCTTGTTAGTTGTTGGCGTTATTCTGCTGGTATTCGGTTGGAATTCTTCACAGTCTTTAGGCGATCAAGTCACTGAAACGATTACCGGTCGTTTTACCGATGAAACCATGTGGTTCATCATTGGTGGCGCTGTAGCTGTAGTAGTGGGTGCTTTTTTAGCACTCGGCAAAAAATAAATATTAAGATGCCTTCGATTCATAAATCGAGTAATGGCAATTATGCAAAAAGCACAACCCGCAAAGCTGTTAAGATGTGAAGCCAAAGCAGGCTAACTGAAAAAGCCCCCATTACTGGGGCTTTTTTATCTAAACGAGTATCCAATCATGACTGAGCAAACATTCATTAAAGGCAAAGATAGCGATCTGGAAACCAGCATCGCCACCATGCAAGCCAAATTAAAATCGTTTGGTTTTGATATCGAAGAAGCCTCCTGGCTTAACCCGGTTAGCAATGTTTATTCAGTCCACATCCGCGATAAAACCTGCCCTTTGATGTTTACCAACGGCAAAGGCAGCAGCGAAAAAGCCTGCTTGGCCAGCGCGTTAGGTGAATATTTTGAACGTCTCAGCTGCAATTTCTTCTTTGCTGATTTCTATCTGGGCGAGCATCACAGCAACAGCGAATTTGTGCATTATCCCCATGAACGCTGGTTTGATATTGATGGCGATGAAATGCCTGAAGGCTTGATGGATGAATCGCTGTGGAAATACTTTGATCCGGAAAATGAACTAACGCCGGATATGTTGTTTGATACCAACTCCGGTGATGGCGAACGCGGTATCTGTGCAGTGCCTTACCAACGTTTGCGTGATGGTGAAATCCGTTACATTCCAGTCAATGTGATTGGCAATATTTATGTCAGTAATGGCATGTCGGCGGGTAACACCCAGAATGAAGCCCGTGTTCAGGGTTTGTCTGAAGTATTTGAACGCTATGTAAAAAACAAAATCATCGCTGAAGGACTTTGCCTACCGGAAGTCCCTGATGAAGTGTTGAACCGTTTCCCTAAAATTCAACAAGCCTTACAAGAGTTGCGTGATCACGGTTATCACCTGCGAGTAGCTGATGCATCACTGGGCGGTCAGTTTCCAGTAATGTCCGTGACGTTAATTAACCCAAAAGATGGTTCGGTGTTTGCGTCGTTTGGTGCCCATCCCAGTTTTGAAGTGGCATTGGAACGTACTGTCACTGAATTATTACAAGGCCGTGGTCTGGATCAGCTGGATGTGTTCCATCCACCGACTTTTGATTTGGATGAAGTCGCCTCGCCTGCCAATCTAGAAATGCACTTTATCGACTCCAGCGGTTATATCTCCAACGACTTTTTCCGCGAAACGCCAGATTATGATTTCGTCGACTGGGATTTTGATGATGCCACCGCCGATGAATTCAAATTCCTCAGCGATACCATCCATAACCTGGGTTTTGATATCTACATTGCCGATTACAATCACCTGGATGTCTACGCCTGTCGAATTCTGGTACCGGGCATGTCAGATATTTACCCTGTCGATGAACTGGTTTGGGAAAACAATAATGAAGGTGCTCTGTTCCGCGAAGATTTCCTGACCTTAAAAGATGGTGATGCTGAACAATGGCAGGATATTCTGGATCGTCTGGATGAAGGTGGTTATAACGACCAAACCCCGGTAGCCCCATTTATCGGCCTGGCTGCAGATCCTGGTACCTTATGGGCAGAGATTCGTCTCGGCGAACTGAAAGCCATGTTGTATCTGGCGCTGGAAGACGAAGAAGCCATCGACTGGATTGACTGGTGTCTGGCACTAGATCAGGCCAGCGAAAAAACCATTCTGCATTACCGTTGTTTAAAAGCGTTGCTGGAAATCAAATGGGATGATGAACGCGATTATGCTGAATACACTAAAGGCTTGGCATTAATGTACGGCCAACAAAATGTAGACGATGGCATTCAAATCGTTGAAGGTAAAAAACTATTCCACAACCTGCATTGCCCCGGCCTCAGCCTGGAAGGTTTTGAACGGCATAATGCTTTACTGGCAGGTTATGAAAAACTCCAACATGCCAAGCGTACTAATTGGAAGTAGGTTTTCCTCAATAACGTTCTTGAATTTAGCTTTCACTGCAGCGATTAAATAGATGGCTTAGTCGCTGCTTAGTTCTAGCGGCGGCTTTCAAGTAACCAATAAACTTGAGCACACCTATGTTTTTGAGGGTTGGCTAAGACAGCTATTCAGGCTTAGCTCTATCAGCTGGTAGAGACTGTTTCGGGGAATACGCCCTCTTCGTTCCGCATCAATCAATCCTGCCAATATGTTATAGAAAAGTTCGGTCATCGCAGCCGCACTAATATCTAACCGGAATGCGCCTTCCTTTTGTCCTCGGAGAAAAAACGCATCTAATGCATCCTGGCCATTAATCCAGCTTTTATCTGGATGGGATTCATCCAAATAATCTGGCCGCCAGTTGTGCATCATAAATATTCCAAATTCTTTGTTGGTCAGATAGGCATTTATTAATCTTGATAACGCCTCTTGTGGGGAGCCTTTATCCAGCTCTGCACGTTTTATCGCGTTGATGTAATACAGCGCAACATGCGATATCAAGCGATCAATCAATTGTTTTTTTGACGGACAGAAACGGTAAAGCGTGGCTTTACTGACTCCTATTGAGTTTGCTAATTCTTGCAAGGTCGCACGAGGCTGGTTAACCAAAGCAAGCGCTAATGCAGGCAGAAAGCGAAATTCCATGTCGTCATATTCTGTGGGGCTCTGCTCAGTAACAGACATCAGTAAATTTCCTCTCTAGTCATAATTCAACCTTAATAAAACTTTATTAACTTTCAAGTATACAGAAACCATTTGCCCCTGCTTGAATCAAAATTGATTCAAATGAATCAATTAGGTATCATCTATTTTTCCCCACACTTTACGACGATCAACTTTTTAGGAATAAGATGAAAATGTCACCGTTAAAACTAGCGTTACCCGCGTTAATATTGGTGAGTATGACTTTAGCAGGCTGCAAAGAAGACGAAGTCTATGTTGTCGTTTAGCCCAAACAAGTGGATGTTGTCGAAGTACAGCATGTGCGATTGTCTCAAACAGACGAACTAGCTGGTCGAGTTATCCCAGTTAGAGTCGCAGAAGTTCGTGCTCGAATTGCCGGCATCGTTTTGAAAAGGGAATTTGAAGAAGGTGCGGAGGTAAAAGCAGGACAAGTTTTATTCCGAATTGATCCAGCACCTTTCAAAGCGGTGTTGTCCCGCGCAGAGGCCGAACTTGCAAAAGCAGAAGCAGATTTATTCAATGCAGAAACTATCGTAAAACGATATAAACCTTTAGTCGAACAGCAGGCCATCAGTCAGCAAGAATTCGATACGGCGCAAACTGCCTATAAAAGTGCTCAAGCCGCAAAATTATCCGTATTAGCCGATATAGAAACAGCTAAGCTGAATTTAGACTATGCCACCGTAAGAGCGCCTATCTCCGGTCGAATTGGGCGTGCTTTTGTCACTGAAGGCGCGTTGGTTGGTCAAGGTGAAGCGACACCTATGGCAACCATTCAGCAGCTTGATCCCATTTTTGTCGATTTCACTCAATCTATTGAAAAGCTTATTCAAACCCGTGAAGCGATTGAGGATGGCCGTTTATCAACAAATGAAAGTGGTGATGCCATTATCACGTTAACGGTAGATGGCAGCACCCGAACACGTGAAGGTCATCTGTTGTTCTCAGATATTGGTGTAGATCAAACAAGTAATCAGGTTTCACTTCGCGGTCGTTTTTCTAACAGTGACAAAGTGCTGCTTCCCGGCATGTACGTTCGCATTCAAATTGAGCAAGGTATTTATCCTCAAGCTGTTTTAATTCCGCAACGATCCATCAGCCGCAGTACAGATGGTAAACCTCAGGTACTCGTCGTTGGTCAGGACAATATTGTTGAAGCCCGTTTAGTAGAAACTGGCGCAATGCATGGTAGTGAATGGCATATCTTAAATGGGCTGAATGCAGGTGAACGCATAATCGTTGGCGGCGCAAGCGCCGTTATGCCCAACGATACAGTTATCCCCCGGTTAGAAACGGCGAAAGTTGAAAGAAACACCACACCCTCCACCAAAATCTGAACTGATATTTAGCTGATTACCTGGGATAAACCATGTCAAATTTCTTTATTTCACGTCCCAACTTTGCCTGGGTTGTGGCCATCTTTATTGCTCTTGCTGGGTTGTTAGCAATTCCATCATTACCTGTTTCGCAGTTTCCTGTCGTGGCGCCTCCACAAATCATGATTACTGCCACTTATCCAGGTGCTTCAGCACAGGTGTTGGTTGAGACGGTGACCAATATCATTGAAGAAGAACTCAATGGCGCAAAAAATTTGCTCTATTACGATTCGGCTAGCAATTCAAATGGTGTGGCTGAAATAAGCGTAACCTTCGAACCGGGCACTGACCCTGACATGGCACAAGTTGATGTGCAGAATCGAATCAAAACCGCCGAGGCTCGTTTACCTGCTGAAGTGATACGCCAAGGTCTACAGGTTGAGCAAGCGAACGCCGGTTTTTTAATGATCTATTCATTGACTTACAAAGGTGATGATACTGACAAAGATATTGTCGGTCTTGCCGAAGTAGCAACACGCCAAATCAATAATGAAATACGCCGAGTACCAGGGGTCGGAAAGGTCCAATATTTCGGTTCAGAAGCAGCGATGCGGGTATGGATCGACCCTGAGAAATTGCGAGGCTTTAATATTTCCATGGCAGATATAACCGCTGCTATCACCGAACAGAACGCGCAAGTTCCAGCCGGTAGTTTTGGTGGTCGACCCAGCTTATCTGAACAAGAGCTCACTGGAACACTGCTCGTTAAAGGTACTCTCGACACACCAGAGGAGTTTGGACAAATTATCCTAAGAGCCAATAGAGATGGTTCTATTGTGCGATTATCTGATGTTGCCAAGCTTGAAATCGGTCGACAAGATTACAATTTTGAAACCCGCTTGAATGGTAAACAAGCTGTCGCCGGTGCTGTTCAGCTAGCGCCTGGTGCAAACGCAATTGCAACGGTAGAGGCGGTAAAAAAGCGCCTTGAGGAGCTCTCGGTAAATCTGCCAAGCGATATTGAAGCATCTGTTCCCTACGATACATCCTTGTTCGTTAAGGTCGCGATTGAAAAGGTTATACATACCTTGCTTGAAGCCATGGTTCTGGTGTTTCTGGTAATGTTCCTGTTCCTTCAAAATATCCGCTATACGATGATCCCGACAATTGTTGTGCCGGTATGTTTGCTTGGCACATTTGCTGTGATGTCGCTTTTAGGTTTCTCCATAAACATGATGACCATGTTCGGTATGGTCCTTGCGATTGGTATCTTAGTCGATGACGCAATAGTCGTTGTTGAGAACGTTGAACGCCTGATGGCAACAGAAGGCTTATCGCCTAAAGATGCAGCAAGAAAAGCGATGAAACAGGTTTCAGGCGCTATTGTGGGGATCACGCTTGTACTCTCAGCCGTGTTTTTACCGCTTGCATTTATGGATGGCTCCGTTGGTGTGATTTACCAACAGTTCTCGCTAGCGCTTGCTGTATCAATTTTGTTTTCGGGTTTTCTCGCACTTAGCCTGACACCGGCCTTATGCGCCACATTATTAAAACCTATTCCAAAAGGACATCACGAAGAAAAGAAAGGCTTTTTTGGATGGTTTAATAACACCTTCGGTTGGCTCACTAAAAAATATGTCTGGTTGAACAGTAACTTTGTGCAAAAAACCGGAAGATATATGGTCATTTACCTCGGCCTGGTTCTCACCTTAGGTTATTTTTACAGCCAGTTGCCAGAGTCTTTTTTGCCAGAAGAGGATCAAGGTTATTTTATTGTGGATGTCCAACTCCCCTCGGGCGCAACTTATTCGCGTACTGATACGACCATTCAGCAACTGGAAAACTTTTTAATCGATCGAGATTCAATGCAGGATGTGTTCTCCGTAATGGGCTTTAGTTTCTCCGGCATGGGGGATAACGCTGGCATTTTATTTCCCACATTAAAAGAATGGTCTGAGCGAGATAAATGGCAATCTGCCAAAAATGAAACTGACGCGGTCAATCAGGAGTTTGCCGATGTGAGTGATGGTGTCGTCATGGCGGTGATGGCACCTGCAATTGAAGGACTAGGTAATTCCGGCGGCTTCTCTTTGCGCTTGCAGGATCGAGCAGGATTAGGACGCGATGCATTATTAAACGCTCGAGACGAATTACTTGCAAAAGCAAACAGCTCTCCCACGATTGCCTACGCCATGATGGAAGGGTTACCAGAATCTCCGCAATTGAGAATCAACATCGATCGTGAGAAAGCGCAATCCATGGGCATCAAAATAGAATCTATTCACAATGTCATCTCCACTGCTTTTGGATCAGCCACTGTGAGTGATTTTGCCAATACAGGCCGTCTACAGCGCGTCGTCATTCAAGCGGACATTAACTCACGCATGACACCAGAACATGTTTCCCGGCTAAATGTGGAAAATAGCAATGGTGTGCAAGTGCCTTTTAGCGCCTTTGTCACCACAGAATGGGAAAATGGTGAGGTACAAGTTGCCCGCTACAATGGCTATCCATCTGTCCGGATTGCTGGAGATGCTGCACCAACTTATAGTTCAGGCCAAGCGATGGCTGAAATTGAACGCATTGTTTCTGAAATGCCTCAAGGGATTGGCTTTGAATGGACTGGACTTTCTTATCAAGAAAAAGCTGCTGGGGCTCAAGCACCTTTTCTATTCTCACTGGCGATTTTAGTCGTATTCCTCTTGCTGGTGGCCCTATACGAAAGTTGGTCCATACCGATTTCAGTGATGTTAATTGTGCCAATTGGTGCATTAGGATCGGTTCTTGCCGTAACAATCCTTGGCATGCCCAATGATGTGTATTTCAAAGTCGGCCTCATCACCATTATTGGTTTGTCAGCCAAAAATGCCATTTTGATTGTAGAGTTTGCCAAAGAGCTACGGGCTGAGGGTCATACGATTATTGAATCAGCCGTTGAAGCGGCAAAACTCCGCTTTCGTCCTATTACTATGACTTCGCTGGCATTCATATTAGGTGTCGTGCCATTAGCATTAGCGAGTGGTGCTGGTGCAGCCAGCCAACAAGCTTTGGGCGTCGGAGTTATTGGTGGAATGTTAAGTGCGACATTTTTGGGCGTGGTGTTTGTGCCAATATTTTTTGTTTGGGTTTTAACCACTATGTCTAAGCTGAAGCGAAAAAACAAAGATAAACCAATTCATCTCGACGAAAAACTGGCTGGTTCTTAAAACAATTTCTAACAGTTCAAATGATATGACACGAGCCTTTAACCTGGCTCAGATTCTGGAGAGGAAGTTTAAACTTCCTCTCCTATGTTACTAACTTTAAAACGACCTAATAAACCTCCTGCATCGCTCGGTCTGCCAGCGACAAACCTGCACCTTCGTATACTTCAAATACTTCATCCGCCCCTAAGGCTTTTAAGCGCTCTACTTCATCGGGATATTCGACAATGGCCGCCACACGGCCTTTAAAATCGCGGCCTCGCAGTTGTTCAAGTGCATACACATTCCCGGCATGATGTGGCATCGCCAACACCACCAGTTGAACTTGATCGCTCACCAATAATTTGTCCCAGAAATCCGAATCTACCGCATCGCCTTCAACGATTTGATAATGCTCGCTTAAACGTTCAACTTTGTTTTGATCGTTATCGATACCCAACACATTTAAATTATATTTATCCTGCAACCGTTGATAGGTACCCCGACCAATCTTGCCCATACCCAAAATGACAGCCTGAGCACCATTCAGCTCAATCGGTTTGTCATGCGGATGTAAATCCGCAGCAGGCACTTCATCTAATCGACCTCGGCTTAATTGATACAGGCGCTCGTTATAGTTATTCAAAATAGCTGCCACCACAAAACTCATCGCAACTGATAACGACAAAATTACCAGCCAGTCACTGCTCAACCAACCTTGCGTCATTGCAAGTGCTGCAACAATCAACCCGAATTCTGAGTAATTGGTCAGCGTCATTGAGGTTAATACCGAGGTACGTACTCGTAATTTAAAACGTGGGAACATCAGCACAAACAACACCGTTTTCAATGGAAGCAACACTAGTAAAAACACGGCCAGAGCTACATGTTCCCAACTAGGTAATGCGGTCAGCCCAATTGAAAGGAAAAACCCCACCAGAAACAGTTCTTTAATATTGAATAATGAACGCGCCAGACTGGCCGATGTTTTATGAGGTGCCAGCAGAATCCCCATAATCAACGCACCCAGATCGCCTTTCAGCCCGACCATCTCAAACAGTTTGTAACCCAGCACCAATGCCAGCACAAAGCCAAACAACACTTGCATTTCACCATGACCTAAGCGGTCCAAAATTTTCCGTAAAAATGGCGCTGCAGGAATCAGCAGAAATAAACCCAGAGCCCATACGGATGGCAGACTGCCGGTGGTGGCAGACAGGAAAACCACCGCAAAAATATCCTGCATGATCAAGATACCTATCGCCACCCGGCCATAAAACGATTGGGTTTCACTGCGTTCTTCAAGCAGTTTGACGGCAAATACGGTACTGGAAAACGACAAGGCAAAGGCCAAAATAAGGATGGCGGTCCAATCGGTAGATTGCATCAGCACAATGCCACCAAACTTGAGCAAGCCAAGGATCAATACAAATAACAGGCTGGACAGGGTGATATGTAAACTGGCCACGCCCCATACTTCGGATTGCAGCAACGTGCGGATATTGAGTTTAAGGCCGATGGTAAATAGTAATAAAGTGACGCCGAGATTGGCGATGGCATTGAGGGTCGGGGTCAGTTCATAGCCTGAATAATTGAGTAAAAACCCTGCTGCAAGAAATCCGGCCAGTGGTGGCAGGCGCAAAATCATTGCCAGCAAACCACCTGCAAAAGCGTAAATAAAATAAGCCGGTTCCACTGTATAACTCCCCAGTCTGAATGCCGATTGAAAGCCAATCGGCATATTTATTCAGGGGAATCATACCGTACAAAATCCCAATTCAGTCGAATCTAAACTATTTGATAGATCTGTTACTTTCTCCACCAGCAAATATAGTTGATGTAACTCGTATGCAAAGACAGATCTTATTTACCGTCCCACATCACATCGGCATTGGCGTCAATTGCTGCTTTTAACAGATTGATTAACGGCAATGCACGTTGTGACAGGCCTGGTTTGAATTCGCCGTCCTCAGGATCTTGATCTGCAGCTGCACTGGAATCAACGGCTTTTTGTAGATTCTCTAATGCACGTGGCAAATCCTGAGGCTGAAACGCGCCAGGAACGGTGCCGCTATGGCCCATTATTTTCAGCATATCTTTTGCTACATCACCTAACATCGTGATATTCGCTGAGGCTTTCGAACTAAACGTTACGATCATGGTTTTCTTCCTTATTTTTTAACCTGCGAACAGCCAGGCCATTGCTAGTGTAATGATTAATAAAACGACGGAAACCACACTACCGATTCGTCGAGCATATATATGCAACATAAAATTTCCTTACACTAAATCAAAGCGTTCAGAATAAATGCGCCGAGCATTCACACCACGTTTTTGCAGTTCAGGCTCCACCAGATCCATCATCGGTGGTGGTCCGCAGACAAAATAATCTATATCGTCAGCATCTTCTGGCAGGTATTCATCTAGCAAATCACCATCTACATACCCCGTTTCTCCCATCCAATCATCAGAAGGATCTGACAGCACATGAGCGAATGTAAAGGGAAGTTTTTGGGTAAATGCCTCCAGCGTTTCTCGCATAATGATTTCATCTTCTGACTTATTAGCATAAATCAGCCACATCGGAGTGTAATTCTCCTTTGCCAATCGACTGCGAATCATCGACAACACGGGGGTGATGCCAATGCCACCCACCACAAAAACAGCACGGCGTTTCGCATTAGGATCTAACGAAAACACTCCGTATGGTCCTTCCAGAAAAGCTTTATCTCCGGCTTTAACTTTGGATAAATGATGGGTGAAATCACCGACTTCTTTAATGACAAACTCCAATCTTTCTGGATTTGTTGCACTTGATGCCATTGAAAACGGATGTTGTTGTGTCGAAAACGGTGAATCCCCCATCGTCAGCCAGACAAATTGGCCAGGGTTAAATTTCATTCCCGAATGACCGTCTGCGACTAAAATCAAGTCGTTCGAATCCGCTCTCATTTCATCAGACTTAACCACCCGCCAAGGTCGTTTTTGTAACTGATAAGGTCGCCATAAACGTGTTTCCAGTAATAGTAATAACGGAATCGCGATCACAGCAATAATCAAGGCTTGAGTTAATAAACCTTCGGTATGGTGCTTGCCCATCAAGGCATGTCCTAACCCACCGGCCACCACGAATAACGACAAACTCGCATGAACGGTTCGCCATGTTTCATATTGCAAACCAAGTTCTTTTCGCCATAACGAACTGATAATTAATGCCGTCACTGCCAAAGCTAATGCAATCACACCACTTGCACGGAGCCAGTCTTCTCGCGGATCTAACCAGGCAATAAACTGCTGATCACCAGCAATTAATAACACCGGATGTGCCAGGATAAATAACCACGCAGCAATGCCGGTGCGTCGATGAAACTGCAGCAAATTGTCTTGCCCGACATTGCCGGCAAACCAGCGATGTCTACCCGAAATAATTAATTGAGTTGCCAGCATGCCCAGTCCTAATAAGCCGAGCATTGATCCCATTTCAACCATGAGATCTCGTGGCTCCGGGCGATCAATGCCCATGGCGATCATCATCGGCAGCAAAGCGATCACCAAATAAAGCACTAGCCAAAGAACAATATTGATGGGGTTTATCGGCATATAAAACACTCCGATTCAGGGTGAGTGGATGCAAGCGGACCGGCATGAAGAAATGTAAATGAAGAGGCAATAGAGGGATTTGCTTCAATCAACCTTAAACAACTCTAAAGCATATTGCTAATAGCCGTCGTTAACAGACATCAAACTCAGGTTTTTAAATAACTAAACCCGGCAGTCACTTCACTACCGGGTTTAGTTTTGATCAACGATTTAGGTAATTATCTAGGCTCAACTGTTGTTTCATATTCTGGGCTGACCAGACGTGGGTCACCTTTATCCAGACACAGGAACGTTGCATCGTAAAAATATTTTACTTTTTGACGTTTTAAGATTTTAGTGACCAACAGTTCTTTACCCTGACTGGCACAATATTCACCAGCTTGATCCAATACAGAAGCTTTAGCGGGTGTTGCGTTCACATGGTCAGCAGAAACCGTATAGGTATCCGGGCCGACTTTTTTTACTCCTGTAGTTTTGACTGCACAGCCGGAAACTAAAGCGACTACTGACAAACTAACGATCAAAGCAATTATTTTCATTGTTATCTCCATGTTAATGAGGGCTTGGTTATTTTTTAAAGCCGCCTTTGTTGTGGCGCTAAAAGATAAACAAGCCCCATGTCGCCATTATCAGCGGTTTACCACCCAACAACAATGTCTATTAAAGACCAGAAAAATCAGCTTGGCTTTAACATACATTTAGCTCTGGTTAGAGAGTGACAAAGGCTCTGGCCTTCACCTACGCTTTTGTTTAGGCTAGCGCTATGCAATCAACACCCAAAACAAATAATGTCATTCTAGTACGTCCCAGAATATATCTGGGCAAAGGCTTGGCTATTGGTCCTGGCAAGATCGATTTATTACGAGCTATCGCGGAACTGAAATCGATTGCTGCAGCAGCAAGAAAACTCAGTATTCCTTATAAAAGAGCCTGGGCGCTGATTGATTCGCTGAATCAGGGTTTTGGTAAACCGGTGGTTGAAACCACCAGTGGAGGAAAAGGTGGCGGTGGCACTTCGTTAACCCTTCTCGGCCAGCAGCTGGTAGAGAAGTATGATGCTCTTGAAACACGCCTTAATGCACAAGCCACCGAAGAATTAGCCGCCGTTCGCGCCTTAACCGATTAGTCTCAATCCTTCGCAAAGTTGTTGTCATAAATCACATGCATTATATTGAGCGTTATGTCTCAACAGGCCTAACGAAAGCAGCCCCATTAGTCAGGACACCATGAAGCCTTTTAAATTAATTGCCAGTTTTTTTATCGTACTGCTTTCGACCCAGGCTATGGCTGAAAGAGCTACGGTAGCAGCGGCATCCGATCTCAAATTTGCAATCGAAGAAGTCGCCGCTTTATTTGAGCAGCAAACCGGTCAGCAACTACGTTTAGTGTTCGGTTCGTCCGGCAACTTCAAAACCCAGATCCTGCAAGGCGCGCCATTTCATGTGTTTATGTCAGCAGATGAAAATTTTGTATTTGAATTAGCTAAAGCCGGTAAAACTCAAGATCAAGGTCGCATCTACGCTATTGGCCGCATTGGCATTATGGTGCCGCATCAATCTCCGTTAAAAGCCGATGGCGAACTGACTGATTTAACCAAGGCTATAAAAGATGGTCGATTACAGAAATTCGCTATCGCTAACCCTGAACATGCTCCCTATGGAACGCGGGCAATGGAAGCTTTGCAATATGCCGAGCTGTGGCAGAGCATTCAAACAAAGCTGGTTTATGGCGAAAATATTTCTCAAGCCGCCCAGTTTGCCACTTCTGGATCCACCCAAGGCGGCATTATTGCGTTATCTCTTGCACTTGCCCCACAAGTTGCCAAATTAGGTGAGTTTGAATTGATCCCCGAACACTGGCATCAGCCACTTATTCAACGCATGGTGGTGATAAAAGACGCGCCATCAGCCGCACAACAATTTTATGATTTTCTCGCCACACCACCAGCACAAGACATCATGGTGCGTTATGGCTTTGCGATGCCCGATGCCTAACTTAAAGCGACTTTAAAATGGATTGGCAGGCGTTAATACTCTCGCTGCAACTGGCTTTTGTAACCTTGCTGATTTTGCTGCCGTTTGGCCTGTTACTAGGTCGTTGGCTGGCACATACCGAGGTTCGTTATAAAGCCTGGATAGAAGGCCTAGTGGTTTTGCCATTGGTATTACCCCCGACGGTTTTAGGCTATTACCTGCTGGTTTCTATGGGCGGTGGCTCACCGTTTGGCCAATGGTTCGCCGAGACTTTTGGCTTTCAACTGACCTTTAATTTTTTAGGTTTGGTGATTGCCTCGGTGATTTTTAATATCCCGTTTCTGGTACAACCAATTCAACGTGCCTTTGAATCTATCCCTAGGGAATTAGGCGAAGCTGCTGCGGTCAGTGGCTTAAGCAAATGGCAAAGCTTCTGGCGTATTGAAGTGCTATTGGCCTGGCCCGGTATTTTATCCGGCATGGTTTTAACCTTTGTACACACCATGGGCGAGTTTGGTGTGGTTTTAATGGTCGGTGGCAGTATTCCCGGTGAAACCAAAACCATCGCCATATCGATTTATGATCGAGTGCAGTCATTTGATCTCGACGGGGCAAATCAAATGGCGATGATGTTATTGCTCTTGTCGTTGACCGCAGTAGTCGCGTCATTTTTTGCTTCGGCACGATTGGCGGTTAAACGATGACGCAACATTCTCCGGCCCTGCAGGTTTCGATTGAACAAACATTGCCGATGCCGATAAAAGGCTACTTTCAATGTGAATCCGGGCAGTTATTAGCATTGGTCGGCCCGTCAGGAGCAGGCAAAACCTCATTAATACGGATGTTGTCAGGTTTAATGCAACCGCAGCAGGGCAAAGTAATTGTCGGCGACGAAGTCTGGTGCGATACCGAGCAGAATATTTGTCTTTCTCCTCAAAGTCGTCATGTCGGCATGGTGTTTCAAAACTACACGCTGATGCCGCATTTTGATGCGATTGAAAATGTGTCATTACCCCTGTTGCATTTGCCCAAAGCTGAACGGATAAAACAAGCTAAACGCTGGCTGGATCACGTGGGGTTAACTGATGCAGAACAACACCGTAAACCAGCAGATTTATCGGGCGGTCAGCAACAACGTGTCGCCGTTGCCCGAGCATTAGCCCGTGAACCCAAATTGATGCTATTGGATGAACCCTTTTCAGCAGTAGATCAGATGAATCGTCAAAGTCTTTATCGATTGCTGGCAGATTTACGTCGTGAATTAGCCATTCCGATTATTTTAGTCACCCATGATTTAAACGAAGCGCGAATGTTGGCTGATCAATTAGTTGTGATCGATAACGGCCAAATTCTGCAGCAAGGCACGCCGTCGGATATTTACAATGCACCACGTAATGCTCGAGTGGCTGATCTGGTCGGTATACATAATCGTTTTCTGGGGGAATGGATTGGACCATCAGAGCAATCCGGGCAAGGGTTATTGCGTTGGAAAGGGCAAGGTTTAAGCGTTGCCCAACAACCTGTTTTACAAGTGCGTGATAAGGGTAGATTACCTGAAGGTCAGCCCGTCAACTGGGTAATTCCAAGTGATGGCATCAGCTTGATTAAAAAAAATGAAATTGCTCAACAGAATGACTTTCATGCCGAAGTGACGGAATCCAGACATTTAGGTGAAATCAACCTGCTGACATTAACTATTGAAGAAGTAGCCGGAGCTGAATTTGTGTTGACCTTATCGGGTTCCTTTCGCAAAAACCTGCCTGTTGGAACCAAGCTCGGGATCCGCTTGGATTTGAGTTTAGTGCATGTCATGCCGATTCGAGCGGATGGTCAGGGCAAAAACAGGCTCAAAATAAACAAAGCCTGAAAGCCCCTATCTAACTTGTGTTACTGATAAAACTCTACATAAAACCGCACGGAACCAACAGGTTTCACCTGATGTAAAACAGTTGGCTCAACCACACCAAAGGTATTGATATCCAAAGTAATTTCTTCAAACGGCTCATGAATGGTGTAAAGCAGATGTCCGCTCAATACGACGATTTTTCCCCAAACATCAGCTTTAGTTTGATGATTCTTTAACAAACCTTCAGGAATTGACTCCTCATCAAACTCAGGGGTGCGTTTATAGGAAACAACAGTGTCTGGTAGTGATTTCATCGTCAGCCTCTCATTGTTCGGATGGAGCCTGAAAAGTCTATTGAACGGTAAATTCAATCAGGCGCGATTTCATAGCCACTATATAACTTTCATTTATATAAAGCTGCATTTATAAGCTGTGAGAGTCAACAACGCCGATGAAAGAAGGGTTTAGCCAAGCCTTATAAAAGCTCGGTACTCGTGATATGCACTTCACCATCCACCGCTTGATGATTGCGAATCATGCCCTCAGCAATCTCTTCAAACTTATATTGATGATCGAGAAACAACGTCTCAGCATCATCTTCATCGTCAGGGGTAGTCAGCTCAAGCAAAGCTCTTTTGAAACAATACATGCCACCGTTTGCTTATCCACAATGGCAAAAAACGTCACATCGTTGTCATTCACCACATAATCACTCGTAAAGTCGATATCCATAACGTCTCCTTGGGTTAATTAAGGTTTCTGAAAATTATTTCGACATAAAACATAGAGAATAAAAGTGACAGATTGTTCCAACCGACGCGTTAACTGATGTTAATCACGATGATTTTTCGCATGCATTCTAAAATCACGTTAAAAAGTGCTTAGGCCAGTCGCTTCCATAAAGCGATAAAGCATACGCGGCCAAAGCCTTTCATCGGCATAGGTGGTGTAGTCGACACTGTAGTTACGATCGTTCAGATTGTTCCAACGCTCTTCAAACCACTGCTCAGCTTGTTGTATAGGTTCAGCATCAGCAGAGCCACGCAGGATCACGTTGGTTTCCAGATTGAGGTTATGCAGATTTCGTCGGGTAAAGTTGGTAGAGCCAAGCAACATCGTTGTTTGCGCACCAGCATCACGATGCATCAACCATTTGGCATGACATTGCTCGCCATGAGTATCGCACCAACGCACCGTAATGCCGGCTTGCATCAATTCATGTGCTACCGGACGATTGGGCACACCGTTTTTCTCCCGACCAAATGCATCTTTGTTGGGATCGAGTAATACCCGTAACGTCACGCCCCGCTCAGCTGCTCGTTTCAGAGCTTTCACAATCTGTCGGTCAGACAAATAAAACATCGCCATGTCCAGTTGCTCTTCGGGTTTGGCTTTATCAATCAGATCTAAGGCCGCCCGCTCAACAGCCCGTTCAGTGACCACTTGAACAGTAAGCTCGTTGGTTGCCGAATTGGATATTTGCACCAACTCCGGTATCGGAACCGGTTCGCCAGAAAACTTCAACACGGCCGCTTCGCTTTCAAACAAATCCCAGGCTGCATCGCCATGAAAACGTAACGCCACATTGCCATGTGCACTACTGCCATCATGAGGGTTAGCTGAGGTAACCAACGCCGTCAGTTCATGAGCGTCATCAGAAATGATCAGTTTGCGATGGTTGGCTTTAAAATTCAGCATCGCAAGATAGCTACGCAGTGAAACTCGACCCTCGCCAAAAGGATTGGGCAACAGCTTGCCCTCGCTATTGCCAAAGGGCTGGATAAATAAACGCCAGATAGCAGAATATGCCGGGTTGCTATCACGCAAGCGAGTCAAATCGGTCAAAGTAACTGGAATACCGGCCGCTTCCAGTTGCTCAAAATGCTGGGAAGGAAGCCCGCCATAAACACTGTTAAGCGGATCAGTGATCACCCATATATCCAGTTCCGGGTAGCGTTGTTTCTGGGCAATCAGTGCATCGGTTAATTCGTCAGATAAGTTACGATGCGTCTCTGCAACTTGTCCCTGAAAATCATTGAATAGGAACATATCCACCAGCACCAAACGACGGGCACCGGCAATCATCTCCAGCACGGCATCAAATATTTGCTGATCCATCTGCGTTCGCCATCAGCATTGGTATATGTCCGGTCAGCCAGAAACTGAACTTCAGTAGCAGATCGCTCCGCGGGCGAAAAATCCAAACCATGAGGCAACGGTTTATATACTTGGTAAATCGCAATAACCACTAACCAGAGCACTATTAGAGCGACCAGCCTCGCTGCTAACCGCTGATTGCGATGTGTTCCTTCGTTGGAATTTAACTCTGTCATGGGGTGGTGCTCCTTTTTGCCACTCGCTTACCTAAATCCATTTTAATTGCGTGTTAAACCAAATTTTATTGCCACGCCGATATCACGATAAATCCTGCAAACCCAGTCAACATGACACTTGAAAACCGATTGAACAGCTTTAAGTTGTGTTGCCCAGCGACTGATCCCACAAGGTAGCCAAACACTACCCAGCTCAAACCAATAAACATGATGCTTGCGGCCAAAGCGACAAAATACCAATGCATCTGATTATGGCCAATAGGGATAAGCGTTAAGGCAAACACAAAGGCTTTTGGGTTTAAAAACGTCACTAGAAAGATTTTTTTAAAGGTGATCAGCTCAGCTGTGGCACTGATATGGTCGGCTCGGCGCCACATGCTGATAGCCAAATAAATAATATATAGGCCAAGGATCACAGCTAGCAGCGGCTGAAACAAAGGAAACTGCTCAATGATCGGTTCAAAAATAATCAGAATCAGCAGAATTGCGCTGAGATAGCCCAATAATTCCCCTATCAACAGTGGCAAGGATCGACGTACGCCCACCACTGCCCCGGAAGCCCATAACAAGGTATTGGTCGGGCCAGGCGTTAACAACAATATTACAGTGGCAAATAGAAATAAAAGTGGGCTAGTCATCTTTCACATGATAAATCAGCAGGAGCATTCTGTATTAAGAAGTTACTCAAAAATAATTGAGATAACAGGTAATCATTTACAGTTTCTATCTTTAATGGGTCTCGCTCTCGACAGTTTAGTGTCCAAACTGCATTTAGTGCAGTTCCTGCCACCAAAAAAAGTGCATGACTTTCGCTTGATGCACATTAATAAAGCATAAAAATGTCTTCCGTCCTTGCAGGAAAAAAGACTATGTAATCCAAAATATAAATTATCTTATTAAAAATCAGTTTGTTATAGATATTTCATCTTAAGAAAATCCAAGCTGAACACATTGGCATATTTAGTGCTCATCCCAATAAAAATCATCATTTTCAGTTAATTGGGAGATAAATCATGCGCTATAAAAGTGTGTTGATGCTTAGCTTGGGCTTAATAGGCTCAATAAGCACCACGTTTAGTTATGCAGAAGATGAGTTCGTCCCTGAAGTATTAACCGTGGAACCAAGCATTGCCCCCGGCCCGAGTATTTTTGTTTTGGATCAAAGTTGGGATGGTGCCAGCTGGGTGCATATTCGATCCGCCGAAGATCTCACATCGATTAAAGGCAGCCTGAGCGCTGGCGTGGTCTCTCAATTTGCCATGAGTAAAGATGGCAAGTCTGCTTACCTCGCTTCGGTGTATGCCAAGCGAATTATGTCCGGCCCGACAGAAGCAGTTTTGGAAGAATTTGATGCCAAGAGCTTAGTCAAAACACGTGAAATCATCCTGTCGCCGAAAATGGCTCAGTCCGCTCCACAGCTGAGTTATCTTGAATTTTCAGCTGATGGTAAATATGCCTACGTACAAAATGCCACTCCGGCCACCTCGGTTACTGTGGTGGATATGGAAGCAGGCGAAGTTCTAACTGAAATCCCTCACCCGGGTTGCATCGGCATCTACCCTGCTTTAGAAGGCAATCGCTTTAGCAGTTTATGTGGTGATGGTACGGTCACTAGCTATTCGTTTTCAGCCGATGGCAAAGTTAACAATCCGGTTAAAAGTGCCAAAGTATTTGATGCAGATGATGACCCCGTTTATGTGCATGTTTTACGTGTAGATAACGATCTTGTTCTCACCTCTTTCAACGGTAATCTGTACCGCGTTTCTGATGCTGATGAAAAACCTAGTCTGGTTGATAAATTTTCTTATGTAGAAGGCGTTGAAGGTGAATGGGCTCCGGGCGGCGTCGCGGTTATGACGTATAACAAAGCCAATAATGTGGTCTTTATGACAATGCATTCTGAGGCCTATAACGGCAGTCATAAAAATGGTGCAGAAGAAATCTGGACTATCAGCCTCGATAGTAAAAAAGTGGTTTCACGCATGCCGGTTGATATAGAAGATTCCGGTATCTCTTCACTTGCCGTTACCGATGGTAAAGATCCTATTTTATTTGCTCATGACTCTGAGCTTGGCGTGGTTTATCGCTTCACCATCGATCCTAAAGCCGACTTTGCAGCTACTCTGCAAGAAGACATTGCCGAAGATGTTGGCCATTACGACATCGTCTGGATTGCTGACAAATGAATGTCGATCAGCTAGTGCATCTGACGGCGATAACCGGCACCACCTTTCTGGTGCTGCTGTTTGTTATTTCCGTATTGCACAAATTATTGGATGTAGATCGCTTTTCCGGTTACGTAAACAATTACGATCTCGTCCCAGAACAATCGGTTAAAGCCACAACTTACGGCCTGATTGGCCTGGAGATTGCCATTAGTTTGGGCTTAATCATTCCAGCCTTTAATGGAATTGCCACTGTGGCAGCCATTGCTCTGTTATCCATCTACGCCCTGGCAATGCTGATTAATATCCGCCGCGGCAATACGCAGATTGAGTGTGGCTGTGGTGGTCCAGTGATGTTTTTATCTTATGACCTGGTGCTACGGAACGGCCTGATTATATTGATAGCGTTACCGGCTCTGTTCGCCCACCCCACCGACATAAACATGATCGATACCTTCGTATCGGTTAGTTGTGGTGCTTTGCTGTTTCTCATGTTCATCATCGCTGAAAAACTGCTGGCCAACTTCCACCACTCACAAACTTTAAATCGGTAACAACATCATGATTAATACACTGATTTTTCTCGTCGCGCTTCTCTCCATCATCGTGATTGTACTGACGATTATGGTGTTTGCCATGGCTCGGCAAATCGGCATTTTGTTTGAACGGATCTCGCCTATCGGCGCGATGATTAACGATTCTGGCCCACAAATTGGTGCTGCCAGCCCGAGCTTTGATTTAACCAGCTTAAATGGCGGTGACGTTAAGATTGGCTATAAAGGTGATAAAAGCACTTTGGTGTTTTTCTTATCCCCAACCTGCCCGATTTGTAACAAGCTGTTACCAGCAATTAAATCGATTCAAAGCGCTGAAGGTAGCTGGCTCAATATCGTGTTAGCCAGCGACGGTGAAGCCACCAAACACCTCGAGTTCATTCAAAAACACGCCATCACCAATTTTCCTTATGTGCTGTCTCAGCCATTAGGCACGACCTATCGTGTCTCACGCCTGCCGTTCGCTGTGCTGCTTAACAATGAAGGTGTGGTGCTCGCCAAAGGTTTGGTCAACACCCGCGAACAACTCGACAGCTTATTTAATGCAGCTGAAACGGGCTTTGCTTCTATTCAAGAATTAGCTAAGCAACACACGATTAGTTAAGAAATAACCATTTAGACCAAGGAGACATCCATGTTCACTAAACTTGAAAAAATGCTCCAAATGCTGGATAGCCGTGCAGAAAAGCAAGCCCGTAAAAGTGCAGAGACGCATGGCCGAAGAGGATTTTTGTCGAAGGTCGGCGGTTTAATGGTGGCCAGTGCCTTGTTTCCAGTATTACCGTTTGATCGCTCAATGGGTAAGGCTTATGCCTCGGATGGATCTTCTGTATTTGATGAAACTTCCTGCGATTATTGGCGTTACTGCGCGTTAGATGGCACGTTATGTAATGACTCCGGTGGCACAAACACCTCATGTCCTCCCGGCTCAGATGCCTCAAAAGTCGCATGGGTGGGTACTTGCCTTAATCCGGATGACGGCAAGGATTACCTGGTTTCTTACAATGATTGCTGTGGTAAAGCAGCTCTGGTCGGCAGTACCTTCTGCTTTACCAGCCAAGACGAACGGCCGGGATATCGGATGGGCCTGCATAACGATATTAACTGGTGTATGGCCAATGACAACAAAGGCTATTACTGCACAGTCGCCCTGCTAGTCGGTATCGTAGATGAATAACAGAAAACACTTTCGGCATGCTGTTGCTTCAGCATTGGTACTGATCACTACTTCGCCAAACATTTGGGCAGCAGAAGTAAGCGGTGCAGATTTGTTCACGAATACCTGTGCTGCATGTCATGGCGATGCTGGCGTCGGCATACCGGGCTTGGCACCGCCACTGCAAAACGCTGAGTTATGGGAACGGCTAGGTTCAAAAGGTAATGAATATATTGCTGGTGTCATGACAGCAGGATTGAGCGGGACCATTACGGTTGACGGTATCAAATATCAAGCCATGGTCATGCCGCCCCAATCGATGGTTGAAAGTGAGGAATTGGTCAAAATAGCGGAGTATGTTCTCACCACCTTAAACGGAAGTGACGCAGTACCGGATGCTGCCCTCATCGACAAATTGAAAGCCACGCCGCTGTCGCACAAAGAGCTGCGTGCGATACGCGAACAAAAGTAATATGACGGGCAAACGCATCAGGTTGTTATGTTGGTTAATGGCGTTAACAGCCATTCCTTCAATTTCACCCGTGCTTGCTGAACCGGCTCGTTACAATGCCGCCAACAGCTACATCTTAAAATGTGCCGGCTGTCATGCAATGGATGGCACAGGTTCAGCAGCCGGCGGTATCCCACCGTTACAATTAATAAATGCCTTCACCTCAGACACCAAAGGCCGTACCTATCTGATGCATGTTCCAGGCGTAGCCAGCTCTGGCTTAAATTCAACCGAAATCGCCGAAGTAATGAATTACATCGTCGAGCTTTGGGGCGATAAAACTGCAGATTACACCCCATTTACCAAGGAAGAAGTGAACCAACTTCGTGCCATAGATATTGCTGACGTGGTCAGCTACCGCAGGGAAATTGCTGAGCAATATAAAAAAGAAGGCAAAGAAGTGGCCGACTATCCGTGGCCATAAATACGTCTGATTAAAATCTTTAGTTTGGCCTCAAACACCTTTAATTCACAATTCGACATAAATACCTTCAGCTAGGCCTGGAACATAATTTTTTACATTTTCCTCTATACTGCCCGTCCTTCAATTTATCTACTTTATATATTTAATTTCGTTTAAATCCATATGGATAGCTGAGAATCATTAGCAATGGTGGATACTCGACAGATGTACCCTCAAGGTTTACAATTTGTAAACTATTTTAAATTTTATAAACCTTGTGTAATTTTTTAAGGAGAGCGGCAATGTTTGGGGAACGTCTTGTTCGAGCCCGAAAAGCTGCTGGGCTATCAATGAAAGCACTTGCCGATGAAGTCGGCATTTCTGCTAACGCTATCAAGAAGTATGAGCATGGCGAAAACATGCCATCCTCTTCAAAATTATTAAAAATAGCTCAAGCCTTGAATGTTCGTTCAGAGTACTTCTTTCGTCCTGTCAAAGTTGACCTGAAAGGTGTTGAATATCGCAAACACGCTAATACACCACAGAAACTATTAGACCAAATAAATGGTGATGTGCTGGAGCAAGCTGAACGCTGGAAAGAACTATTAGACTTATATCCCGATTCAGTTAAACCCGTACCTGAATTCTCAATACCGAATGACTTACCAGAAAAAATTCATTCGTCTGAAGATATCGAAATGCTAGCCAATCAGACACGTTCATCCTGGTCGTTAGGTTTAAACCCAATTTCAGACATGATAGATACCCTAGAATCTCAAGGTGTGATGATTATTGTTACGGATATTGAGTCAAAGAAAAAATTTGATGGTTTGGCAGGAAAAATTGATAAAACGCCCATTGTGGTGATTTCAGCTCATCAGCCTGGAGATCGACAACGCTTTACTCTTGCCCACGAGTTGGGACATTTGATACTGAAAGGTCGGCTTGCTGATGATATGGAAGAAGAAAAAGCCTGCAATCATTTTGCCGGGGCTTTCCTGCTACCACGTGAAGCTTTATACCAACATTTAGGCAATCGTCGAAGCGCTATTGAATGGCGAGAATTGTTTATGCTCAAACATGAGTTCGGCATCAGTATGATGGCGGTACTTATGCGGGCCG